>CAZFSZ010000005.1:0-35813 GCA_964521755.1 uncultured Methanosarcinales archaeon | reverse complement strand
ATATATATTAAATAACATAGATACTATAGGATATAATTCAGCTTAATAAGTACTAAATATTTTTATTCTTTTTGCTTCTCAAGTAAGATTCTCTATTTCATATAATGATACGTGGCTCTGATTTCCATGCATATTTGAAACATTATCTAGTTTAAACCAACTTGGAGCCCCTGAAACATGGTATTTTACAGGGTCATCATCACTAAAATAGATATAATCTACAATTGTCTTGTCTTTTGTTGATACTCCTTTGCTTGATAATTCATCAATATCTACCAGACTTTCAATGCCGTATTCAGATTCACCGAAATCTCCTTCTAATCTCATCAGATAACTTGGAGCACCTGAAAACTCAACATAATAACCTTCATATGTATTGTTCAATAAATTAGATATATCACTTCCATTTGTAAAACTGCCCCATATTGTTCTTTCAATCCTGTTTTCTACAAGGCCATTGGTCCCTAAAACATAAAATGTATCTTCAAACCCTTCTAATTCAATATAAGAGCTCACTGCTTTGTCTCTACTCCAGGAAGAAATATCCTCACTGTCTGAAACCTTTATAATTATATCCAAATCCAGTTTTACATTCCATGGATTGTCTTGATATATGCTAAAGTTTTTTGTTGTAAAATCAACAGCAAGATTTACCTTGCTTGCTTCCTGCTTGATTTTACTGATCCAGTAATTAAAGGTATTGTTTGCAAGCAGGGAGGAGTTGATTCCTTCTATTGTCCCGTTAAAAAAAAGCTCTTTAAAACTGGAATTTACATCAGAAATATATTCCCCTGTAGAGACAATATTGTCTACCAAAGCAACCATGCTTCTAAATCCTGCAATATATGCAGCTCTCTCTATGTCTTCCTCAACATCTTCAACAAACATGCTCATTGTTTCTATTCTTGTTTCAATCACAAAACTTTTCTCCCGCATCTCATAGTTCTCTCCAACAGAAGCAGAAAATATAAGCAGTGAAATAAAAACACATGCAACAAATGTAAAGAACACTGCTTTTTTCCCCATTTTCTTTCTCAATGCCATACTCTTACCTCCACCACTGCAGGCCCCCACATAGTTGGAACATCCTTCATCTCGCTTGACTCAACAACAATATCTTCAGCAGAAATAAACTCCCCTAATGTATCATTAAGCCTTAAAATAGCATCATCCTCAGCTTCCTGCTGTGTTGAAAAAACATTGCCATAGCCTACAAAAGAAGGAACATAAAAATTATATTCAACAGAGCTTTCAGGAAGAATATCATTCCAGTTCCTGTCGCTTAATCTCACATAATTGTTTGCAGTCGGAGACAATGCAAAAACATCCTCTGGAATATAAACAGTAGTTGGAACTGCTCTTGATGAAGGAGATGTAAATACAAGATTTGAAGGTGGAGTGTAAATATCCGCCTCCACATCAACAATATAAGAATACTGCTGAACAATATGGGTAAATATATCTCCCATCTCTGTTGCCTCTTCAGGGAAACTAAAAGAGGTCTCTTTTTCCCAATCAGCACTCCCTCCAAATTCATCCAACTGATTTACTCTTATGCTTCCATAAGGGGCTACTTCTGAAAGAGTATAACTGACTTCAATATAGGAGGAATTATCAGGGTCGTTAAATGGATTAGAGTATATCTCTGGATGTCCTCCTCCCCATTCATAATCTCCATAATTATTAAGGTAAACACTCGCTACATTTGTTCCATCTACTATTTCTCCAGCTAACTGCAAAGAGCTGTAATCATAAACCATATCTGCTGCAGGTCCGCTGTCTGTATCAAAAGGATGATCTTCATTTAAAAAAAGCATATAATCATAATCTCTTGCTCTCCTCCAGCCATCCCAAGCATAAAACCAGCCCCACCCGGTATAGTCCCTGATATTTCTTGCTGAAATATGCATACTTACCTCAATATCTTCAGCATTTTCTGGAATATAAAAAGGCAGAGAAGCCCATGCTCCGTTATCTCCGTCATCACCTCCATTACTCACTACATTATCAAAATAATGTCTTTCAGAATAACTGCTGTTATAGGAAGGTGTGGATTCATTCATCGTATGGTCTATCTTTATCATCATTCCAGGATGTATGTGCCCGTTATATCCTATATTTCTTAATCTTAATCTTACACTGTTCTGCCCGTTATTCAAACAACTGTCTATATCTATTATGTCAAATGTTCCCTCTCCTCCCAAAAAATAAATCTCATCACGGTTTATAGTGCATGTCCCATTGTTAATATTAATAACTTCCCAGTCAGGACCGTCATCCTCGATATGAAGAGAAACATAAAAGTCAACATTTGTAATATTCATACCATCATCTATCTCAAAATATTTGTCAATCACAGCTTCTCCGGGATCATCCCAGCTTCCATCCCATCCAGCCCCCTCTGGAGAAAATGAAACAATATAGGTTCCTGATTTAACAAAATTATTTGCCCTTGCTTTTGACATGTATCCCTTTATCGGTTTTTTCTTTTCTATACCAGATATCAATTTCTTTGCCCCTGACCTTGAACTTGGAGGGGGATTGTCTCTCTGATAAAGCAGATCATTATTTATCCAGATACCAAACCCGTAAATATCAGGAATAATATCATTTGTTATATTATCCATGAAATTCTCTGCAAGGCCATATTTTTCTTCTGCCCAAAATTCTCCAACCTGATGCAGTAAAGAACTGTTGGTATCTGTTATGTTGCTGTTGTTTATCAGTTCTTCTACATAGCTGTTGTTTAATTCATTGATTTTAAGTTCATCCAGTGAATTTATAATATCCTGTGAAAGATAATTAAGATGGGCAGCAGGCTGATTGTCAACATAATGCGAAGAGATTACAATTAAGCCCCCTAATAAGATAGAAGCTGCAAGAAGTGCATCTATTGTGAAAAAAAAACCTTTTTTATAGATTCTTAAAAAGTTCAAAGAATTTAATCCCATACCTGCACCACCATATTTACAAGTCTTGAATCATAGATAACAACTCTTGTTAAGGAAACAATATTGTCAGCACTGTCTGTTTCCATACCAATTCCTTCCTTTCCGTTTATATTTATTGAATTTCCTTCAAGCTCCTCCAAATAAAAATAAAAATCATAAGGTGTTTTGAGTTTGGTTTTTGTATATCCATAGGTCATATTGGAAAACATATCTAACTTCTCCTGAACTATTCTTTGATTTCCATTGGTGAGCCCTACTATATCTACATTTGTTTTATTCCATTCATTTGGACTTCCTTTTGTGATAAGGCTTCCGCTAATCGCTTTTGCATCCATCAGCAGATCAAAGGTTATATCTCCTGGATCCTGGGAGATGCTGTGGGCGTAGCCGTAATAGATAAATATCACAACTACAAATACCAGAAGGCCTATCATAAAATCAGTGTACCATATCTGGGCCTTTTTTCTTTCGTGCATTGTAAATATTTTAGCTGACATAGATTATATCGTTTGTCTTGTTTATGGTGTTGTTTCCTTTTCCTATAGATCCACTAAAAGAAGGGATGTTCAAAACATATTCATAATCATCTGTAAATGTAATTAATGAATTATTTACCACCTGAATATTATAACTTATTCCTTCGAGATTATATGGGACACTGAATGTTCTTGAATAACCATCTTCAACATTTGATGCAATTACAAGCTCATGCTGTATCATTACTCCAACATCTTTTACCAGGCTTCTTTCTTCCTGGCTTTGGAGTTCACTAAACTCGCTTCTGGTAGAAGAAACAAAGACAATCATGACCATAAAAGCAAGCCCTATCAGAAATACAAACTCCATAGAAACCTGGGCTTTTCTTAGTTGCTCACCCATACATAATCACCTTTTGATTCAACAACTATCTGGTATATTCCCGGCTGTTCATTGATGCTCCCGTTTATAGGAACAGGAGAATATCTTACAACTTCATCAACCCCGTTTAATTTTTTTACATAAAAAACCACTTCATTGTTCCCTATTTCAATTGCATTAACTTTCTTGGGAATCTGAACCCTAAAAGTAAGCTTAGAATTTTCTCCCAAGTAATAAACAGATTCTGCAGAATTAACGATCTTTGAAGCGATGTGGTCAACCTGGTTTGATGTAACTTGTTCGTTCATCTCAGTAGAATGTGTATTGAAGATAATGATCAAAGGAACAGTGATAGCGGCAACAAAACCTACAATGATAAGATACTCCATACTTACCTGAGCTTTGTGATTCATTCTGCACCCCTTTTTCCTTAAAATGCGAGTTTTTCTTTATAAAATTACCTATTAAACTGGGAAATCTTTAAAAAGAAACAAGCAATTCCAGTGGATACAGCCCTATGGTGTAGTGGTCAAGCATAGTGGGTTCTGGTAACAGCAGAAGTTATCAAAACTTCGCTTTTGGAGTGTCCCGCTGACCTCGGTTCGAATCCGAGTAGGGCTATTGGATTTTAATATATCAAGAATTAAATAATTTCTTTAGCTTTTCCGCAGACTTCTTTATATTAAAATTCTCTTCTATTATCTTCTTGCCGTTTTCAATAACTTTCCTTCTCAAATCAATATCAGAAGATAGTCTGATAATTGCATCTTTGATTGCTTCTGGGTCTTTCTCAGGAACTAACAACCCAGTCTCTTCATTTATTATTATCTCAGGTATCCCTGAATGCTCTGTGGATATGGTGGGAACACCCATCAGCAGAGCCTCCATTATAACAACAGGGATACCTTCCATCTCTCCAGTTTTTGCAGTCACAGAGGGCACAACAACGATATCTGAATTCTCATAATAATCTTTTACTTCTTCAGGTGATTTAGATCCCTTGAAAGAAACAACATCTGAAACACCTATCTCATCAGCAACACTTCTGCAGTTCTCAAGCAGAGCACCATCTCCCAAAAAAACTATATTAAAAGAGATATCAGAGTCTTTTAAGAGTTTAGCTGCTTTAACAAGATATCTAAACCCTTTCTTTTCTACAAACCTTCCTACAGCAAGCAGCCTAACTTTATCTTTATCAAAAATAGTTTCATGATCTTTATCTGTTTTATATTCATTAACATCAAGCCCACACCTTATAACATAAGTTTTATCACTGCAAGAATAAATAACTCTGTTAATATATTTCTTAAGATAATCAGAGATAACTGCAATAAACTTTGCATTCTTTATTTTCATCTTCAATCCAATCATTTCTTTCAAATCAGCTTCTCCAGCAGAATGAGCAGTTATACTGTAAGATACTCCAAGCAGTTTAGAGCAGTAAAATGCAATAGTTGCAGGAACATTCAAAAAATGAGCATGAATATGTTCAATCTTTTTTTTCTTCATTTTTTTAGCAATTCTAGCTGAAACAAAAAAATGATAGATTAATTTTAAATGGTCAATTGGTTTTTTCTCCTCATTAAATAATGCAGAAAAAAATCCAGAAAAATATTTTATTGGACTAAAAAAAAGAAAATAAAGATTAGACAAAAAAACATCCAAGATCCAAAAAAATATTTGTTTTTTTTTCTTAAAATAAAGATAAAAAGTTTCATCAAAAATATTTCTTACAGATTCATCAACTTTGCTTATGTTTGGTCTTACTCCATAAAGAAAAACATCCACATTCAACTTTTGCAATTCAGCTATTTCTCTCCTCATAAAAGTATGGCTAAGCTCACTAAAACTGGTTGTTAAATAAGCAATTTTCTTCATATCAAAATTCATTAGAACTTGCTTTAAATATTTTACTGGTCTTGAAAAATTTATTTACAGGATTCCGTGTACAAACATTTAAATATCTCAAAAATAAATAAAAACAATAATGAAACTCTCTAAAAAACACCAGTTTATTCTTTATGCTTTGATGTTATATCTAAAAAAGCTTAACAAAAGATTTGAGCACCAGCCTTTGGAAGCTTCTGTCTCAAAAATAGATTTTATTAAACTTCTTCAGAGGTTGAAGATAGTAGACAAGACCCAAAGAAGCCTTTACAAAAATTTAGAGATCCTGGAAAAAAAGAAACTTATCAAATATGAGAATAGATTTTTGAAATTAACAGAAAAAGGATTGAAATTAAACCAAAAAAAAGAAAAAAGGCTTTATCCTTATCTTAAGCTTATACTTAAGCTTGAAAAAGGAAAGATTCCTTCTGTAAAGCCTTCACAGGCTTATTTTAAGTAAAAATTCTCCAATTGAGCTATAATCATTAAAAAGGAAATTTTTACTCCAGAAAATAAATCTAAAAAACCAAAAATATCAAAAAATTTTCGCTGAATAATAAATTTTATAAACAAAACAGATTTTCCTTCTAATACAGCCCCTTGGTGTAGTGGTCAATCATCTCGGATTTTGGCAGCGAAAGGAGAAGCCTTTCTGGGCTTTCAGCCTAGCTGAAAACGTCCGAGGACAGCGGTTCGAAGTGAAGCGTATCTTCACGTGCTTCCACGAAAATCCGCTAGGGGCTATTCATTTTACTAAACAAATATAAAAAAGAATTAAATAAAAAAATAATCTTAAACAGTCACATTCATTCCGCTTACTTTCTTAGCAACTTCTTCTAATTTAGATTTAAGCTCTTCTACTGTTTTGTCTTCTATCTTCTTGGTTCCATTCTGCACTTCTTCTAGGTTCCATACCTCAATCCAGTTAACAAGATCTCTGATTGCATCTTCTGCTTCTTTTATCTTAGATTCTTCAACATCTACCATTTTTTAAACCTCCTTATTCTTCTACCCTTTCAGGATTTTCTTCTTCTTTGTGTTTTTTAGCATAATTTTCAGCATGCTTCTCGCTGCAAAACCATTTAACTTCTCCTTCAAATTCTCTTTCAACTATATTTTCTTCATCTTCTCCCAGCAATTCTCCGCATTCTGCACAGCAGTTCTTTTTTCCCCTTTCTTCTGCTCCTTCCATAAAACCTTCTTCTTCAGGAGATATTTCATCGTCTTCTGCTAGATTCTCTCTTCCTTCTTCTGAATAAACATTCTCTTCTTTCTTTCCTTCTTCCATATCTTCTTTAATCTCTTCTGATGTTTCTGGTTTATTTATTCCTTGCTCTTCAGCCGGTTGATTATCTGCCATCTTTATAATCCTCCTTTCTCATATTCTTTTCTGTAGCTTGAATCTGTCTTAAATTTATGTATAATCTGTTGTCTTGCCTTATCTATTAGTTTATGGACTATGGCAACAGGATCCCACTCAACAGGATTATACATCTTGTTTACGGTTATAGGTTCTGTCTCTGCATCAACAAACATTTGGACAGAATATTTTTTTCTTCCCCCTTTCTCATACTGTTTGAAATGGATTCTCAAACCATTTATCTTTTTAAGTTCTCTTTCAAGCAGCACATAATCCTTATAGATGATATCTTTTATCTTTTTCTGATCAGCAGGATCCAAGATATCCAACCCTACAAACTGAACATTCTTTCTTTCAACATGTTTCATATCCTTTTTTTTGGTCATTCTAATCAATAAGTTAATATTTTCCTTCTCTTATATAAAATTTTTGTTAAAAATTTTATAATAAGATATATTATTTTTCCAACAAGTTTAAAAACAAAAGAATATATTTAAGAATAAAATGTTAATCTGCGGTATTGAAGAAGCTGGAAGGGGGCCTGTGATAGGTCCAATGGTTGTCTGTGGTGTGATGCTTGAAGAAGACAAGATTCCTAGATTAAAAACGCTTGGTGTTAAAGATTCTAAATTACTGGCTCCAAAAAAAAGAGAATTCCTGTTTGAAAAGATAAAAAAAACAGTAAAGGATTATAAGATAATAACAATCTCCCCTAAAGAAGTTGATGGATATCTTCAGACAGATCATCTAAATCTTAATAAGTTAGAAGCACAAAAGATGGCTGAGATAATCAATTCTTTAGATCCAGATAAGACAATACTGGATTGCCCAAGCAACAACATAAAATCCTACACAGATTACCTAAAAAAGCATCTTAAAGATAAAGATAAAGAAGTAATTGCAGAGCATAAAGCAGACTTCAGATACACAATAGTTGCAGCAGCTTCTATTTTAGCTAAAGTTACAAGAGACAATGAGATTGAAAAGATAAAGGAAAAGATAGGTGTTGAATTCGGATCAGGATACCCTTCGGACCCAAGAACAGTGAGATTCTTGAATGAAAACTGGGACAAATATCCTTCTATATTCAGAAAAACATGGATGTCTTACAAAAACGTTCTCCAGAACCAGAAACAAAGCAGTTTAGAGGATTTCTAAGAAAAAATTTATAAAGAAAACCAACTAATTTCAATAACAGATGACTAAGATTAACAAATTGATTATGCAGGGCTTTAAAAGCTTTGCAAGAAGAACAGAACTGGTCTTTGGAGATGATTTCAACTGTGTTTTGGGGCCAAACGGATCTGGAAAATCAAATATTTTAGATGCACTCTGCTTTGTTCTTGGAAGACTTTCTGCAAAATCAATGAGAGTTCACAAAGCCTCAAACCTTATCTATAACGGAGGAAAGACAAAAAAAGCCATGAAACAGGCTGAAGTCTCTATCTTCTTTGACAATGAAAGCAAAACATTCCCTACTGAAGACCCTTATGTAAAGATAACCAGGATAATAAAACAGTCAGGACAAAGCGTCTATAAGATAAATGATAAAAAAAGAACAAGACAGCAGATACTTGATTTGATGTCTGTTGCCAAGATAGATCCCGAAGGATATAACATAGTTCTGCAGGGAGATATAGTAAGGTTTACTGAAATGAGGCCTGAAGACAGAAGAATACTTATTGAAGATATCTCTGGAATATCAGTTTATGAAGAAAAAAAGCAAAAAGCCTTAAGAGAACTGGAAAAGGTCGATGAAAAATTAAAAGAAGCAGGGGTTATCCTTGCTGAAAGAAAACGTTATCTAAAAGAGCTAAAAAAAGACCGTGACCAGGCCCTGAAATTCAAAGAGCTTGAATCAAAAGTAAAGGAAAATAAAGCATCGCTTATATTCAGACAGATAGAAAAAACAGAGGAGAAAAAATCAAAACTTGATGAAAAGATAAGCAAACACAAAAACAGATTAGATGAATTAAACAATAAGATTGATGAATTCAAAAACCAGATTAAAGATAAAAAAGAAAAGATTGCTGAACTTAACAAAGAGATCGAAGAAAAAGGGGAAAAAGGCCAGGTAAAACTGCAGAAAGAGATAGAGGAATTAAAAGTCAGTATAGCTACAAACAAGACAAGGATTGAAACTTCAAGGGGGGAGATAGACAAGATAGAACTGAGGAAAAAAACACTGAAAAAAGATCTGCAGAGCATTGATACTGAAATAGAGCATCTTAATTCTGAAAAACAGGAGCTTGAAAAGAAAAAAAACTCCGCCAATAAAAAATTAGGTGAGATCAACGATAAGATCAACAGGTTTAAGCAGGACAATGAGCTGGAAAATGTATCTGAGATAGAATCACAGATTGAAGAATCAGAAAAAAAGATAGAAAAATACCAGCAGTCTCTTGAACAGCTAAGAGAACAGCAGCAGGATATGCTGAGAAAAAAAGACAGCCTTGAATTCCAGCTAAACTCTGTTGATGAAAAGATAAACAAAATCATGCAGATAGAAAAAGAGAACAAAGACCAGATAGATAGATTAAAGGACAAAAAACAGAATTTCAAAGAATCAGTACTGGAATTGAACAAAAGACTTAATGAAAATTCCAGTCTTGCCCATCAGATATCTTCAAAAAAACAAAAGCTTTCAAACGCACATGAAGAATTTGCCAAGCTTCAGGCAAAAGAAGCAGCTATAAGGGAAAGCGTCCTTGGAGATATTGCAGTTAAGAAAATCCTGGAGCAAAAAAACAACATTAAGGGCATATATGGTACAGTAGCTGAATTGGGCGATGTTGAAAAAAAATATTCTCTTACTCTGGAGGTCGCTGCCGGACCAAGATTAAAAAGCATTGTTGTGGAAGATGACAAGACTGCAGCAAAATGCATCAAATTTCTTAAGGAAAAAAAGCTTGGAACAGCCACTTTCCTTCCTTTAAACAAGATAAAATCCAGAAAGATATTCCCTGAAGTCAAAAAGTTAAAAGAAAGGGAAAATGTCCATGATTTTGCAGTAAACCTTGTTTCATTTGAAGAAAAGTTCAAAAAAATATTTTCTTATGTATTTGGCCATACATTGGTTGTGGAAGACATAGATACTGCAAGAAAATTGGGTATTGGAAAGACAAGGATAGTCACATTAGATGGAGATTTGGCAGAGACTTCAGGAGCGATGCAGGGGGGCTTCCGTCAGAAAAAAAGATACAGTTTTAATCAAAAAGAGCTTAACAGAGACATAAAAGAGTATGAAGAGCTTATTTCTAAACTGAAAAAAATAGTTTCAACTTTAGAAGATAGAAGAGCTGAAAATGAAAACATGATCTCAAAGTTAAGGGAAAAGAAAGCAAATCTTGAAGGTGAGATAATCAAGCAGGAAAAAAGCCTTCATCTTGAACCGGGAGATATAGATTCAGATAAAAACATTAAAAAAGAGCTTCAGGAAAAAATAAAGCAGAAAGATAAAGAGCTTAATAATATTGAACTAAAGATAAACGAAAAGATAAAGTCTTTGACAGAAATAAAAACAAAAAAACAGCAGTTAAGGTCAAAGATATCTGATATCAGAGATTCAGAGATTGCTGCTGAACTGAATGCATATGAAGACAAAACTGCTGAATTAAAAGAACAGGTTATGAATTATGAAGCAGATATAAGAAGCCTGAAAACACAGATAAATGATATGAAACAGCCTGAAAAAGAAAAGATAAGGTCTATCTTGTCCCAGCAGTCAAAAGATTCTGAAAATTTCAAACAAGAGATAGAAAAACTTACAGAAAAAAATGAGCAGGAAACTGCGACATTAAAAGAGCAGGAAAAAAGATCACAGGAATTCTATCTTAAGTTCAAACAGCTTTTTAACCAAAGAGACAAACTAAATGATGAGATTCAAGAAAAGGAAAGCAAGATAGATGAAATAAGAGAGCAGAGCAAAGATGTTGAAATTGAGATGAACAATATCAGCTTAAAAAATGCTGAGATAAAAGCAAAGCTTTCCGGCCTTCAGGAAGACTTCAAACAGTATGAAGGAGTCAAGATAAACAAAGAAAAGCCAGAAGAACAGCTTAAGCAGGAGCTTGACAGATTTGAAAAGATAGTATCAGATATAGGAAACGTAAATATGCGTTCTTTGGAAGTCTATGAAGAGATAGAAAAAGAATATCAATCACTATTGAATAAAAAAGAAAAACTGAATCTTGAAAAGCAGGATGTTGTTGAGATGATGGATGAGATAGAGGGGAAGAAAAAGGATCTTTTCATGAAAACATTCAATGTGCTGGAAGAGAACTTCAAGAATATATTTTCTGCGATAACTGCAAAAGACCGGGATGCAAATCTTGTCCTTGAAAACAAAGACAACCCTTTTGAAGGCGGGCTTGATATAAAAGTTAAGATAACCGGAAAGAAAACATTGGATATCAGAAGTTTATCAGGAGGAGAAAAAACATTGACTGCTTTAGCTTTCATATTTGCGATACAGGAGCATGAGCCCCATTCTTTCTATGTTCTTGATGAAGTGGATGCTGCCTTAGATAAACACAATTCTGAAAAACTCTCAAAACTGATAAGAGACTATGTCAAAAAAGCACAATATTTGATTATATCTCATAACGACGCAATGATCTCAGAAGCAGACAATCTTTATGGTGTAAGCATGAATGAGCATGGAATTACTAATGTAACTAGTTTAAAGGTTTAGAATGACGCTAAAACCATATATATTTGAACCAATAAGATGGATGGGTTATGCTAGATTTAAAGTAAAAGATTTTTTTCCTAAATTAATAAACACTTTTAAATTTTTATATCATATAATAATAAAAAAGAAGAAAAAGATAATTAAATATTCTAGAAAACACCAAGTATATATCAATCTTGAAAAAAATTTTCTAAAAAATTATATATTCATAGGACCTTCATTTAATATGCCTAATTTATTTAATAAATGGGCAAATTCTAAAATAGATATTTTTTTGGAAGATGGGTTTTCAGGATTTAAAAACCAAAATATAAAAACCAAAATAAACTATACAGAATTCTATAATAAAAAAGAAGATACTAGTATAAAAAAGACAGTAGGGTGGTCTGATTTTTCTAAAAATAAAAAAAATATAGAGGTTTTATATCCTTCAGTTAAAATACCAAAAATAAAAAATAAAAAAAATAACAAAAAAGAAATCAATATTTTCTTTTCTGGATCAGCATCATACCGTAAAGGGGTTGACATTCTTTATGAGGCTTTCAAAAGAATAAAAGAAAAATTAGGAAAAGAATATAAATTAAATCTTATAATGGCTTCTGTTCCTTTTAGAATAGAAGCTGGAAACTATGCTCAAAATAAAAGAACAATTGAAGATATATACAAAGAATGTAAAAAAAGAAAAGATACTTATTTTGGACCAATCTATCCAAACTCATTAGTCCATAATTTCTTAAGAAAAACAGATATATTTGTGCTTCCTACAAGAAATGATTCGTTTGGTTTTGCTGTACTAGAAGCAATGAGCTATTCTATCCCCATAATTACCACAAATATTAATGCAATGCCAGAGATAGTCCAGCATAATAAAAATGGGTTTCTTTTGGATATAAAAGAATATTCACTTCATGAACGGGCTTTAAATAAAAAAGGATTTTTCGAAGATTCAGTTAGACAGTTAGAAAAATATTTAACTAAACTTATTAAAAATCCAGAACTAAGAAAAAAGATGGGAAATGAATCTAGAAATATTGTAAAAAAGAAATTCAATATAGAAAAAACAAAGATAAAACTAAAAAAAATATTTGAAGAAGTATTGAAAAAAAATTAAGAATACAATGCGATTTTTATATCCTCAATAGTTTTTTCCCAAGAAAATTTTTGCTTTATTGTTTTTCTTGCATGCCTTCCCAGTAAATACCTTGTATGGGTATCATTCAACAATAATTCAATCCTTTTCCTAAGTATATAATCGTTCTGTTTCCCAAAAAACATTCCGTTAAACTTATGGATAATATATTCTTTGATATATCCCGCCTTGGTTGAAACTACTGCAAGTCCTGTTGACATTGCCTCTATCGTAGCCAGAGAAGTTGTCTCTGTAAGTGAAGGCATTACAAAAACATCCATTGCCTGAAGATAAGGAACCACATAATTAACTGCCCCTGTCAAGCTTACATCAGGTATTCTTCTTAACTTCTTCATCTCTTCTTCAGGACCATCTCCCACAATCAACAGTTTAATTTCTGGATAATCATTCTTTAATCTCAAATATGCTTTTTTTAAAGTTTTTAGATCCTTTTCTTTGCTTATCCTTCCGCAGTATCCTATCACTTTTGAGCTTGGCTTGAGCCCTATCTCTTTTTTTGCTGCAAACTTGTCTTCTGGAGGCCTGAATTTTTCAGTATCAACCCCTAATGAGACTATAAGTTTTTTAGACATCACACCTTTTTCCTCAAGCTCGTCTGCAAGATCTTTATATGGAACCATTAAAGCAGAGCATCTGTTATAAAGGTAATTAACTGCTTTTCTCATAACCAAAGAAGAAAGATATTTTAAAAATCTTGGAATAGACAAAACATCTACAAGATGCTCCCAGGTTATCTGATGCACATAATTAAAGACAGGTTTTTTATATCTTTTTCCATAAATGATAGAAAGACCTCCTAAAAAGGCAAGGTCCTGGCTAAATACAATATCTGATTCTTTTACTAATCTTTTAAGTTTTTTTCTGTTATTTCTGGATATCTTTACGCTGTTATAACCAGAAATCTTTATCTTTTCTGAAACAGAAAATCCAACAGCATTTGCATTACCTATAGTCTTTATCTTTTTATTGTTGAACAAAGGAGCAGCGATTGTAACATCATATTCTTCTGTTAAAGAAGGTATGATCTTTTCAAGAAAAACGACTAATCCGTCCCTTTTTGGAAGATAAGCGTCTGTAGTTATTAATAATTTCTTTTTGTCTTCTAAATTGTTCATCTTACCTTAAAAAACCTCTCTGCATATCTTTTGTGTATATGAAACCCGTGAATAAAAGCTTTGACATAAACACTCCAAAATAACACAAACAATGATGCCTTTTGGCTTTCAAAAACCTTTAATGCCTCTACTTTTTTTGAGAAAGTCTCAGTTACATCCTCATACAGTCTTGGAAGCTCCTTTTTCTTGAATGTAAACGGATTCCAGACATCAAAAGCATATACATGACAATTATAGTTTATCTCTTCCAATGACCTTATAACTGCATGATAAACAGCTCTGTGGTCAGGATGAGGATCTTCAGGAGAATGAGTAAATATTTTTAGAGGTTTTTTTGAAAGTATTATCCTTTGAAGCTTGCTTTTGATATTATTTTTTTCGATATCTTTTGAAAACTTGCCTTCTTTTAAATCAAAAAATTTAACTTTCTTTCCCCTGATTATCTTATTTGCTTTTTTTGCTTCCTCTACTCTTGTCTTTCTTGCTAATTTTGGTTTTAACCAGGGCATAGCCTGCTCTCCATAGGAAAATATATAGGTATAGATATTTTTTCCCTGCTGGCTGTACTTTGCCAAAGTAGCTCCAGGTCCAAATATCTGGTCATCTGAATGAGCGCAGAACACGATTATATTTTCTTTCTTTTTCATTTTATTTTAATGTTTTTTTAAGTTTAGGATAAATTTCTTCTAAAAAATTTATAACTTTATCTCCATATTGTTTATCAAAATCTTTTAAATGCCTCATAATTCTATCATCCCTATAAGAGTTATTCCATTTATAATGCTTTCTTTTAAATTAGGGTTTATATCTTTGATGCTGCTAAAATAATGAATTACTATTTTTCTTTCTAAATTTTTTTCAAATTTGTCTAAATCCATATCTTTTTCTTTTGATCCTATTACTGCTATATCAATATCAGAATCTACTGTATCTTCTCCTAACGAATAACTGCCGAACAAAACAGCTGTACATCCTGGAAATTCATTTTCAAGAAAATCGATAAAACCAGTCTCGTAAAGAATTTTAAGATTTTCAACTCTCTTTAAATTAACAGCATCTGGATTATCTCTATTAAATTGAATTAAAACAAGATTCATTGATTTGTCCTTTTCGATTTTTAAAATCTTCTTCATATCTTTAATTGATTTTGCTACGCCTGTTGAAGATACATTTAGTGCTTTGGCAATGCTTCTTTGATTTAATTGTTTTCCCGCCTTGATACACAAAAACCTGAATATTTCCTTTTGAAGTTTTGTAAACTTTTGTTTGTACATCTCCATTTTAGTTTAAACGTATAAACATTAGTTTATATATAAATCTTTCTGTTTTATTAAGAAAAAATGCGTCGGACGGGACTTTCGAGGATAGTCCTATTTTAGTTTGTGCACGTAGCACTTTGTGTTAAAATTTGAGCCTCCTTTCGAACCCGTATAAATGGCTTGCTTCGAAAAGCAAAGCTTCTTGAAGTATTACAAAGCTTTGCTTTGAAATGGAAGGCCATTGTCATGCCATTAGACCACCGACGCATATTCTAATAAATAAATAATTTGTTTATAAAGTTATCGTATTTTAAAATATGTTTTTTATTCTTTGAACCAATATCATTAAAAAATTTTTTAATCTCTTTTTGATCATAAATATAAAGATTTTTTCCGCTTATTGAAGGAGAATATCCCAATTCAATAAAACTCAATCTAATTTCTTCTAAAAATACTGGATCTCTACTAATTATAGATATAACTAAACTATTTTTTCTTCGTAAATACAAGCTTCCATCTGTATCAAATAATCCTCTCAAATATCTTTTCAAAAATAATTTTTTATTCCTTATTTGAATAGGTATATGTAAATTTCCTTTTTTCTTACCAACAGGGATTTCAAAACTTTCTGTTAAATATTTCATTAAAAGTTTAGAATTTACAACACAACGCATTCCATTGGAATTTTTATTTTTTTTGATTTTAACATTAACATCAAATAAATGTTGGAATAAACATGACACATATTTAATAAGATAATCTTTATCCAAATATAAATGACCACTTACAGAAATTTCATAATTAAAATTAGATAAATGGCCATCACCTGCTAAAATTCCAATAAGTTCTGATAATTCTCTATTTAGCTTAGGTTTTTTAATTTTTTCTGTTTTGTTTTTTATTTCAATATAATCTTCAACAACAGGCTTAACATTTGCTAAATTACAAAGTTTATGGTACTTATCCAAAGAAATTTTAGAATGTCCATTAAGATAAAAGTAAACCATAGATTTAGAAACAGATAAAAAATTCGAGATTTCTTTCCATTTTAATTTGCTCTTTTCTTTTACTAACTTCATAAAAGAATTTTGTTCAATTTTATCAAAATTTATGTATTTCATTGAATAATAAATTATAGAGAATTATATAAATTTTTCCTAACCACTATAGTACAATCACAATTCCTTTTCTAAGTTATTAATAAACTCCTCAAAATCCCTCTTCTTTACATTTGCTCCGCAGGCATGTTCATGTCCTCCACCATAACCTTCAACATCTTTCAAAGCTTTTTCTAATATCGGAGGCAAAATCTTCTTCTTTGATCTCAAACTCATCTTCATATCTCCTGACTTTTCCCTTGCGATTATTATTATCTTATCAGGAAATCTATGAAGTAATTCATTTGCTATATCTTTTGTAAAGCTTATGTTTGCTTCTGAATACTTAAATAATTTTATCTTATTTTTGGATTTTTCTTTTAATGCTCTATCCAATAATTTCTTATATTCTTTGTGATATTTAAGATATCTCTTGTACAAAAATTTTCCAGCAGGTGTTTCCTGGTCCAAAACTTCATAAGGTGTCTTTATCCTTGTGAATATCTTTGCGCACTGCAAAGCCTGCCTTGTAGTTCCTTTCAGACAAAAAGAAACAATCTCAATTAATTTCCCTAGTTTTGTCTCAAACAATGCAGTCTCTGGATCCTTAACCTTTTTAGGCAGAAGATCAGGATATTTTTCTTTAAATTCTTTATTAAAATCAGGCCAGTACCAATCTCCAATACAGCCCATCATTGAAATCCACATATCCTGTTTTACAACTTCATAACAAAGATAAGAAACAGGAATATTTGCTTTTTCATCTTTAACTCTTGGATTAAAATAAAGAACATCTCTTCTTTTCAATGGATTATGGTGGTCTATCCATATTATCTTTGTTTTTACATTATCAATAAATTCCTGGTCAACCATCGCAATATCAACAATAAATATCTTATCAGGACCATATTCCTCTACTTTTCTTATAAACTTCTCATCAACCTTGGGGGTGGATTTTATGATAATTCCTTTTCCTTCTTTTATATATCTGTATAATAATAAAAAAGAGCTTAAACCATCTGCATCATCATGAAAGAAAAAAAGAGGCTTTTTACAAGAATCTAATTCTTCTCTTATTTGCTTTATTTGTCTTTTTGTCAATGCCATTTTATATCAAGATAAAAAAATAAATATCCTAAAATAAAGAGAAAAAACACCTATATAAAGGTTTGGAAAAGATTATTCTGTTTTATGATATTTCTTAAACCACTCAACAAATCTCTTAACCCCTTCTTCAATACTTATTTTTGGTTTGTAATCAAGTAATTTTTCTGCTTTTGTAGTATCTGCATAAGTTAAAGGAACATCTCCAGGCTGCATCGGCATCATATTCTTCATAGCTTTCTTTCCCAAAGCATTTTCAATGCATTTGATAAAATACATCAGGTCCTGAGGCTCTCCTCTTCCTAAGTTTATAACCTCATATGGCATGGGATTATCAATTGATTTTATTATGCCATTGATAATATCAGAAATATAAGTAAAATCTCTTTTCATGTCACCATTATTATAAACATCAATCGGCTTTCCATTTACAATATTCTTAACAAATTTATACAATGCCATATCTGGTCTTCCCCATTCTCCGTAAACAGTAAAAAATCTCAATCCGATACAGTTCAGATTATAAAGATGATGATAAGTATAAGCCATCAATTCATTTGATTTTTTTGTAGCAGCATATAATGATATCGGTTTGTCTAGTTTTTGATCTTCTTTAAACGGAATATCTGTACTTTCACCATAAACAGAGCTTGAGCTTGCATATACTATATTTTTTATCTTAAACTCTTTGCATAACTCTAAAATATTCAAAAAACCTTTGTTGTTGGATCTTTCATATACATGTGGATTTTCCAGTGAATATCTTACTCCAGCCTGTGCAGCCAGATTAACAACACAATCTATATCTTCAGAAAAAACTTCCTTTAGTTTTTCATAATCAGCAATATCTATTTTATGAAATTTATAATTGTCATGTTTTTTTAATATTTTATTTCTATCTTTTTTCAGCTTAACATCATAATAATCATTGAGATCATCAACCCCAATAACTTTATCTCCTCTTTCCAATAATCTTTTAGCTAGATGAAATCCGATAAAACCTGCAGTTCCTGTAATTAATATTTTCATGATTTATATAGAAATATAATGAGTTTTTAAACCTTTTTGTTATAAGCTTTAAAAGTGCTTTCTAACATATCTTTAATATCTTTTTGAGGCTCCCATCCAAGAACTTCTTTTGCTTTCTCATTTGATGCTACTAACTTCGCAGGATCTCCTTTTCTTTTCTCTCCAACTTCATAATTAAACTCTTTTCCAAGAACATCAATTGCTGCCTTAACTAATTCCTTAACTGTAGTTCCCTTTGAAGTTCCCAGATTTATTATCTCACTGCTTTTTGCATCCAAAGCAAGAATATGTGCTTTCACTAAATCATTCACATCAATATAATCCCTTACACAACTGCCGTCTCTGGTATCGTAATCCTCTCCAAATATTACTAATTTATCTCTTTTTCCTGTAGCAACTTCCATGATTATAGGGATTATATTAAGGGCATTTGGATCAATATATCCTAGTCCTGAATCTCCAGCCACATTAAAATATCTTAAAGAGACATAAATGATATCATAAATCTTTCCATACCATCTGATTAGACTTTCACATTCCAGTTTAGTAAATCCATAATAATTACAAGGATCAGTTGGATGCTTTTCATCAATCGGATTATATTTTGGCTCTCCATAAACAGCAGCACTTGAAGAATATATTATTTTCTTAACATCATATTTGACCATTAAATCTAATAGATTGATTGTACCTTCTATATTGTCAGAATATTTTACTGCATTCTCCATAGATTCTCCAACTGCTTTGTAGGCAGCAAAATGCATAACTGCATCAATATCATTTTCTTTAAATACCTTATCTAATGCTTTTTTATCTGTTAGATCAGCTTCATAGAATTTTGCCTTGTCATCTACTAGCTCTTTTACACCTTTGGAAAGATTATCTACCACAACAACTTCATGGCCTTTTTCAACTAAAGATTTTACTGCAGCACTTCCAATATAACCTGCTCCGCCTGTTACTAATATTTGTTTCATTTTATTTGAAATAAGATGTAATATCTTTTATTATTTTATCAAAATCAGATAATCTTTCTGTAAGCAAGTCATAAACCAAATCATCATCTATTTCCCCATACTTATGAACTAATAAATTTCTTAAACCTTTCATATCTTTAACTAATTTTATAATTTCCTTAGAAAATATTTTTTCTTTTTTTAATTTGTTTAAAATATCTTCTTCATCAGCAGGAATACCCAAATCTTTATCAGAATAAACCATAAAAAATATATCAATTATATTTTTTATACAAAATTCTAATCTCTTGTATATTCCATCTTTAACTAAGCCCATCTTTTTAAATTTCTCAGTAGATTCAGGAAGATTTTTACTAATCAAATCTAAATTTTCTTCAATTTCTTTTATTTTTTTAAATACTCGCTCTTTTAACATTTTTAATTCCTGTTATATAATATCTATATCTAGGTAAAAAATCTTCATAATCCTTTCTAAGATTTATTGCCCGTAATGTGAGTTTTTCTTTATTTTTACAATAAAGTATATCTCCCTTTAAAACACCCATTTTAATAATCAAAGGTAAATCTTCAAAAATCTGTATGTCATATTTGTCTGGAAGCTCTCCTAAAAGTTCCATCCTAATTTTAATTCTTTTCTTTTTAGAAATATCTAAAGAAATAGCAATATCAACATCAGACATCGGCGTTTTCTTTCCGTTTACTTCAGAACCATAGAGCATAATAAAGTTTACTCTATTAAAAACATCCATTTGCTTTAACTTTTTTATCAATCTATTCTTTATTTTCATTATGATCTTTAATTATAATATCAGTTTAAAAGTTTTACTAAACTAGTTCTAAATAAATTTTTATTTATTTGATTTTTCTATCTGCTTGATAAAAGCCAGTACATCTTTTTCAAGTTCATGAGATATTGAATCAAAAATTAATCCATCATCTATTTTTCCATATTGGTGGATGATTATATTTCTCATCCCTTTTGCATCCTTTAATCTTTTACAAAGCTTTTCATCTATGATATTATTATTTAATAAAATATTAAATGCATCTTTTTCATCTTCAGGAAGATCTAATTTTTTTAATTTTATTGTTATAAAAGCAAGATCTATAACTGATTCAACAATCTTTTCAAAATATCTTTCACATGCTGCTTTTTTTTCAATATCTTTTTTATATTTATTTAAAGAATTAGGAATTATTTTATTAAATTCATCCAAAAAAACTTCTATTTCTTTTATTTTATCTTTTAATCTTTTTTTCATGTTTCACCAAAAATCTTTTTCATTCTCACAAAATAATCCCTATTCTTTATATGTTTTATTGTAAAATCAACATTATCATAATCAGAGGTTTCATATAAAACCTTGTGGTTTTTTGCAATGCTTCTCTTTAATTTTTGGGGAAGTGTATTAAAAACCTGAATATCAACTTTATCTGGAAGCTCTCCCAAAACATCTATACGAAACAAGGTTGCTTTTTTTAAAGAAATATTTTCATTAAATACTACACAAATATCAATATCTGATCTAAAAGTAAAAGTATTGTCTGCAAAAGAGCCAAAAAGAAGTATTGCCTTTATTTTCTTTTTTAGTTTATGATTTAAAATTTCAGAAACTGCTTTATTAATTATTACTTTATTGTCTTGATTATGTTTCAAATCAAATTCATCCTGAAATTTGGAGACCTTTTTAATAAATTTTAATTTCTTTTTTATATCTCTGCTTAAAACATTCCTCTCAGTTTGAGTTAATTTTTTCCCGCTTAATTGTTTTATAATAATCTCTATTTCTTTCTTTCCAAAGAGCTTTCTTGCTTCTTTTTTGTTATTTTTAATAAAATTACTTAAAGCCATATAATCACCATCTATGTTATAATAACATAAATAAGTGTTATTTATAAACTTTACTAATCCTATTAAAATTATCTTAAAATTTTTAGATATCCTTTCAAGTTTTTTATTTTGTATGCATTAATTATCTTCTTTTTCCCATTAGGCTGTTTTGCCAATCTTTTAATAAAATCATCTGCCTTTGAAAACTGAGCATTGATAAATTCTGTATGTTTCTTTTTCCATTCTATTGGATGTTCTTTCATATACTTTATCCATCTATCAATTTCTTCAGTCATAATCTTAGCTTTCTAATTCTTTTCTTTATTTGTTTTATTTCTTCTTCATTAATTAATTCAGGATATATCTTCCTTAAATGCTCTGCATCCTTTAAATCTTTATCTGATTTCAGTAACTCTTCTTTAAATGCAATATTCATATTAACACTACTAAACCATATATCAAGACCTGTCAAAGGAAGTTTTACTTTTGTTTTAATCTGATACAAATCAAGCTCATCTTTTGCAAACTTAACTTCCATCTCAGGCAAAGGCTGGTTCTTTAAAGTATACCTTACTGCAATATTATCTTTTAGATAGTCATATATATTTTTTGAAGAATCGGACTGCATACATACAAATCCATTTTTAACCATATCTTCATGAAGTTTTTTAAATTTCTCAAAACCAATCCTTTCAATAATCATATCAATATCTTCGGTTGCTCTGCTTCTTCCAGAACTTATTGCAACAAAATCCAATACAATTATGTATTTACAGTATTTCTCTATTATCTTGCAAAACTTTATACAAAATTTATCAAGAATATTCTTATCTTCTACTTCTCTCATAATATCTTAACAACAAAACAAGTTTAAAAGTTTTACTAAACTTTTAAGCTTTAATCGCTTTGTTAAATCACATCTTTAAAATATTCTATTGTCTTCTTCAGCCCTTCTTCTAGTTTTACGCTTGGCTCCCAATCTAATTTTTCTTTTGCTAAAGAAATATCTGGTTTTCTTCTGGTTGGATCATCTTTTGGAAGTTCTTTGAATACTATCTTTGATTTTGAATCTGTTAATTCAATTATTTTTCTTGCAAGCTGAAGTATTGTATATTCCTCTGGATTTCCAAGATTAAAAGGTCCAATAAAATTCTTGTTGTTCATCATCTTATACATTCCCTTTATCAAATCAGAAACATAACAAAAGCTCCTTGTCTGTTTTCCGTCACCATAAACAGTTATTGGTTTGTTTTTCAAAGCCTGAACAATAAAATTAGAAATAACTCTTCCATCATTCATAGCCATATTCGGCCCGTAAGTGTTGAATATTCTTATAATCCTTATATCTACATTGTTTTCCCTATGATAGTCCATCATAAATGTCTCTGCACACCTTTTTCCTTCATCATAACAATTACCACAGAACAATACCTTTCCATTTCTTCTAATATAAATAACATGGTTGGGTACATTAACACAATAAACATAACCATCATAGTTTGTTATTTCTCTTTTTGGATATTTTGGAGTTAAAAAATCCTTTCTGTTATCAGTTAAGATGTGTACATGATAAACTGGATTCTTTTTTCTTTTGTCTTTTACATTAATACTAGCAGCCATGCCTAACTTCAAAAGTATTTCTTGAAAATCTCCTGCTAATGTTATAGAACTAGAATAAAATGCTCTCTTGTCTTTAGATCCGTCACCCAACATTAATGCATCAAATAATATTCTCAACTGTCTTCTTGATAAATTCTTAAGTTCTTTAGGAATATATTTTTCCTTAGCTTTTCCGAATTGTACAAGATACATTGCTAACTGTTTATTGCATATCCTAAATTGATGGTCATCAGAAGAAAAGAAAGTGAAGGGCATTTTTTTTAAGCATTCAATTATTTTTTTTCTTTCAAATTGGTTTTTTTTGCTCTGGGCTATTAATATGTTATACTCTATATTTTCATATTTTTTTCTCTTTACAGTCCTCTTTCTTTTTCTTAAATGAACACAGCCCTCTGTGATATAATAACCAAAAAATTCATTCCATACATCCATATCTATCTTCTTAACATGTCCAAATTTATTATTTTTAACAAAAGGCAGGTAAAAGTACTTTTTCTCAACACCATTCCATTTGGCGCTTTTCTTCATTTCAGCGCGTTCCCATCTTATATTCTCAAGAGCAGGCAATAACTCAAACTTGTTTTTATGTCTTTTTTTGGCATACATTTTATGATTGGGAGTTACAAGAAGGTCTAATTTAGAATTTTTAAAAGCAATTAATTCTCCAATATATCTCTCTTTAATTATTTCAGAAGGTTTATGATATTCCACAAAATCATTTTTTCCCAAAGTGAGTATTTCATCATCATAAGTTATGTTTTTAAATAACTTCCACCCATTTTTTGTTAAAACTTCCGTATCTTCTGAAAAACATGCTCTAGGCCCCAATGTACTTACATTCCCTCTGTATGTTTCTTTTTGAGGATGCTCTTCTGGATCTCCATAGATCTCAGAAGTTGATGCCTGTAATATTCTCGCTTTGCACCTTTTTGCAATTCCCAACATATTATATATTCCAACTGTGCTTGTCAAAGTTGTCTTGATTGGATCAAATTGGTAATGCACTGGAGAAGCAGGACAAGCCAAATTATATATTTGATCTACTTCTAAATATATTGGCTGAATTATATCATGTCTCAATATTTCAAAATTAGGATTTTTCATTAAAGGCAGGATATTTTTTTTGCTTCCAGTAAAAAAATTATCCATACAAATAACTTCTTCTCCTTTATCTAAAAGAAGCTTGCATAAGTGGCTTCCAATAAATCCTGATCCGCCTGTTACTAATATTTGTTTCATATTAATATAGAAAAATAAACCATATATAAATATTACTAAGATTCAAATATTGCATCCTTTATCTCTGTAATCTTTGGTTTTTCCAAATCCTTAAAATTAGTGCTCCAAAATCCATGATCAGAATGATCTCCAAACATTCCCAAAGCAGTCATCCCGTGGTCAGATAAAACAATCAATTTCTCTATCTTATCATTGTTCCTTAATTTCTCTGCTAATTCATCCATTTCTTTGTATAGCATCTTCATTAAAGTATTATTTCCAAAATTCAAATGACCAATTACATCTACCACAGAAAAATAACCTAAAATAAAATCATGCTCTTCTTCTAGTGCTTTTTTAAATTGTTCTTTTACTTTTTTATGATGTTCAAAAGCATCTTTATTGTATTCTTTTCTAATGTTTTCTTTTTCTTCCTGATCATCTGTTTCAAAAAAACTTTTTAATAATTTCCTTGATTTCTCATGAGCTTCTAAATCATAAGAAAACCCAGGAAGATCAATTACTTTTAAATTTTGAAACTTAGAAAAAAAAGTTTCTTTGATATCCCATTTCTTATTCCACATTTCTTGATTTCCTTCTCCTAATACTTCTTTTTCTTTATTCTCTCCAGTCATAAAACTGCTCCACAACACCATTGTCCTTGGCTGTGAAAATTCAGAAATATCTGTTTTTCCATAATATTCCTGTTTTAAATTTTTGCAGTTGAATTCTTCAACCTTATCATATTCTAATGCATCTATTGCTAATATAACTTTCATTTTTACACCTCTGTTATTATCCCACCGGCACAAGTATCAAGCCTTTCTAATACAAATCTTCCTAATTCTGCAACTTTATTAAAGTTCTCAACTACAATTGGCTCATCTGTCTTTATTGTAACAACAGCTGCTTCCCTGTTTCTTATTTCATCTCTGTCTTTAATTTCTTCTAAAGTTGAAGAATCCATGATTCTTTCAAAATTCTCAACTTCACAAATAACTTGTTGTGTAGAGCATTTTAAGATTATTCTTTCTCCTTTTTTCATTGGATCCTTGCTCATCCAGAATATCTGTGCCTTGAAATTATTTGTAACTTTTGGCTGTTCTTGTTTGCAGATTATATTCCCTCTGTCTAAGAAAACTTTGTCTTTAGTCACAATTCCAGTTGCTCTTCCTGATTCAGCTTCCTGAACATCTTCTTTCAAATATTCTTCTATTGATTCTACAATTGTTTTCTCTCCTGAAGGCAAAATTGTAATCTCATCTCCTTTTTTTATCTTTCCAGTCTCAACCCTTCCTGCAATGATTCTCTTGTCCCACATATAAACATCCTGTACAGAAAATCTCAAGGGCTTTTCATTGTTTGATTCTGCTGACTTGAATGTATCCAACGCTTCCAATACAGTTGGTCCATTATACCAATTAGTATTTTCAGATTTCTTCGCAACATTATCTCCTTCTTTTGCAGAAATTGGAATAATATAACTTGGATGGATATTTATTGAATCCAAAAATTTCTTTAATTCTTCTTTTACTTCATTATATCTTTCTTCTTTGTATTCAACCTTATCCATCTTGTTCATCACAACAACAACCTGCTTCAATCCAAGCATACTTAAAATATAAGAATGTCTTCTTGTCTGCTCCTGAACTCCCTCATCTCCATCTACAATCAAAATTGCTGCTTCTGCTTGTGAAGCTCCAGTTATCATATTCTTCACAAACTCAACATGCCCTGGAGCATCAATAATTGTATATTCTCTCTTTAAAGTATTGAAAAATATCTGTGCTGTATCAATTGTTATATTCTGGTCTCTTTCCTCTTCTAGATTGTCCATAATATAACCAAACTCAAAATCTTTTCCCAAAGATTCGCAGATTTGTTTGATTTCTTCCACTTTTCCATCTGGCAAAGAACCTGTATCATACAATAATCTTCCAATTAAAGTTGATTTTCCATGATCAATATGTCCAACAATTACAAATTTAAAATTTTCATTATCACTCATTTTCTCTACCTCACATATATCCTAATGCACGAAGCTTCTGCATCGTATTAGCTTCTTCTTTGTCCTGTGCTCTTCCTGATCTCTCTCCCACTTTAGTAGCTTCAAGCTCAGCAATAATCTCATCCTTAGTTTTAGCATCAGATTTAAACGGCTTGCAGCAAGGTACACATCCAAGACTTCTAAATCTTTTGCCTTCTTTTGAAAAATACATAGGTATTATAGGGCAATTTTCTCGTTTCAGATATCTCCATACGTCAAGCTCTGTCCAGTGAAGAATAGGATGCACTCTTATATGCTCTGTCTCTTCAGCCTTTGCTTTATACTGGTCCCAAAGCTCTGGAGGCTGATTTTTATAATCCCATTTAAAATCCTGATTTCTAGGTGAAAAAACTCTTTCTTTAGCTCTTACACCATGCTCATCTCTTCTTATTCCTAAATATAATGCTCTAAACTTGTGTTCTTTAATACAATTTTTAAGTGCTTGAGTCTTCAGTGCAGTACAGCAGGCAACTTTACTTTCAGACCCCATTCCTTCATCAAGAGCTTTCTGATTTTTTGCCACAATCAGATTAAGATTCCATTTCTTTGCAAACTCATCTCTCCATTTGATAAGCTCTGGATAATGATGTCCTGTATCAATATGTACAAGCGGAAAAGGTATTTTCCCATAAAATGCCTTTCTTATAAGCCAAAGCAGTGCTGTAGAATCCTTTCCCACAGACCAAAGAAATGCAACTTTCTTAAACTGCTTATATGCCTCTCTTATTATGTAAATACTTTTGCTTTCTAATTCATCTAAATGATCCATTTTTAACCTCCTTAAATATATCCTAATTTTTTTAGTCTATCCTTAATCTTCTTCTCATCAACTTTCTCTTTCTTAGCTTCTTCATATAACATTAATCTTAATAAAAATGTTGTATACTCGCTTACAGTCCTAAAATCAGTATTTTTTATCTTATCTTTAACATTATTTGCCAACTTCTTTGGTAAAGATATAATAGTTTTATCTTTATCTAATTCATTAAAAACCTCAATCATATCTTCTAATAATTCCTGATAATTTGCATCTCTTTTGGCAGCTAATTCCCTTAATTCTTTTCTTAATGTATTAGAAAGCTGGATAGTTGTTCTATTCTGCATATACATAGAATTATGTATTTGTTTATAAAGTTTTTGATTATTGCTCTTCTAATATATTTTTCTTGGAATAATTTACATTATTTTTTTTCAAGATTTCTTCAAAAATAATTGAGTTCTTAATAGGAATTTTAATTGCTCCGCTCACTAATCTTTCTCCTTTTAATTCTTCAATAACTCCTTTAGTATTTCTTCCAGCAAGAATATAATTGAACTTAACTTTTTGAGAATGTGTTAATCCTTTTAAATTATACCAAAATAAAGAATAGGATTTAAAGCCCAAAGTTTCAGAGAATTTTTTATCTTTAAATACACTAATACCGCCTAATAAAATCCCTGTTCTTGCCATAAAGGAAGAAGAAAACAAATCCACAAGCAGCATCTGTTTTATATCAATATTTTCTATTGTCTTTTTTAATCTTAGTTTTATATCTTGTATTTTATCAAGCCGTGTTTTCAAAGAACCTTCTAAGAATATTGCCATTACATCGACATCTCTGGCTTCTGTCTTTCCTTTAACAGCAGAGCCATAGATAATAATGTCAAAGATAGTTTTATCTTTTTTTGCAGATTCCAAGTATTTTTTTAATTTTTTCAGCATCTTCCTTCAATAATTTAGCAGATTCTTTGTCCATCTTTTTTGTATAACTGTCTTGATAAAATGGAAAATCTCTGTCTACAATTAAATAAATATTTTGATGTTTCTCTTCAAGAATTCTAAATCTATTTGAATGAGAAGAAGGAATAAATCCCTCTTTCCTTAATATAAAAATATCACACAATGCAGCTATTGCCTTAAAAAACAAAGTTGTTGCTGTATTGTATTTTTCTTTATTGAATGATTCTGCTCCTTGAGTAAAATATTCATTAAAATTTT
Organism: uncultured Methanosarcinales archaeon; assembly: GCA_964521755.1. Lineage (GTDB taxonomy): Archaea > Nanobdellota > Nanobdellia > Woesearchaeales > WJKL01 > WJKL01. The sequence continues at coordinate 7,639 of CAZFSZ010000005.1, read as the reverse complement.
CCAATAATATCTCTTCTTTTTCATTCATATTGTATTATACAATAAAAAATTACTATTTAAAGCTTTTGGTTGTATTATACATCATAATTGTATCATACAACTGAAATGTCTAAAAAAACTTCTTTTGTTGTATAATACAACTTAATTAGTTTATCTATTGTCAATAAAAACTTTAGATTTTGTTGTTTATATTCTAAATTATTTTTTAACTTTCTTTAAGAAAAAACCTTTTAAAATTTCAAAATCTTCCATGTTCTCCTGAAGATTCTCAAAAACCAACTCATCATCAATTGTGCCGTACTTATGAACAAGTATATTCCTAAATGCATTCATATTTCTTAACAAATCCCTTATTTTTTTGTTGATTATTTTCTTTTTATATAATTCTTTAATTACAGATGTATCGCATTTTGGAATACCTAATGAATTATATTTATATAAAAGATAAGATATATCAATTACAACTTCAATTAATACCTGTAAAAGCCTTTCACATGCTCTTTTCTTCTCTATGGATGAATTATATTCTTCAAAAGATTGGGGTTTAATCTTATCAATCTCCTCCAAATATTCATTTAATTCATCTATTTTAGACAAAAGTCTTTGCTTCAGATCCATGTTTCACATACTCCAAATAATCAAAATAATATTTTTTATAATCTTCATATCTGTTGTTTACTTTTCTTACCATATCAAACAAAGTTTCATAATCTTTAATTAAAATGACTTTGTTATTCTTAATAATTTCTTTTTGAACATACAAAGGAAGCTGCTGAAAAATCTGAATATCAATTTTATCAGATATTTTCTGATATTCTAATTTCTTTTTAGACATCTTTAAATTACTATTTTCTTTAGTAAGAACTAAACAAACATCAATATCTCTGAATTCTTTTTTAGAAACTGAACTGCCAAAAAGAAGAACTGCTAATACTTCTTTGTCTTTTTTAGCTTTTTTTATAACTTTATTTAATATTTCCTTCATGTTTAATTTAGAGATTTTTATTATATTTATAATTAACTGTTTATTTTAAAAAAATAGGGGCACTTTCAGTGCTTGCAGCATTTTATAAAATCTAAATTAAAATTTTATTTATTTTCAATATTGAAAATAAATTAAATAATTCATTGAATTTTATTATTTTTTAACTCTGGTTTAATTTTAGTTTTTATTTATAAATATTTTCCATTGATAATGAAAAAGATAGTTTTTACATCAATTTGTAATATACAACAATACAACCTAAAAAATGTTTTTGTTGCATCTCAAGAAGTATGGGTGCTAAGCAGCCATCTCCATAAAGGAATGAATTTTATTCCTCTTTCTTTTTTTTCTAAATCTTTTGTTAATAAAATTAATTTTTTTATTATCATAGGTTGATCCAAAAGAAAGTATCAAAAAATCCCAATAATCGTTGTTTTTTATTTCTTTTACAGAATTAAAATTTTATTTATTTTCAACATCATAATCATATCATACAACTGAAATGTCTAAAAAAGCTTCTTTTGTTGTATAATACAACTTAATATATTTTTATCTATTGTCAATAAAAACTGACCATTTCCAAACCGGCTTAACAATTATTTTCTTGTTTTTAATATTAAATTCATCTTCCTGGTCAAAAGTCAATATAATTCCCTGTTTTAATTTAAATTTATTTAAAGCTTCTGCTAACCCGCCTATTTCTCTTTCCTGGTTTTCATCATTTAATTCATAGCATACCTGAAATGCCTTTGTTATCTTTTCTTTTTCTTTAATCAAAAAATCACATTCCTTCTTTTCTTTAAAATAAAAAATATTTTTATGTCTTCTTCTTAATCCTAAAAAGACATTATTTTCTAACATTCTTCCTTTATCTTTTGAAAATGAAACGCTGTTGGCTTTAGACAGCCCATTATCTATTGAATATACTTTTTTAGGATTAATCTGCTGTTTTTTATAGGAATAACTAAATAAAGGAATTATAAATAAAAGATATGCATCTTCAAAATAAGACATATAATCGATAACACTTTGAACAGATTTTATTTTAAACATTTTTTTAAGTGAATTATACGAAAATTCCTTTCCAACATTGCTTAATAAAAAAAGCCCTAATTTTTCAAGAAGAGATGTATTTTTTATTCCAAACCTTACTGCAATATCTCTCATTATCACATCTTTCAATAAATCATTCAAAACAGTTTCATCGTCTGTTTTTAAAAATTCTGGAAATCCGCCTTTAAACAAAAAATCATTGTAAGTTTTCTTTGAAGGATTTTTATCAAAGAATTTTAAAAATTCTTTATATGAAAAAGAAAATAATTCTGTATTTCTATGTCTCCCTGTTAATTTGGTTCCTAACTCCCTGCTTAATAAAGAAGCATTCGATCCAGTTAAAAGCACTTTGTTCTTTCTATCAACTAAATACCTAATAAAAGTTTCCCACTTGCTGATATTCTGTATTTCATCAAAAAAATATACTCCTTTTTTACCATAATGCTCTTTAAAGATATCTTTAGCTTTTGTAAAATCTTTTAGTTCAAAATCTTCAAGTTTCGGATCTTCTAAATTAAGATAATAAAAATCTTTTTGATCTGATAAAATCTGCTTTAACAAGGTGCTTTTTCCGCACCTTCTTATGCCTGAAATAACCAAAACAAAATCCTTGCTTAATCGAACATCCTTCTTTTTATCTCTTTCTATACCTGATTCTATCTTAGTTATCCATTTTCTCTGAGATTTAATTATTTCCTTTAAATCTTCTTTTTTTATCATAGTACTATTGATTTTTTCCTTCTTTTTAAATGTTTCTATTCACAATAGAAACTTTTATCCATTGTCAATAGAAACTTTCCAAACTTGGGTTTTAAATAACTATTTTTAGGCTTATAGATTATTTTGCTATTTTCTTAATATCCTTGACAAACTTTTCAACAATATCTATTTTCTCAAAAGCCTTAAAAACATCTTTTTCATCAAAAGAATGATATTCATGAGCAGCCAAATTCCTAAAATAGACTAAATCAGCAAGTTTTTTTGCTTTCTTTCTCTTCAATAATATCCTTTCTTGAAAGCAGATAAAATATTTCCCTATACTTTTCTGGAAAACCTAATTTTTTTGCAGATACAATTTCTTCACCTAAATCAATTGCTCTATTTATTATAAAAAACAAAATCATTGAAACAGCATAAAATTTTTCTTTGTTTTTTAAGTCTTTTTCTGATTTTATTTTTTCATCTTTCAGGTCATTAAAAAACCTTTCAATATCCTTAATTATTTTCATTATTCTTTGATTATTCATCTTTGTTTATACGAGATATTTGCCCATAGAATTTTAATTTTCAATATTTTTCAATTCTGTCTTATTATCTGAACTGTATTTAAAGAATTTTTTCTATAGCTAAAATAAAATCATTTGCAATATCCATCACATCTTCTGCTTCAACTTCCTTGATTTCTGGTTTTTCTAAACCATATGTTAATTCATGCCTTTCTAATCTTAAAGCATTTAATTCACTTACGAATCTTGGTTCTAACTTATCTTTATATCTTTCTCTTATATAAACATAAAGACCAAAATGACTTTTCTCTTTTACACCGTCTTTAAATAAAAGCGCTCTTGCAGCATGAAACATTGCAGCATAGGAATTTATTATAGTTTCCTCAAATATCTGAGCATCAAAAGTTCTTTTAGCAACATCAAGCTTATATTTTGCTGTTTCCACTGATTTTACAGCCTTTTCTTTATCTTGTCTATCTTTTTTTAGCAGTCCTTTTTCAAAACATTCACTTATATTCATTTTAATATACAACAGGTTTTTCTCCATATAAAGAAATCCCATCTATGATAACTCTGTCATAAAATGGTTTTTCTTTTTTTGCTTTTTGCCTCCATTCTGATAATGTATAAGATAAAAAAGTTATCTCTCTATTTAATTTCTTTTCAGCTTGAAGAGGGGAAATTTTTACTTTTTTGTAGCTTATTATTAGAATATCAATGTCTGAGGAAGGATTATCTTTTCCTATTGCTGCAGAACCAAATAAAATAATTGAACATATTGAAGGAAACTTTTTTTTCAGTTCTTTAATTAGTCCTGACTCTTTAATCTGGCTTAATGAAAACAATATTTTTATCTGTCTTGTAAGGATATTTTCAAGATTTAAGCTATAAAGATGGCTTTTTCCGATTACCTTTCTTTTAACTATATCTTTCTCAAACAAATAATCCAAAGATCTCTTTGAAGTTGCTACACCAACATCTGATTTCTTAGCTAAATGCCTTACAGAACTCTCTTTTGGATAATGTATTAGTGCTGAAATCACCTTAAACAATGCATATTTTTCTATCATTTATTTAATAAAACATATGTTCTATAAATAACTTTTGATTTTATAAAAAACAACAAATGGAACATATGTTCTATATATAGAACAACAAAAATTAGCTGTATAAATCTTTGCATTATTAATGAACAAATTTATTCATTAGTAATGAAAAGAAAAAGAAAAATTAAGGCTTAAACCTTAACACTTCCCAGGATGTTTTCTGCACCACCAGTCAGGTCTTCCTTTAGCTTTTCCTGCTGCATCTGGCTTGGATTCTGGCTCTGGATCTTCTGCATCAGAGATTCCATCTCCATCACTATCTTCATCTTCATTGTCAGGAATTCCATCTTCATCAGTATCTTCATCAGCATCTTTTGCTTCTCCTGATTTAACTACTAAACTTCCCCAATCAGTTTCTTCTTGGCAGTCTAAAGCCCAGTCAACTTGTGTTATCCACACATTCACTGTTCCTTCTGTACATCCAAACTTATATTCTCCATTGTTCTTTCCAGGCTTGCATTCAAGTATCTGCTCGCAGCTGCATCCATATGAATCAACCAATGAATATCCGCTGTCCACAATATCTGGACTTGCAGCACTTCCAATATTAGTTTCAAATATCTTGTCAGCATCTATCTCTGCAAAATGGTTTGGTAGTATATTCATTGTTGGCAGTGAAGTCTCTGGAAGTATTGTCTTTAAGCATTTGTCAGTTGTGCAGTCATTTACTCCATCCCTGTCAGCATCTCTGTTGTCTATTCCAGTATTTGCATCATTGTCATAATCTGCAGTTGTCTGTTCTGGTCCAATCCAATAACCACTGTCATCATCGCAGTTATTGTCTATACTATCGCAAACTTCTTCTGCATCTGGATTTATCTGCGCATTGCTGTCATCACAGTCATTTCCCCCTATACAGATTGCATTGGAATCATCCCACCAGCCGTCTCCGTCTTTGTCACAGGTTGCTTCACAGTCAAATGTTGCAATACCATCACAATTGTTGTCTATGCCGTTATCAGGGCATAATTCCTGCTGTCCAGGATTGATATCTGCATTGTTGTCATCGCAGTCAGTGCATAATCCATTGTATGTATCATTGTCATTGTCTTGGATTAATTGTTCAGTTGCACATCCAGTTCCCTCATCACAATAATAATTGAAATAAGTATCTGTTCCTTCACAGCCATCTGTTCCACAGCTGTTGTCCAAATCTCCTGATGTTGAGATAAAGTCAACATTTCCATCGCAGTCATTGTCTACACCATCACAAGTTTCTGTTGCTCCTGGATTTATTGATGAATCTGTATCATCGCAGTCTCCTTCGCATGTTTTATAGCCGTCTCCGTCTTTATCAAATCCTTCATCAATATAGCCGTTGCAGTTATCATCTACAAAATTACAGGTTTCATTTGCTCCTGGATATATATTTGAATTATTGTCATCACAGTCTGGATTTGGCTCACATAGGGTATGTCCATCATTGTCATTATCTATCTCGATATGGTCACAGCTGTCTGTATCTTCATTACAGCTGTCTGTTGTGCATTCTAAACCATCATCACAGTCTGGAGCAGTTCCAGCCTGACAATCTAATTCTGCATCACATGTTTCTGCACCATTGCAATATAATCCGTCATCACACAAGCTGTCTTTTGGATTGTGTTTTATTACATCATTTGTTTCATCGCATGAATCTACAGTACAACTTACACCATCATCTACATCTCTTGGATCTGATATACATTCTCCTGCAGAGCATCTGTCATTTACAGTACACCATGCATTGTCATCACAGCTGTTTGAGTCATTATTAGTATTAACACATTCTAATTGTGCATTGCAGCTGTCATCTGTGCATTGGTTATTGTCATCACAGTCAGCATCTATTGTGCATTCACAATTTGAAGTGTTATGAGTACATTTGTCATTTGTTTCATCACATGAATCTGTTGTGCAAAATATTGAATCATCACAATCTGGAGCAGTTCCTGATTGACAATCTAATTCTGCATCGCATGTTTCTGCACCATTACACCATGCTCCATCATCACAATAACTGTCATCTTCAGTATGAGTTATTGAATCTGTTTCTTCATTGCAGTTGTCTATTGTACATGCTACTCCATCATCTGTATCTGGTGGAGTTCCATCCTGGCATCCTAGACTTGCATCGCATACCTCTGCACCATTGCAGTATAAGCTGTCATCACACAATGAATCATCAGGAGTATGTTTTATAACATCATTTGTTTCATCGCATGAATCTACTGTACATGTTATATTATCATTAACATCTCTTGGATCTGAAACACATTCTCCAGCAGAGCATCTGTCATTTACAGTACACCAAGCTCCATCATCACAATTGTTTGTATCATCATTTACATATATGCAGTTATATTGAGCATTGCAAATATTGTTTGTACATGGATTTCCGTCATCACAATCAGCATTTATTGTGCATTCACAAGGTGTTGTATCATGTTTGCATGTTCCAACATTGTCATCTGTATTTTCTCCTTCGTCGCATGAATCTGTTGTGCAAAATATTGAATCATCACAGTCTGGAGCTGTTCCTGATTGACAATCTAATTCTGCATCACAAGTTTCTGGTCCATTACACCACAAGCCGTCTAAACAATAGCTGTCATCTGTTGTATGAGTAATAGTATCGGTTTCCTCATTACAATTGTCTATTGTACAATTAATTCCATCATCTGTATTTGGAGCTGTTCCATTTTGACAATCTAATTCTGCATCGCATGTTTCTTGACCATTACAATACAAGCCGTCATCACACAAACTGTCTTTTGGAGTATGATCACAACTGTCTGTATCTTCATTACAGCTGTCTGTTGTACATCCTACACCATCATCACAGTTCACAGCAGTTCCAGAAACACAAGTTCCATCTGAGCAAGTTTCCTGCCCATTACAATATAAATTATCATCACATAAAGCATCTCCATCCTCATCAACACTTCCATCACAATCATCATCTATTCCATTGCATACCTCTGCTGAAGGACTTCCAGCAACACAGCTGTCAACCTCAACACCATCAACACAACTCAATGTCCCGCTAGAAGCACATGCTCCAATTCCGCATACAGTTGAAATACTTACATAATCATCATCTGCTATCCCATCACAATCCTCATCCACACTATTACAATCACTATCATCCGCTCCAGGATTAACACTTGCATCTAAATCATCACAATCCACTTCAGTTCCGCAGTCAGCTTCTGCATAATATCCATCCCCGTCAGCATCTGTGCATTCTGGCTGAATTTCAGCTTCACAATAATTAAGTCCTGCACTTG
>CAZFSZ010000004.1:0-51823 GCA_964521755.1 uncultured Methanosarcinales archaeon | reverse complement strand
AATCAAAAATCTTTGATTTTTGTATATACCATCACGACTGCGTTCGGAGATACTGTCCCAACCCAAAAACTTTATAAATTCCTTATCTATTTTTTATTTTATCAAAATCACGAGGTGCAACAAAATGGTAACAATGCCGGAATCAATGGACGAGTGTTTTTATTTTACAAACAGAAAAATCAAATTAGATGAAGGAGAAGGAAATATAATTGCATGGGTCAAAAAGCCTAAATGCCCTAAATGCAAAAAAGGGATTATGGGAAAGCCTGTTAACGAAAAAACAGGAAAGGTAAAGATAAGGGCAAAAGAATACAAATGCCCTGAATGCGGATATACTGTTTCAAAAGAAGAGTTTGACCCCACTCTTACAGTTGAGATAGAATACAAATGCCCTTTCTGCGGTAATGAGGGAGAAGCTGAGACTGAATACAAGAGAAAGACATGGAAGGGAGTAAAGGCATATGTTTTCAAATGCGGAAAATGCGGCAAGAAGATAGGGATAACTAAGAAGATGAAAAAACCTAAGAAATAAAAACAAGATTATCTTTAAATTTATTTTCTTTTATTAATCTCTTCTCATATTTGGCTCTTTTTATCAATATCCTGTCGTAATATAATATCCTGTTTACTGACACATCAAGCATATCATGCTTTTTTTTTATTTCTTTTATTGACCTTCTTGCAGAGCTTTCAAAAAGCTTGCTGAAATCAGAATCAAAAGTATATATATCAACATGCTCACTTTTTGCTGCTGATAGATAAAATGCATTTGCCAGCAGATGCTGGTCAGTCCTGTATTTGTTGGTGCTTATCTCTTTTTTAATTGTTTCCTCCATGATGATAGAAAAGATATTTTCATAAAATACTTTTTCTTCTATATCTTCATCTGTAATTGTTTTATCTCTCAACCTGTTCAGGCATCTGCTCATCCCGTTCGTCCTTTGTTTGTTTATCCTTTCAGCGGCCTTGAAAGCCTGGAGTCTCTCAGAGCCTCTTTTTTTGGTTGTTTTTGAGTTTGTTCTTGCCCATCTTGCCTGAGCTAGATAATGCATTATCCCATGCCTGCACTCCTTTAACACATTCTCTATGCTAAAAAAATTAGGCAAATCCATAATCTGAAAAAGTTTCTGAAAATATTTTTCCTGATATTCTCTTGTTCCTAATTCATCTTCTCTGAACTTGTTTTTATTCTTATAGCTTTCCATGAAATAATCCAGTTCATTCCCTGATTCATATCTTACATTCTTCCTGCTTTCTGTCAATCTTATGATTTTTTCAAGCTTTTCCCTTGTATGTTCATCAACTTCCACACTGCAGCATTCAGTGATCTCATAAAAAAGCACAGGGATAAAAATATTGGTGTCAAAAAGCCCAGGGTATTTTTGGATATTGGCTTCTATCTTATCCAAAAAATTCAATTCAGCAGGGATTATCAAAGCCATATACTATATATACTAAATAATAATTTAAAAAGTCTGTGTTTTTTAATCCATATCAATAATAAACCAAAAGTTTATAAACAAAAATCCTTCATTTATTTCTTATGACTAAAAAATTTTATGTAACAACAGCAATTGCATATCCTAATGGCAAACCTCATATGGGGCACGCATTAGAGATAATCCAGGCAGATACTTTAGCAAGATTTCATAAGCTTCTTGGAAAAGATGTTTTCTTTCAGACCGGAACAGATGAACACGGAACAAAAAATTGGGAAACTGCAAAAAAACAAAAAAAGGATGTAATGGAATTTCTTGATGAAAACGTCCAGGTATTCAAAGATCTTTACAAACTCTTAAAGATAGACTATGATAATTTCATCAGGACTACAGATGAAAAAAACCATTATCCAGGAGCAGTCAAACTTTGGGAGGAACTTGTCAAATCAGGAGATATCTACAAGAAAAAATATAGGGGATTGTACTGCACTGGCTGCGAAGCATTCAAGACAGAAAAAGAATTAGTAGATGGAAAATGTCCTGAACATCCAACAAGAGATATAGAAACTGTTGAAGAGGAAAATTATTTTTTTAAGCTTTCAAAATACAAAGACCAAGTTATTGAAAAGATAAAGAACGATGACTACAAAGTCATTCCTGAAATAAGAAAAAATGAAATACTGTCTTTCTTGGAAAATGCAAAAGACATCTCATTCTCAAGGCCAAAGACAACTTTGCCGTGGGGAATTCCAGTTCCAGGAGATGATTCTCAAAATATGTATGTTTGGTGCGATGCATTGTCTAATTATATCACAGGTGTTGGTTATGGAACAGACCAGGAAAGATTCAAAAACCACTGGCCTGCTGACTGCCATGTGATAGGAAAAGATATATTAAGATTTCATGCAGCTTTTTGGCCTGCGATGCTTATCTCAGCTGGAATAAAACTTCCAAAAGAATTATTTGTACACGGCTGGGTCTTGAGTGAAGGGGCAAAGATGGGAAAATCAACAGGTAATGTGATCGAACCATTTGAACAGGTAAAAAAATATGGAACAGACCAGTTCAGATTCTATATCCTTGGCTCTATGCCTAAAGACGGGGACGGAGAATATTCAGAGAAACTTGTTCAGCAAAAATTGAACACAGAGCTTTCCGGTAATTTTTCAAACTTCTGCTATCGTGTTTTGTCTTTCACAGAAAAAAATTACAGTTCAGAGATCAAAGATATTGATGAAGATGATATTATAGTAGATATAAAATCAAAGTTCGATGAAGTAAAAAAAGCCTATGAAGAATATGATTTCAAAAAAGCGATTGAACTGATACTTTCAATATCAGCTTTAGGCAACCAGTATTTCCAGAAAAAAGAACCCTGGAAAAATAAAGAAAGCTCACAGGATGTCTTGGGAACAAGTGTTAATTTAGCAAAGAACTTGTCTATATTACTGCAGCCAATAATGCCTGAAGCATCTAAAAATCTGCAGAAACAGCTGAATCTTAATGACTTAACTTGGAATGATCTAAATTTTGAATTAAAGAACCACAAGATTGGAAAGCCAGAAATTCTGTTCAAGAAGATAAAATAAGCCATTTCAGTTTAAAATATTTCAGAATTCAATCGCTTAAATATTCCTCAGATTAAAACAGCTTTCTCTTAGATATTTGTTTGTCAGCTTGTCGCAGACAGTATAATCTCCGTTCAATACAAATTCAGCATAACATCCGTCTCTTCTGTTGTCATCAACAATATTCTCACACCAGCTGCTTTCCTGGGAGGCCTCTGCAAGATTATCATAGCAGATGTCTCTGTCTATCTCCTGATCCTGATCAGCGCAAAAACCAGCAGCTTCATTAGGGTTGACTGATAATGCTATTACCCTGTCTATCATCTCCCCTCTAAAAAGCACTTCATCTTCTTCAGGAGAAGTAGGTGAACTTTCAACAGGCTCGCAGTCTTGAGGACAGTTCAGATAATTCTCTCCAAAATCACAGACATTGTTCCCGCATAATATTTCTTCTTCCCCTCCTGTTGTTTCTTCTGGAATTATATCTTCTTTTTCTTCTTCAAAAGTTTCCTCTTCAGTAATTGTTTCTTCAGGCTCTCTGAATTCCTCTTCAGGCACTATCTCTGTTGTTTTAATACTTTCTTCCTCCTCTCCCCCTATCATCAAAAAAACACCAAAGATTATCGCTATCAAAACAAGTATTATGCCAAATATTATCGGCAGTGAGATTCCTTTCTTTCTTTTATATGCATAATCAACAGCTTCATCAATCTCTTTTTTGTTATAGCCGTTTCTGATGAGAAAATTCCTTATAGTATTTATATCATATCCTGCATTAATCTGCTGTTTAATATATGATACAAGGTTTCTATTAACCATTATGCAATAGAAAACATACACTGTTTAAAATATTTTACTATCATTAACAAGAAGCAAAAAAATATATCTAAATATTATAGAAACTTTTATAAATCAAAACATCAAATTATCCTAAAGAGGGGATAATTAGTGGAAAAAAGAGGTCTTAGAGATATTTTTAAAGGAAAAAAAGCGCAAGTGACTATTTTTATCATTGTTGGTGTCTTAGTGCTTCTTGTTGCTTCCGGAGTTTTTTATTTTAGATACACAACTGTAAGAGAAGAGCTTCCTGTTATTCCAGTGATAGAAGAAGTTCCTGAACAGGCACTTCCAGTAAAAGATTATGTAGAAGAATGTGTTTTCCAGACAGCAGAGGAAGCTTTGCGTAAACTAGGCAACCAGGGAGGTTATGTTGATCTTAGTTCAGCAGGTATATCTATTCCGGATATAAATCCGACTGAAACATATGGGGTTTCTCTTTTTTCTAATTCAGACATAAAGATACCTTACTGGTGGTATCTTGAATCCCAAAATAACTGTGGAAAAGATATTCCTTGTGAATTCAATTCTCAAAGACCAGGATTAGAAGGAACAGGAAATACAATAGAATCTCAAATAAAGAACTATGTTTTGGATAATCTTGATGAATGCCTGGATTTCTCTGTTTTTGAAGAAAGAGGATATGAGATAGAAACAAGAGGAAGGCCTTCTGCAACAGCTGTTGTAGGAAGAAATGATGTAAGTGTTTATGTGGAATATCCTCTTGAAGTTCAGACAGAACAGGCAAAAACAGATATAGAGCAGTTTTATGTTTCTCTTCCATTAAATCTAAGAAAGATATATGAATTTGCGACTGAAATAACAAACTCTCAGATGAACATCTCTTTTCTTGAGCAGCAGGCTATAAATGTAATTGCGTATTTTCAGGGGCTTGACGAAAATAATCTTCCTCCTTCATCAGAGATGACTTTTGAGATGGGGGGAGGAACAGTATGGTCTGTTCAAAAAGTAAAAAAAGATCTGGAATCCATGCTCATGACTTATATTCCAGGACTTCAGGTTCCTTATACCTTAAACTATGAAAGAAGAGCATATCCTAACAACCCTCTAAAAGAACATATATATGGCATGGAGATTCCTGTTAATATAAATAGGACCTATGATGATTTAGAAGTAAGATTTGATTATTTAAGCTGGTGGCCAATCTATTTTAACGCAGGCCACGGAGGAATAATCAAACCCCAGTCTATTAATTTTTGGTTCTTTCCAAGCGGGATGCAGGAATATAAGACCAATTATGATATATCTTTTCCATCCTTGATTACTATAACAGATCCTTCTGCATTCAACAACAAAGGCTATTCATTTAGATTTGCACTTGAAGGAAATCTAAGAAATAACAGGCCAATTGATTCCAGTTTCCAATTTACAGAAGGAGGTTCAACATTTCAGGAGTCTTTGTTCTGTAATCTAAATCAAAGAACCAGCGGAAACATAACTTTCAATATTATAGATGCAGTTACAGAAGAGCCTCTTGAAGATGTTCAGATAACTTATACTTGCGGAGAAGACAGCTGTTTTATTGGAAAGACAAACCAACAAGGAGAATTTGTTGAGAAATTACCTCCTTGCTTAAATGGAGTTATCTCTTTTACAAAATATGATTATTTTATTCCTGCTCAATTTTTAACTGCAGAGTTTGACCTGAGAAACAATCTTGGAACAATAGAAGCATACCCATATATAGAAAAAGAAATTAAGGTTAAAAAATGGTCTTATTCTATAGAAAATAAACAATTAGGATTTAATCCGGTAAATCTTGATTTCCAAACCGATGTTGAGCAGTCTGTTATAAATATCAAAAAGATAAAACAAAATATTGGAGAAGAAGATGTTACTACTGCAGCAGTTTATTGGGGAAATCAAACCAGCCCGTCAACTATGAGATTAATTCCTGGAAAATATGAAGTGGATATAACAAATATACTTTATTTTGATCAGCCCCACATAATTCCAAAAGAGAAAAAAGAGATTAGCGGAGGATTCTGGAATGAATTGTTTGGAACTGATGAAGAATATACAATTCCCTCTATAATTTTCAATGAAAGCTATCCAAGCGGAGGAGCCATCTTAAATAATCTAAACAGATATTTTATTATAAATAAAACTGACCTGTACGATGATAATGAGATAATTTTTTATACAATAGCTCCTTCTCTTCCTACTAAATCAGGAGAAGTAGGAGCAATAGGAAAAATTCAGGAATATTCCAATTTGTATAGAGATAATTTAGAGCCGGATTTTAAAAATGAAACACAGTATGCACCTGTAGGTATTGAATGATAAAAAATGAAATCCAATAGATTAATTTCAATAATCATAGCCTACTTAATGATAGCTCTGCCTGTCTATTCTGCAGATGTTTTTGCTGAATTAAATGTTGTAAGATACAGCGGAGAAGATAATGTGACTGGTTTTGTCAAAAGAGAAGACAGTTTGACTATCGAAGTAGACGCTTCTTTGGAAGACGACAGCAACATAACTTCAGATCAGGTCTATATTGAAACAACTCCTTTTTCAAATCCTTTATGCAATTCTCCTGGATGCACACAATTAAACGGCAATTTTAAATGCTCCTGTATATCTCCTTTCCTTGAATGGGATAATTCTTTTGCTTTTGATGTTAAGCTCTTTTCAGACAGTGACCAAGAAAAAGATTCAGTGCCTATTGATATAAAAGTAGATGACCTTGCTCCTGAAATAACTGTAACAGATGTTGCAAAATCAGGAGACAACAGGATTGCAGTTGAATTTACAGTAAAAGATTCAGCTTATCTTGAAGGCAATTATGATTTTTGCAGCGGAGTAAAAAGGATTGAATTTTGGGACGGCAGCACAAAATATTCAGAAGAGGTAAATAAAGATGATCCTGGAAACTGCATTGTAGATGATTTAAAGATACTTGAACCTATACCTGATTCAGGGATAATAATATTAAAAGCATACGACTGGCTTGAAAATGAAGCAGCTGCTTCAAGCACAGGATTAGCAATAGATATATCTTCCCCCCAGATTGATACAAACACTTTTAGGATTCAAAGCCCTGAAGGAGCAGTAATAGACGAATTCCTGGGCTCAGGTACATACAATTTTATAATTGAGATAATAGATGAAAGCAGCATTGACTCTGACAGATCATTAATAGATCTTTCTGATTTTGGATGCTCTTCACGTCTTCCTGCAGTATCCTGTCAAAGGCTTTATGGTGATGTTCATGAATGTATATGGACAGACACAATACTGGCTCAGGGAGCTTTTTCAGCATCTGCTGAAATCACTGCTGTAGATATATTCGGAAACAGCAATACTGAAACAACACCTGCAAGACCTTACGGGATAGACTCTGTTGATCCGGTGGTGTCTTCTATCAGCACAGGCTATGAATATGAAGGAAGAAGCTATATCAGCATAAGACCTGTAAATATATCTGTTTTGTTTGAAGAATCAGGCTCCGGGTTTAACAAGGGAAATGCATATCTTTCATTAAGAGAACTAAGCTCTGATCTTTATCCAACTTCAATTGCAGCAGACGAATGTGTTGAGATAAGTGATTCTTTTTGGGAATGCACTTGGTTCAATATAACCACCACTAAAACAACAGGAACACCTGAAATATACCTTGTTACATCAGATGATGCAGGCAATTCAGCAAGAGCCAGTAAATTAATCCATGTGGATATAATTCCGCCAGAGCCCGAAGAAGATATTAATATAATTGCAATAGGTGCTGAAAGAAAAGATTATCTTGCTATCTCAGACAGCCTGGAGATAACTGCTTATGCTGAAGAAGAATCAGGGGTAACTGCTTATGCTGACATCTGCAGCATAAAAGCGATGCCTGACTGTGATAAACTTGAAGCTAGCTGTGTTAAAGAAGAAAGATGGAAATGCCAGTGGATCATAAATTCAATCTCAGGACCTTTTGAAGATGCAGAGATTAATTTTACTTTTTATGATACAGCCATGAACCCTTCAGAGACAATAACAGAAGAAGTGGATGTTTTGGCAGTTGAAACAAACATAACAGATTATTGGGCAGCAAAAGTTGTCGGAAAACAGCCTCCAAGACTTGACAGACAGACCGTCAATATATTTCCTCAAAGGATGTGGTTTGATGTGGAACTAAAAGGTGTAAAAGATGCATCCACACTAAATATTGAATTGGGTGACTGCGTAGGGGCAGATGCTGTTTATATAGATGACCAGTTTTTGATGAATAATGAAGCAGGAAGCACACACCCTTATATTATCCTTGAACTAAAAACATTTGATGTCTCTGGATTAGACGAGCTTAATCTGACATGCCCTCTGGAGATAACAACCTTAACTCCGGAAAATACAATATCCCAGCCTGAAACAGAAAATGTAAACCTTTCTGTTGGATTTTTTAACCAGCCTTTAGGAGAAGCAAGCAGTTCATTGGAAAATGAAATTGATGATGCTAAGAATTGGGTTTATGATCTTTATGGAACAGTTCACGATCTAAATGAATTTGTCAAGATGGCCAAGGACATATGCAGGATATTGGCAGGATTAAAAGATATAGGAGAGCTTCTTACACATCTAAGGCAGATTTTTGTTCTGCCTGTAGATGCAGCTTCAGGAGGGCAAGCTGCTGGAGCTACACATTCAGTTGTCACAGCAAGCGGCAGGATAGGTGCAGCAACAGATGCTGCTTATACTGGTTTTGAATTTTTTTGTGCTTTAGTGACATGTAATGTAGATCCGGAAAAAGCAAAAAATTCAGATAACCAATTTATAAACATAATGGGCTCCTGGCAAACAGCAACAGACAAATGGATGCTTAATCAGAATCTTTGGCCAGAAGAATCCCAAAAAATATTCAACAAATTTAAAAACGACCTTCCTCCTTCAACATTCTTAAATTCAAGAGACAGTATTGTTGGAGGAGCATTGACTGCCTGCATCCCTGGAATACTTTTTGGGCTTGAAAAAGCATCACAGATACAGTGCCAGTACATATCATGTATTCAAAACAGCCCAACAACAGGAACTACTGTTGACCTTTGCAAAAAGATAAAAAGCTATGGATACTGCAAATATGTTGTAGGAGAGATATTCCAGATATCTCCATGGACAGGATTTATAGATATGCTGATCAATTCAATCAAACAGGCATATGCAGACCCCTTATACATATTGGATGTTGCAAGTTATATAATATGCATGAAATTTGAACAGCCGTCAGCAGGACACCACATAGCCTACCATTTTTGTGAATTGTTAAGGACAGTTGACCTTTACAAATCAATAGAATCAAATATAGAATCATTCGCAGCAGCAGATGACATATCAGCATACGGCGGCTATGATTACTGCGCAGAAGTAGAGGATTTTGAAGAAGAATGAACAAAAAAATATTAGTTGGAATTGTAATGTTTTTGGTAGTTTGTAGTATGGTTACAGCAGAAACAAAACCTTTTGATGTCTCTATTGATACAAATGAAGATGGAAATTATGATGATGGAGTGTTGCGTTATGTAGGGGACGCTAAATGGATGGTTCTTGAAGATCCTGTTTCAGATAGAGAAGGACAGACCTTTTATAACTACAACATTCCAACAGATCTTGCAGGAGATTATTATAATGATCTGAAAAATACAGAATATGTTAGTTTAAGACAATCAACTGCAAATGCTCATGAATATTATGAAACCAAATTAGGGCAAGGTAAAGATAAATCTGAATATGTACAAAAAAACTTAAAATCTGGAAACTATTTAAATCTTAATAACCCTCCTGAAGACCAACTTTATGGTTATTCTACAGCATTAAATGCTTTAAGTTCAAAAAGTGGAAGTTATTCTGATAATGAAGCTTTAATAAATAAATTTTATCAAGATGGATTGTTAACAGATGAAGAATACAGAGAGATTAATGGAGCAGGTTTTTGGAATCTTCAGGAAGATATAGATTATGTAAATAATCTTCTAGAAGAAAAACAAGCTGAACAAGATGGTACAACATCAGAAAAGCCCAATCCAAAAGATTATGGTCTTGCAACGTATGAGGGAAGAATGCAATATGCATTGGATTTGAATGAATTTAAAGGAGAATCAAAAACAATAATAGTTGACAATGAAAATAAACAGCATTATTTTATCGATGGAAAAGAAGTTGAAAAAGAAGCATATGATGCCGCAGTTTCAGCGGAAAGTACAAACAGATTTTCTAATGATGCTCCTTTAAGACAAGGAGATGAATATTCTGGAGCAGACAATGGTTTTACTGAAGGCAATGTTGTTCTTAATGATAATCAGGGAAATGAAATTGCTCACAATGGGAATACAATCTATACTCGTGAAGAAAATGGCGTATTAAAAGTATATGAAGATGATCCATTTAGAGACAGTGAGATAGGAACGATAAATGAAAGAGGAGAGATAGTTCTTTATGATAAATATGCTGGTATTGAAGATGATATTGAAAAAGAGAATCCTACTGTTTCTTTTGCTGTAACAACTGTAACTGAAGATAATTTGAGGCAGGAAGAAGAAGCAATAGAGGCTCTGGGAGATGATTTTGAGATGAAGCCCGACATTGTACCTTCTAAATATCACAGCATGACTGAAGAAGAACTTATGGAACAGTATGCAGGAGATGCTATTGATGAATATAATCAAAATATAGCCGAAATAAACAAAAACACAGGATTAGATCTTTCTGCAAATGATTTCCAAGATGGAAACGTTCCAGAACCTGAAAATTTTGATCTTTCAGCTTTAACTAATGAGGGACTCAAAAAAGTAGATGACAGTGATTATGCAGAATACCTCGGAGCATCAATGGGAATATCAGGCCTAAGAAAAGACGATTTAAAAAATGATCACAAAGAACAATTTGAAAACAGAGAACTTAAACTTACAAATCTTGAAAAACAACTTTCAGAAGACGCTTATGAAAGATATGAAGATAATTTTATAGATGCAGTTGAAAGATGGACAGGCTCATCCAAACCATTTGATAATAGAGAAGAAGCACTGGAAGCTTTCAACAATGGAAATTTTGACCCTAAAGACCACCTTAGCAATAAAGCTTATGATGCATTAAAAACAAACCTTAATTCATATTTCATAACAGCAGAAGGAGATCTTTCTCTTAGTGATGATCAGATAAAAAAAGCGTTCAACGCTCTTAAAAAAGGAGAAAAGTTAGATGATGATAAGCTTAAAGAGATTCTTGGAGATGATTATAATGAATTCACAAGTTACAGCTACTGGGGATCTTTCGATTCTTTATCAGAGCTTTTTGAGGCGCTTTCTTTCAGAGGAGTTTCAGGAATATATTCAACAATAAATTCAGGCTATGCAGATCATGTAGAGGAAAGATTAAGAGGATGGAATGAAAAATACTGCACAAACATAGCAGGAGGAGTGCTGGGAGGAAAGCAGTGTGTATTCAGTTTCTTGTGCAGATCTTTTGGATATGAACCAGGAGATGACGGAACCTCTGGCTCAGATGCATTTGTAGAGCTTCCATCAGGCATGATAAGACCAACTGCAAGTATTCAGGCTGAAAGAAGCAGTCTTATAACATTGCAGGACCCTTCTGTATATATGTATAAGATAACATTCTATGTAAAAGCCATGTATGAAGATGTTGAATTCAATGTTTTCCTTAAAGAAAATGGAGAAAAAGGCCCTGAATTATTTAATATGAATGTCTTGCTTGAAGGAAAAGAAGAAGGAAACGGAGATACATATAGTGCAAGAGGAGAATTTGCAGCAATAAATTATCATCCAAGAAAATTTGACAAGGCCTGTGTTGAATTTTATAAAGGGCCTCACAGCGGAAAAAAGATATGCAACAAGATAACTGTTTCTGACTACAGCAAAGCCAACCACATCAGCAGCGGAGAAGACAGCGGAAACCAGCAGCAGAACATACCAGGAAATGACCCCTATGCAGACTCACAGAACCAACAGATAAACCTTGATTGGGATTAGAATGAAAAAGCAATTAACCACTTTCAAAAATTCATTCAAATTGAACATGAACTTTCTGCAGATATACATATATGATCTGCTGTTCTATGCGATAATCCTTCCTTCACTTTTCTTTATACAAAGAATACTCTCAAAAAGAACATCAAACCTTGACTTGGCTTCTATACAGGATCTTGCTTCCCAGTCTCCTGCGCAGATAAGCATGGTAACAGCCCAGTTAAATTCATTCATGGCAGTATTTATAGCTTCTGTATTGTTAATGATAATTATAATTTTAGCCGCATGGTCTTTCTCTAGAGGCCTAATTTACACAAAAATTCTCAAAAAGAAATTAACTCTTAAATATTTTCTTAAGTTCATGCTTTTGAACTTGATAATTGGGATAATATTCCTTTTGCTTCTGGCTTCCTTTAGTGTATTCATAAAAGTATCATCTTTCAAGATACTGCTTGTTATATCTGCCCTGATAACAGTATACCTTTTAACTTTTACCTATATCTACTTCACAAAAAATAATCAAATATTCTATGCTCTAGGTAAATCAATACAGGCAGTGCCAAAGATAAAAACCCTTTTCATTCCATGTTTACTAATATTAGCAGTTTTTATCATACTAACAGCAATATTTTCACTGCTAAAAATAACTTTGTCACCCTATATAGCATTACTAATCTTAACTGCATTTTTAACCTGGGCAAGATTGTATTTTATCCCAGAAGCAGAAAAGGTTTTATAGAAAAGGTAAAATATTTAAATATTTACCTAAATATCTAAATATCTATGATATCAGAAACTCAATGGGAAATAATAAAATTGTTAACAAAAAAAGATAGAACTCCAACCGAAATATCAGAGAAACTAAAAAAATCAATGCCTACTATATACAATAGCCTAAAAAATATGGAAAGCCTAAACCTAATTAAAAAAGTAGAAGAAAAAAAAGGAAAAACCAGGCCTTATACTAATTATTCAATTGGAAAAGGGTTTGTTTATTTTATGGA
Organism: uncultured Methanosarcinales archaeon; assembly: GCA_964521755.1. Lineage (GTDB taxonomy): Archaea > Nanobdellota > Nanobdellia > Woesearchaeales > WJKL01 > WJKL01. Next base: position 38,990 of record CAZFSZ010000004.1, on the reverse strand, counting down.
AGCTGTGCCTGGAATGGCAATGAAGAAATTTATTTCTGTAGATAAAAATTTAAAAATGCATTTGAATATATGGTCTATCCCTCAAAAAGAATTTCATTATTACATTGAAAAGCTCTGGTGGATATTAGAAGACTTTCTAGATACTGTTAAGGCTGTGGCTGTTTTTGGCTCGGTTGCTATAGGAAAAGCAAAAGCAGATTCTGATATTGATATCTTAATCTTAAGTTCAAGTCCTAAGATTATTGATAAAAAATTTGGTGCAATTGCTGTAGGTAAAAAAGGAAAACAAAAAATGGTAATGAGCCAGGTTTTCAAAGAAAAAGAATTCGAAAATATATTAAAGAAAAAAAGCAAGCTGGCATTAGAAATAACTAAAACAATGAAAATGATTTATGATCCAGATAAAATCCTTTCAAAATGGAAATAAGAGAAAAACAAGCACAAAAATATCTAGAAGAAGCTGAGCTTACGCTTGATGCTGCTAAAGCAATATTTGATACTGCTGTTGCAAAAAACAGAAATCTATATGCTCAAGTAGTTAAGACAGCTTACGATGCCATGGAGCAAGCAGTATCTTCAACTATAGCTAAAAAGAATAAAGTTATTCCAAAAGACCATCCAGCAAAGATTATTAAATTAGTCAATCTTTATGATTTAAAAGAAGAAAAAGAAGTTAAAATCCTATTTCATTGGTTAAAAGAAAGAGGAAAATCTCAATATGTTGATATTAAAGGAAACGATGTTTCTACTCCCCATGAAACATTTGACAGAGAAGATGCAGAAAATATCCTTAAAGATACTCAAGATGTTATTGAATTTATCAAAGAAATATTAAAATGATATTCAACAAAAAGAAAAACCAAAAACAAAGATTACAATTCATAGATTTTTGGGTAGAATATATGAAAAACCACAAAGAAGGGCATAGACAACAAGCTATACCTATCAATTCAGTATTTAAAAACAAAACATTTAAATAGTGGTAAAAATACACCATTTGTAGTAATAATACCCCATCTGGTGTAAAAATGCAACATATAATATCAAACTACAGTTTATTCAGGGTTTTGGATGTTTTTTTTCAAAATCCTCATAAAAACTATCAGCTTAGAGAAATAAGCAGGATAATTAAATTAGATCACAAATCAGTGCTTAATTACCTAAAAAAACTAATCAAGGAAACTCTTGTAAAAAAAGACACAAGCACATTGTATAAAAGCTATAAAGCAAATATAAATAAAAGATTTACAAGATTAAAAAAAGCAACTAATCTGTTAAAAATTTATGAATCAGGGTTAGTAGATTTTATAGAGAAAAAAACACTGCCAAGGTCAATAGTTTTGTATGGCACTTATGCAAAAGGCACAGACAACATCAACAGCGATATTGATCTATTTATAGAATCTGCACAAAAAAAAATAGATATTTCAAAATTTGAAAAAAAACTAAAAAGAAAAATTCATTTATTATTTGAGGGAAAAATGAGCAAAGAATTCAAAAACAATTTAATTAATGGGGTTGTTTTAACTGGAAACATGAGGCTTTTCAAATGATGGATTTTAAAACATGTATTAATGAAAACATAATAATAAAAGAGAACAAAGGAGTTTTTACTAATGAAAATTATCTATCAAAGAACAAATTAGAATTTAGTCATATTATAGAGTTATTGCAAAAATTAATTAAGAAAAAAATTAATCAATGAAGAGGACATAATGAAAAAAAGAGGCCAGGTAACAGTATTTATAATAGCTGGAATCTCTATTCTTCTAGTTGCGGCTCTTTTGATAATGTATCAGCAGCAGGCCCTTATATTCAAGCCAGAAGTGATAACTCCTCCTGAAGTCTCTCCGATGCAGAAATATGTCAGAAACTGCATCCAGACCACAGCAGAGGAAGGGATACATATTATCGGATCAAACGGAGGATATATTGATTTTCCTGATGAGATAGATCTTGACCCCACATCATATATATCCACAAATCCTTTGTTTAGAGAAATAAAAATCCCTCTTTGGAGATACAGGGGAATATCAAAAATACCTTCTGAATCTTTTATTGTAAATGAGCTTGAAACATATATAGAGGAAAACATAGACTCATGCATCCAGGATCTTGCACCTTTCCAGAATCTTTTCCAGATAGAATCAGGAGATAAACAGGCAGTTGTCACTCTTATGGATTCAGGAGTAGAGGTAGAGCTTCTTTATCCCCTAAAGATAACTATCCCTTCAAAAAACCAGACAGTTAATATAGATAAATTCGAAGCTTCTGTTCCTCTAAGGCTTAAGACAGCTTATCAGCTTGCAAGAGATATCCTTGAGGAGGAAAATCTTGACAAGTTTATAGAGACCAGGACCATAGACCTGATAGCATCTGACCCCGAGATTCCTTATATTGATTATGAATTTACCTGCAGGCCAAGAATCTGGAAGCTTCAGGATGTTGAAGCCAAGCTAAAGAGATTATTAACTTCAAATCTTCCTTTGATAAAGGTTGAAAAGACAAAATACAATCCCCTTCCTGAAAATTTGGAGTATGAAAAAAATCATTTTGTATGGGATGTAACCACAACAGAATATCCTGATACACGTGTAAGCTTTACCTATGATGAAGACTGGCCTCTTGACCTGCATGTAAGGCCTAATGACGGCAATATATTGAGGTCAAATGCACAGAGAGGACAGGATATACTTTCACTGGTCTGTATGCATTTGTGGCACTTTACTTATGATGTAAGATATCCTTTTTTAGTCACTGTAACAGATGAGAAGACAGATGATCATGAAAAATTCACTTTTAATTTTGGAATAGAAGCAGGTATCAACCACAACAGGCCGGACACTACAAATTTCGGAATAACTACTTTTGATGTTGAAAGCCCCTCAACAGAAAGACAGCGTTACTGCAGTGAAAGAACAAGAAATACCCTGACTGTCTATACATTTGAAAATATCTCTAGGCCAGGACTTCCAGACAAGAAAAACAAACTTCCCGGAGTTAATATATCATATACATGCATGAAATACAAATGTCCTATGGGGCAGAGTGAATTTGTTTCAGGAGGAGCAGTAGCAGCCATGTCAAAAGAATTCCCTTATTGCATCAATGGTGTTTTAAGAGGAGAAAAATCAGGATATCTTGAAGCCCAGGAATTCGTGAGCACAAACACAGAAAAAACAACCTATCTTTATTTGACACCCGTAACCAACAAAAAATTTAAAGTAGTAAAGCATTTTGCTGTAGAAGACAGGGTTGATGAGGAAGAAGAACTCGAAGAAGATGAATCAGCTCTTATCAAGATAACAAGAAACAGGACCTACAAAAGCAACGGAGTATATCCTTCCTATGAAGAAGGAATACCTTCTGAAATAGAACTGCTTGCCAAATGGGATTATACCTATGAACTGGAGATAACTCTTCTAAATGAAGATGGAATAATAGGGGGATATAAATCTTCATGGAAGCCCGGCTGGGTTTCATTGGAAGATGCAGAAGAGATAATCTTCCATGCAATGGAGTGGCCTTATATCGGATTGAATGACCCTGAAAGCGCGCAAAAGCTTGCTGAAAAGCTTGACAATCTTGAGGAAAACTCAGAAAAAATACCAGGACCAGATTTAATATGAAAACCAGATCATCAAGATTAATGTCTGTAATCATCATTTTTCTAATCATATTTACACCTGTTTCTCTTGCAGCCAACAACACAACCCAAACCCAGGATAACAGCCTTTTTTTGGATGTAGCTCTTCCTGATTATACAAATTCAGAATCACTTGAGATTATCGGAAACACTACTGCAGGCTCAACTGCGAAACTCTATGTAAACGAGGTTTTTTCAGCAGTATATGATGTTGAAGAAGACGGCTTGTTTTATTTTGAAGCTGATCTAAATCCAGATTTTACTGATCTGCAGGTTCCAAACCAGATAAAGATAGAGGTGCTTGGCCCCCAGGGAGAAAAAACTTCTGCAGGATTCAATGTTACTGTGGATGAGACATCCCCTGTTATCCAGATAGATTCTTTTCCTTCATATACATCTGACGATTCAATAACAGTTACAGGAACTGTCTCTGAAACAAGCTATGTTGAGATTTTTGTAAACAATGTTTCAGTTTATCAGCAGAATACTGATTCATTCAGCGCTTCAGCAACAATAAGAGAAGGTGAAAACACTGTTAAGATAACTGCACTTGACAGGGCAGGAAACATAGCAGAGACCCAAAGGAAAATATTATTAGATACAACCCCTCCGAGACTTGAAAACATATCCCCTGATTCAGGCTCCATATTCTATGAAAGCGCAGCAATAACAGACATTGAAGGAGATACAGAGCCAAATGCTACTGTAGATCTTTACATAGGAAAAGAGCCTGACGGAAATCCTGATTTTACAGAAAAAGCAAACAGCAACGGCCGTTTCAGGTTTGAAGATGTTGACTTAGAGCAGGGAGTGGAATTTTTGGGAGGTTATGTTCGTGTGGGTTCAGGAACTCAGCAGCCGGATACACAATCTGAGCCTGTCACTTCTGAGGAAATCACAGAAAGAGATGAGGGGATAACTGAAAAGCAGGAAGAAACCTCTGTTGATATATACATTGTTGCGACAGATTCTGTTGGTTTCAGTGTTCAGGAAGATTTGTCATATACTATCGCAACCTGTTTTTCAGGCGTTTTTGCCTGGAATATCATGAACATGGTGGAATACCAGTCTCCTTCTTTGTTAAGCGGAGAAAGATTAGCAGAGGGCACAGAGCTTATCCAGTTTATCCTTGAGTTGGATTATCAGGGAAATGGTGAGAATCCTGTAATAAAAAGTTTAGATATAGATGATGCCTGCACATCTTCAATAATGCAGGATCCAAGATATAACTACAGCTGTCAGGCGCTTCCTTCAAGCCCTGTGTTCAAAAAACCGAACAGCGACAAAACACTATGGATAGTAAAATACAATTTAAACCAATTAGGCGGATTAAACAATTTTTCTGAAGATTATAAAAAATTAACCCAGGAGATGGTCTTTCCTTTAAAGCTCACTGTAGAATACACCCATGAGATACAGGGAAAAGAAGAAAGAGAGTTCCAGACCAGCTGTGAAAAAGTGGCTTATGCTGTAGATACAAGCATGATAGACCCAAGAGACGTATTTTCAAATTTTATCAATGACAAGAATAGAGAAACAATAAACAGGACAATACAGAACCTCAACCGTATAATAGACATAGTTGATAAAAGAGTCCAGGATCTTGGAAAACTCTGTCTTATTGCTTTTGGAGCAAGAGTTGTAACAACTATTTTTAGAAGAGCTGCATCCTGGCAGGATTATTTAAGTGACAGGGCAATGTCAAAAGATAATGAAGAAAAATGCCCTATTCCCGGTCCTGGAAAAGCGACTTCTGCTGGAATAGGAGCATTAAATGAACTGATAGGGCCTACAGAGGAAGAGATAGAAGAAATGATAAGGGCAGCTCAAAGACAAAAACTAGAAGATATTGAATCAGCTCAAATGGAAGAAATAGAAGCAACAGGTTCTGTAACAGCTGAAACAGAAGAAGATGAAAACAAACTAAAATTTACCCAGGATGATCTGACAAACGAACAGCTAGAGGAAAGATGCAGCTCAGCTTATTCTGCATGGCAGAGTGAAGAAGAGATAAACAATGCTTACAGATGGGTTTGTGACAGGTTTTTGTGCAGAGGATCTCCAGCGCCTTGGACTGCTACAGCAGATTCTGTTGAAATCAGAAGAAGGATAGAGGAAAATACAGAGTGCACAACAGAGACAAGCACAAAAGGAACAATATTAAGAAAACAGGATGTTAATACTTGCAAAGAAGAATGTGATGGTTCATCACTTTGCTGGGAATATAAAGGAGATTATTATAAAAAATCAGATCAAAAACCTGAAACTAAAGGGGATTTAGTTATTGAAAAATGCAGAGGTATTAAAACAGAGACAGTTGAGATAGTTTCAGGAACAGACAATGTTCAATTAAAAGAAGAAAAAAAATCCTGTGAAGATGTATGTGACGAGCTTGGATGGCAGAAAGGCGAATGTAAAGAAGAAGTAGATGATTTAGTAGAATCAAACACACCCCATACATTAAATACACCTGCAAATAACTGTGATTCAGGTAAATTCTGCGTCTGCTACAGTGTAAGAGGAGAAGAAGGTGCATTGATCCCTCCTGCAGATTCAGAAGATGAATGGAATTACAGATATGACAAACTTGGATATTTCTATGATAATTATAAATACTACGAAGGAAGAGACCAGTCAGCTTGTTTTGGACAGCCATTGTATACCTCTCCTGATGCACCTTATCTAAATCCTCAGGATATTCTGCCTGCATTCCAATGTTTGTGCGGAACCCAGATACTTCAAAGGCTTAAGTTAGCGAGAAATATATTGCAGGGATTGTATAACTGCATGTCCCAGATACAAAAGACAGGAACCTATGATACAGGAGTATGCAAAGAATTCTTTTCCCAGTATATATGCAAATGGCTTGCCAGGATAATCACCCAGGCAAGTGAAGGCTGCCTTCCATGGACAGGAACAGGAAAAAGCCTTGAGATAGGGGATACGATAAGAGCAGGAACAGATTCTATATTTGGAGGTGTCCAGGAGTCTACAAATGATCTGCTGGCCGACTACAACAGCGCAGCATTGAGAGATTATATTGGAATAGGAGAAGGAGCAATTGCTGAAAAGATATGCTTGGCCTCTATCAATGCAGACTGGGGATGGGACCTTGAAGGTTTTATGGATGCCGCATATACAGTTCCATATCATACCAGTGCAGGAGCGCTGCTGGCAGACCGAGAATATCTAGCTTGGGACCCAGATACAGAACTTGCAACCTATGAATACAGGATAGCCTGGACCATAACACCCGGCTGTGATATTGACAGTTACTCTGTTCAATTATCATGTATAACAGATCATGAGCTTGCATCATACGACGGAGTAAAATGTATTGAAACTGGCTCAGACCTTGCTCCAGGAGGATGCGACTGTGCTTCATATGCATCAGCTGCAACTCCTGACCTTTATAACCAGGATTCTCCAGGACCAACATATACTGTTTATACAGGAGGAAGATTATCCCAGGGTGTGCTTGAAGACAAAAGCGAGCATGTTGTGGTAACACAGCCTTACAGGTTTGACAATGTAAAGATAACCATCAATGTAAATGACCCAGATGAGGCAGAGAAATGCATACCAGAAGAAAACAGGATAAACCAAAGACAAGGCGTATTTTATTCTCCAATAAAAGATGCAACAGTAAGAGACATATTTGCCTGCAGGTTTGACCAGTCAACCGGAAAGTTCATATGTGATGCAGGAGGCCTTGTCTGGGAAAAAAGAGGCAGAGCCTACTTTGGAAGTATCAAATGTGAAAAAGATGGCCAATTAGTTGACTGCAGAGAAAAAACATTTTATCTTGATGAGCCTTTGACCATTGATTATATTCCTGTCTATAACCAGGGAGAATCACATTGTCTTTATGCAGAGCTTAAGAACGGCTATGGAACAACTATTGAAACAGCTTATGATGTTTTCCCTCCTGATCCAGCAAGCCCAAACAGATGGGTTAATTATTCAAGGTCAATAAAACTGCTTGATTCAATATCAGAATCTTATTTCTACAGAGAGCTTCCTATAATTAATATAAAGGAAAGTGGAAGTTCAGCAAATCTCATAAGAAGCGAAACCGAACTGGTTCCAGGAGCAGATATAGAATATGATACATATCATTCTGTATATTTCAAGGACACAGATAATGATAATAATGGAGATCAATACAGAACCGAAACAATGAATGGTTGGACAGAATTCACTAGAAACACAGAAATAGAACTTGGTGGATTATCTCTTAGATTTGATAACCCTGCTGCAATATCAACATGCAATATCAACGGACAGACAGTCCAAGACTGCAAAGAATATGAATTAAAATACAGGGGGTCTTCTTCAGGAACATCAGGAAGAGCCTGGACACTCAAGCTTCAGTTAAGGCATTTCCCAGAGCAGGGTTTCAGCTGCACAGACTCAATCCCACAAGATGTAGTAACTTATCAGGGGCTTGCACAGGAGATAGACCCGATTTATTTGAATGTTAAACCAGAAGAAAAACCAGAAGACGATAATAAAGAAACTGAAGATGGAGATGGAGGGGAAGAACCAGAAGAAGGAGATGAAGATAAAGATAGAGATTCTGAAAAAGAACCCGAAGAACCTCCAAGTAATATAAGTAATATTATAAGGCTGGAAGGAGGTATAAACTCTGACATTATTTTAAGATACAATTTAAAATCAACAGCACATAGACAAACTCCTGGATGGGAAGCTGTACTTCCAGAAGAAAGTACATGGCATACAACCTCTTGGCTTGCTGATAGGATATGGTATTTAGGTCCTGAAGATGATTTTTTGATAAAAATGAATGATCTAAATTACAAAGAAGGGCTTTCAAGAATTAGAAGCTTTGTTGTGGATCAGGATACCCAACAAATGAATAGAAATGTTAAGGTATTTAAAAATATAGAAGATGCCCAAAAAGAGGAAAACATCCTTGGAGAATATGATGGAATTAAAATAGCATATATCCCAGGTTTAGTAGAGGGAGCAGAAGATTTCTACATATATGTAACTAATATGGAATCACAATAATTAGAAAATGAAACCTAAACACCAAAACACAATCCTCTCTTCATTAAAAGAATCATTTAAAATAATCAAAAGCAAAAAAAGATATTTTTCTTTTTTATTCATAACTCAGTTGATTTTCCTGCTTGTTATCTCTTTGCTTTTGCTTAATTATTCCGGAAATATAGGGGAAGAGATAGAAAACATGGTGGCTCCGATTGAAGATATTTCAAACACAACAATGATGACATCTGCAGAATCATATATGGCTTTAGAAGAGCTGGAAGCTGTTGAAACAGCATACAGCAACATAATAAAATATCTCATAATGTTCGGCTTGCTTTTGTTCTTGTCCTACATTTTCATAAACGGAATAAACTGGGGCATTGCAGACCTTATTGTAAATAAAAATTCTTCATTCAAAAGATATTTATTGATGTTTGGAATATCTTTCCTTTTCTTTGCCTTTTTAGGTGCACTTTTCAGCGGATTCTTTTTAAGATTATCAACTTATACAGGCAGCAACCAGTTAATCGCATTTATAGGTATTATCCTTTTTATAATAATAACCTATCTTGCCTATATCTCTTTTGGATTGGTTCATAAATACAATCCCAAAAAAACCAAAGAATTCCTGAAACACACTCTAAAGCTCGCTTATAAAAAACCAGAAATATTAGTATTTAGTTATCTCATAATATTTCTAACTACTTTGTTTTTCGCAGCTGTAGTTTACAAATTATTATATGCTTCAATGCCTTATTTAATATTAAGTATAATATTTCTTATTCTTGCATTAAACTGGGGAAAAGTTTTCTTCTTGACTGCTGTTAAGAATGCAGAAAAATAAAACAAAAAAGAAATAGAAAAAAATATCTATTTTACATTATACACAAGACTTATCTGCCCTGTTATATCTACTTTTTGAGGCATGACTTGAGCAGCTTCTTCTACAGCAGCACTTCCAACTTTTGTTTCCATCATATATCCGTAAGGCCTGTAATAATGCTGTGCTTCTGAAACACTTCTAACTTCTCCTAATTTAACTCCCAAACTGTCTGCAATTGTCTCTGCTTTTTCTTTGGCATTTGAAGTAGCTTTTGCCAGTGCTTCTTTTTTGTATTCCTGCTCTTTTTCTTCGCTTAATCCAAAATTTATTCTGTTTATCTGGTTTGCTCCGTTCTCAACACAGACATCAACTATCTCTCCAACCTTATCCAAATCCTCAGTGCTTATCTTTAGTGTCTGCGAAGCTCTCCAGCCAACAACATTGTATTCTCCATCTTCATATTTTCTTTCTTCTCTTAAATTCAACCGTTCTGTTTCAATATTCTCCTCTGAAATCCCTTTGTATCTCAATCCATCGATAACATCATTAATCACTTTATTGGCTTCTGACTGGGCTTCTTCTGCTGTTAACTCTATCACAGAGATACCAGCCCACACCTCTGCTTCATCTGGATCAACTGTAAGTTCTGAATCTCCTGAAACATTGATTGTGTTCTCACTTTGCTGGCATCCAACTATTCCCAGCAAGACAAAAACCATCAATACTGCAATTATTTTTTTAATCATTTAACATCACCATCAGAAGTTAAAATTATAATATATAAATACCTTTCTATGACTTTGATTTGAATTGAAGTGAATGCCTTTTATTCTCTTCTTCTAGAATTTTCGCTTCAGGGAAAAACTCCTTGAATTTTTTGCTCGCTTCTTCATCTTTAGACAAGAATAATGTGCAAGAACTATCCCAGCATACAATCTCTATAACAGCTTTTGGATGCTGTATCTTTGGATTTTCCACCCAAAAGTTTGGATTGCCGTCAGCATAAGGCTCAACCTCTAAGTTATCTATATCAATCCTTACATCTTTTTCAAAAGCCGAGAAAACACCCCAATCAAATCCTAATTTATAATTAGATAATATATTTGACAATTCTTCTCCGCTTATCCAGATAGGTTCTCTGCTGTTTGCATCCCATTCTTTAAACTTCCCTTGTTCAGCAGACCACCATCGAAGATCAGTTATAAGCCAGTTATATCTGTTCTGCAGTCCGTCAAGAGCCCTGAACACAAGCCCCATGTCTGTAGCAAAATCCATCTGCCCTTCTCCTTCTATTATAAAATTAACCATATAGAATCATAAGTTAAGATAGTTTAAAAAACTTATCAGTAAATTCTTTTAATATCATACAGCTTTTCTTCAAAGAAAATCTCAGCTTCTCTTTCAGCATCTTTTGGAGTCTTTGACATGTGGATGATATTCTCCACAAATCTTTTTTCTAATCTAGATATTTTAAAATCATCAGGACTCCAAGCTCTTATAAAATCTGGATGTGTTTTTTTAGCTTCTGTAGGATCAGTAGGGCCAACTACTTTATCAATAGTCTAATCTATTTTAAAAAGTTGATGCTATAAAACACTCTTCAAAGCCTTAATAGCAACCTCAATAATCTTCTTATTAGGTTCTTTTGTCGTTATCCTCTGAAGCAACAGCCCTGGCTTGGCAATCCACTTAACAACCATATTATCAGGATATTTTCCGCTTAACTTAAGCCCTTCATAGCTTATTCCTGCGATGACAGGGATAAATAACAGTCTCAAAGGAAACAATATCAGTTTCTGACTCCAGAAACCCAGCCCTAAAAACCCTGGATGGATCCATTTAGCAAGCAAAGGAAGAAAAGAAAATACCAGTATGCTTATTATCAGGACAAGGATAATAAATGAAGTTCCGCATCTTGGATGTTTTGTACTAAACTTTTTGACGTTCTTTACAGTTAATTTCTTCCCAGATTCATAACAGTAAACTGTCTTGTGCTCTGCTCCATGATATCTGAAGACTTTTTTTATATCTTTAAACTTAGATATTATATAGATATATCCTAATACAAATATCCCCCTTATTATTCCATCTACCAAATTAAACAATACAGGAGATACCTCTTCTTTTACACCAGAAAATAAAGTCAAAAAATAAGGCAGAGCAATAAAAAACACCAAAGCCATAGAAAATGTCAGCAGTAAAGTAAAGACAATATCCTTCTTTGTTATCTTCTCATGTTCCTCCAGCTGCTGGTCAGCGCTCCACAACAAGCTCTTTGTTCCGATAAACAGCATATCCCATAGATTTATTACGCCTCTAAAAAAAGGCCATGTCCATAAAGAATGTCTTTTCCTTATCCTGTCTTTCTTAATCTTGATATTTCCATCTAGCAAACGTACTGCAGTGGCTACTTTGCTTTTCTTCCTCATCATAACTCCTTCAATAACTGCCTGTCCGCCTACATTATCAGCCATAATAAGAAAATAATGATAAACTTATTTAAGCATTTCTATAATAAGCTTTTTAAAAAAACCAATATTTATTTTTTTATGCCTTTAGATGAAACCCTTACAGATAGTGAGACAGAATTGAAAAGAATACATATTAAGAGAGAGGAACTTCCAGATGAAATGATAGAGATTGGAGAGTATTTGAAGAAAGTAGATTATAAGGGGTTGAGTTTGTCTGTAAGTTCTGCATGCAATTATGATAAGAATTATACATTATATTTTAGGGAGAAAAAAGTTTAAAGCCCCAAACAATTGTCAATATCCTGTGCAGCATCTCTTAATCTTTTGCATGTTTTGGAGATGTCTTTGTGTAATTCTTCAATCAGTGTTGTTAGATTCTCAACCCTCATAGAATATTTGTTCTTCTCTCTTATAACAATCCCTGAATCCATAAGCTTGTGCACATGATGGATAACAGTTCCTCTGCTTAGCTCTAGTCTTTCAGCGATCTCATCAGAACTCAAGTCATCATCTGATTTTGAAGCCTTTACTAATTCAATAAATATCCTGAAACAGCTTCTGTCTTTATCTCTTTCTCCAAATAATCCTAAAGAATTGCCAAACCACTGCAGATTTTTGTTTATATCTTTTTTATCTGGTTTGCTGATCTTAACAAAAGTTATCCTCTTTCCCCCTGTCATATTCTGTATTAATTCTTGCTTATATTTAAATCTATTGCAAGCCCCACCACAAACTTTATATATAAGTTGTTTATTTAAAATCAACATAGTTGACTTAAAGTCAACAAAATATGAGGTGTTTAAAAAATGTCATGGGATATATGGGATCCGTTTGAAGACATGAAAAATATGCAAAAAGACATGGAAAAAACCTTCCGTGATTTCTTTAGAAAACCAGCAAGACTTGCAAAGCAGAAATTAGCCAGAGAACCGTTGGTTGACATCTCTGAAACAAAAAAAGATGTAACTGCAAAGATAGAGCTTCCAGGAATTGACAAAAAAGACATTGATCTAAATGTAACAGAAAATATGCTTGCAGTAAAGGCAGAGAAAAAAGCAGAAAAAGAGAAAAAAGGAAAATCTTTCTTCAGAAAAGAGAGAAGCTATACATGCTTCCAGAGAGCTTTCTCACTGCCTGCAAAAGTAAAGGCAGAGCAGGCAAAAGCAGATTTCAAGGATGGATTGTTAAAAGTAACAGTTCCAAAACAAAAGCCTGAAAAGAAAAAGAAAAAGAAAGCCAAGAAAGTAATCATCAAATAATTTTTTTATTTTTTTATATCTATATACTGAGGGTTTAAGCAATGACAAAGAAAAAAACAGATAAAAAGAACAATAAAAAGAAAAAACAAAAAGATAAAAAAGAAAAAATATCTAAACAGCTGGAAAAAAAACAGGAAGAACTTGAGCAGACCACTGACCTGTTAAAAAAGGTTCAGGCTGATTTTGAAAATTATCAAAAAAGAGTTGAAAAAGAAAAAGAACAGTTCACACAATATGCTTCTCTTGATATTGTAAAAGAACTGCTTCCAGTACTGGACTCATTTGATCTTGCATTAAAAAACTCAGACAATGAGGATATCAAGGCATTATATAATCAGATATTCCAGATATTGTCATCAAAAGGGCTTCAAAAGATTGATGCCATGGATGAAATGTTTGATCCATATCTTCATGAAGCAGTTATGCAGGAAAAATCAGACAAGCCAAACAACACAATAATAGAGGAGATGCAGACAGGCTATAAGTTCAAAGACAGGATAATAAGGCCAACTAAAGTAAAGATTTCAAAGAATGACAAGACCAAAGATAACAAAAAAGACAACAATAGCTGAAGCGATAAGGCTGGGAAACAGCTGCAAAAGATGCGGAAAATGCTGCACTTTTGGTTCAGGTGTTTTAACTAAATCAGATATCACTTTTATCGCCAGGAAACTGAAGCTAACAGAAGAAGGCCTTAAAAAAACATCATTAGAGCCGATAAAAAAATTTAACACCACATTATACAGGCCTTTAACAATAAAAAAAGGAAAGCCTTACGGCACATGCATCTTTTACAACAAAAAGAAAGGCTGCCTTATCCATGAGGTAAAACCTTTGCAGTGCAAGATAGCATCCTGCAGCGAACACGGAGAGGACCTGATGGTGTGGTTTGACTTGAATTATTTTGTCAATCCAACAGATCCTGTATCCATAAGGGAATGGAAATTATATTTAGACAGCGGAGGAAAAAACATTCCAGGAGGAAAATTAGAAGAATTGGTTACAGACAAAAAGATGCTGAAGAAAATATTGTCATATGAGGTGCTTAAATGATAAAAAAGCCAGACACTGAAGAAATAAAACAGCTAATCAAAGTATATAAAGAAGTTTTTCCAGTACACAACATATTCCAAAAGCCAGAAGAAGAGATTTTTAATTATCTAGAGACTGCTTCAGGAGAACTGTTAGTAGCTATTGAAGATGATAAAGTAACTGGGGGGTTGTGGATTGTATATGAAGAACAGCTCCCAGATTTCACAAGAGCAAGAATCAAGCATCTGGCTGTTGCAAAAGATTATCAAGGAAAAGGTGTTGGCTCTGTATTATTAAAAGAAGCTGAGAAGATATCCAAGAAAGGAAAGATAGAGATCCATGTTTCTGAGAATGAGAAAGATGCTTTAGAATTTTACAAGAAAAATGGCTATGAAATAGAAGGAGAACTAAAATCTCATTACAGGCCAGGAGAAACTTGTTATATATTGGGAAAGGTGATAGGATGAAGATAAAAATCTTAAAACAAGGGCTGCATAGATATAACAAAGAAAAAAGAAATATATTGGATGAAATATGCAGCACCATTACTCTTCTAAAAGCAGAAAACAGCAAAGAAAAAAAAATAATAGTGGATACAGGCAACTTAGGATATGAAGATGAAATCCTAAAAGCACTAAAAAAAGAGGGCTTAAAACCAGAAGATATTGATTATGTAATCAACACCCACTCACACCAAGACCACCTGTCTAATAACTATTTGTTCAAAAATGCAAGAAGAATAGTTGGAAAATCAGAATGGCTTCCAAACAAGGGCCATATTCAATACAAATCTGTTGAAAATATAAACATCCCGGGGATAAAATTAATCTCAACACCAGGACACAAGCCAAGCCATATATCTGTTGCAGCAGAGATAGAAAATAAAATATATGTTGTTGCAGGAGATGCTGTAAATATTCACACCATGGAATCAGGAAAAGCACCTAATCAGGATTATATCAACAGCGCAAAAAAAATAATCAAAATAGCAGATATAATAATTCCAGGACACGGCAATATAATAAAAGAAGAAGAAGAACTTAAAAAATTAAAAAAAACAGTAGACCAATTGGAGGTAAGGTAAGAAAATGTCAGAAGAAAAAAACAAGATAAACCTAAAGATAAACGACGGATTGGAATTCTTTGCCCATGAGATGAGCGCAAACTTTAATCCAACCCAGTTCACTTTGGATTTCAGATGCATCACCCCAAGAACAGATCCAAGATCCCAAAGCCCGTCATTGACCTTAAAGCACAACGTGGTGATGGTTGATCCATGGCACGCAAAAGAGATCCACAGGGTATTGGATAATGTTATCAAAAAATATGAGGAAAAGTTCGGCAAGATAAAAAAGCCGGATGCAGTGGAAAAGCACCACAAAGAGATGAAAAAACAAAAAAAGCAGAGAGAAAAAACAGAAGAAAAAACAGAAGCTCCAAGCTATCTTGGATAAAAAATGGAAGAGACAGAGGTAAAGATACTGGATATAGATCCTGAAAAGGTCAGGAAAAAGCTCATCGATGCAGGAGCAAAGAAAATCTTTAAAGGTTCTTTGATAGCAAAGATATTTGATTTTCCTGATGCAAGACTGAAGAAAAATGGAGGATACATAAGGCTGAGAAAAGCAGGAGACAAGGTAGAGATGACTTTCAAGGAAAAGATAAAATCAGACAGGTTCAAAAAAAGAAACGAGATAGAGACTCACATAGCTGACCACGATGCTGTGAAAGAAATGCTCCTGAAACTGGGCATGAAAGAGGTTAAATCATATAAAAAGACAAGAGAGTCCTATAGGTTGGGCAATATCCAGTTTGATATGGATTTTTATTCAGAGCCTGTAAAATTCCGTCCGATGATAGAGGTTGAATCTACTGAAGAAGGGGTTCAAGAGGGAGTTAGACTGCTCGGATATGAGATGAAAGACACAGTATCGAAATCTATATGGTCGCTATTAAAAAACAAAAATTAGGAGGCAAGATAAAATGTCAGACAACAAAAAAACAGAATCAAAAAAAGAAGATGATAAGAAAAAAGTTCAGGGAAACACTATCGGTGTGGACCTTGGAACAACTTTCTCAGCATTTGCTGTTATGGAAGGCGGAAAAGCAAAGATAATAGAGAATGCAGAAGGTGACAGGACAACGCCGTCTGTGGTCACGATAAAAGATGGTGAAAGGCTTGTCGGAAAAGTTGCCCGTAACCAGTCTATAGTCAACCCTGAAAACACAGTAAGAAGCATAAAGAGACTGATGGGAAGCGATGAAAAAATAGAGATAGAAGACAAAGAATATACACCCCAGGAAATTTCAGCTATGATACTGCAGAAGATGAAGTCAGATGCTGAGGCATATCTTGGACAGCCTGTAAAGAATGCAGTTATAACTGTTCCTGCTTATTTTGAAGATGCGCAGAGACAGGCAACAAAAGATGCAGGAAAGATAGCAGGCCTAAACGTACTGAGGATCATAAACGAGCCTACATCAGCTTCCCTTGCATACGGCCTTGACAAGGAAAAAGACGAGACCGTTCTTGTTTTTGATTTCGGAGGGGGAACTTTTGATGTATCTATCTTAGAACTGTCAGAAGGGGTATTTGAAGTAAAATCAACCTCAGGAGACAACAATCTAGGTGGAGATGATGTTGATGAACTGATAATCGACTGGCTTGCTGAAAAGTTCAAAAAGGAGCAAGGGGTTGACCTAAGAGAGGACAAGACTTCACTGCAAAGATTAAAGGAAGCAGCAGAAAAGGCAAAGATAGAGTTAAGCTCAGCCCAAAAAACAACCATCAACATACCTTTTGTAACTTCAACAGATGCAGGCCCAAAACACCTTAATTATGAGCTGACCAGGGCAGAGTTTGAGAAGATGCTTGAGCCTATAATTGAAAAATTAAAAAAGCCGACAGAACAGGCTCTTAAGGACTCAAAGCTTTCCTCAGGCGAAGTCGATGAAGTTATCCTTGTCGGAGGCTCTACAAGAATCCCTGCTGTTCAGAAATTAGTAAAAGATATCACAGGAAAAGAGCCAAACAAGTCAGTAAACCCTGATGAAGCTGTTGCACTTGGAGCAGCTATCCAGGCAGGAGTCTTGGCAGGAGATGTAAAGGATGTTCTTCTTCTTGATGTAACTCCTTTAAGCCTTGGAATAGAAACACTTGGCGGGGTATTCACAAAATTGATAGACAGGAACACGACAATCCCGACAAAGAAATCACAGATATTCTCTACTGCAGCAGACAACCAGCCTGCAGTAACTATTAAGGTTTACCAGGGAGAAAGAAGCATGGCTTCAGACAACAAGCTTCTTGGACAGTTTGACTTGGTTGGAATTCCGCCTGCTCCCAGAGGTGTCCCTCAGATCGAAGTTACATTTGACATCGATGCAAATGGAATCGTAAATGTTTCTGCAAAAGACAAGGGAACCGGAAAAGAGCAGAAGATAACTGTTACAGGAGCGCAGAGACTTGAAGATGATGAAGTTGAAAAGATGAAAGAGGACGCTGAAAAACATGCAGAGGAAGACAAGAAGAAAAAAGAAGAGATAGAGACAATCAACAAGGCAGAGACTTTAGTCAACACAACAGAAAAAACAATGAAAGACATGAAGGGAAAAGTTGACGACAAGAAATTGGATGACATCAAAAAACACATTGACGAGCTGAAAAAACTGCTAAAACCAAAAGAAAAGGATATAGAGAAGATAAAGAAAAAGCTTGATGAGGTTGAAAAGACAGCCCAGAAAGCGGCAACAGAGATGTACCAGAAGGCAGCAGCAGAGCAGGCCAAGCAGCAAAAACAAAAAGCTAAAAAAGAAAGCAAGGACAAAAAAGACAGCAAAGAAGACGAAGACGTAGTAGATGCAGAATATGAGGAAAAAGACAAAAAGAAAGACAACAAAAACAAGAAGAAATAAATTTTCTTCTTTTTATTTTTTTAATTTAATTCAATATGACAACAATCCAAAAAGCAGTAGCAGGAATCATTTTTAATGAAGATGAGTTTCTGCTCATGAAAAAACAGGGAACCTGGACAGGATGGCAGTTTCCACAGGGAAAGATAGACAAAGGAGAATCTCCTGAACAGGCAGTAAAAAGAGAGATAGAAGAAGAGACAGGACTAAAAGATATAGAGATAGTAAAAAAACTTCCTTACAAAAATGATTATTGGTTTAAAGAAAATAATCAGACTATTCACAAATTTCTTACATTCTATTTGGTTAGAGCAAATAAGAAAAAACAGGATATAAATCTAAGCAGAGAGCATTCTGATTTTAAATGGTGTAAATTTGAACAAGTATACAAAGATTTAAGATACAACAAAAAAATATTCAAAAAAGCGGTTGAAAAACACAAAAATGACAATTAAAGCAGTATTTATTGATTTTGATCTGACTTTGGTAGATACAAAGCCGGGAGTAAAGGCATCCTACAGAGCTTTATGCAAATTAACAAACCAAAAACCGACAAAAAAAGGATTTGAAAGATATGTGGGCTCCAGATTCTCAGAGACAATAGATAGACTTCATAAAGAATCAAATATTCCAAAAAAGAAAATTATTCAGACCTATCTAAAAGCATACAAGTCAAAGATACCAAATATGAAATATTACGGAAAAAAGATCATTCCAAAGCTCAAAGACAGAAAAATAATAATCCTAACCAACAACTATAAAAAAGCAGTAAAAGCAGCCTGCAGACACCTCAACATAAAATATGACAGGCTTATAACTGACCAGGATATGAAAAAAGACCAGAAAAAACATGACGCTATCATCAAAACCCTAAACAAATTAAATCTCAAAAAATCAGAAGCTGTCTATGTAGGGGACCATATAAATGATGTAAAAGAAGCCCGCAAAGCTGGAATAATATCAGTGATAGTCCCTACAGGAGTCTATAAAAAGTCATATCTTAAAAAATTCCATCCTGATTTTCTTCTTCCAAGCCTGAAAAAGCTCCCTAAGATAATAAAAGATTCAAACAAATGACATGGCTCCCAACTACAGAACAGTGCAAAGAATTATGGGATGAATTTGATCTTCCTGAACCAGTCAGAAAACATTCCAGAGCTGTAAAAAACATTGCTATGTTTTTGGCAAAAAAACTAAAACAAACAGGAATAAAGATTAATCTTGATTTGGTAAATGCAGCTTCCCTGCTTCATGATTTGGATAAGATAGTTACATTAAAAAACGTAAAAAAACACGGAACTTTAGCCAAAAAATGGCTTAAGGAAAAAGAATTATTCAGAGTAGGAAATGCAGTTGAAAGACACGGCCCTGTAATAATAGAAAAACCTGATGCAGGATGGGAAGACAGGGTTGTGCATTATGCAGACAAAAGAGTCCAGTACATAAAAATCGTAAGCCTTAAAAAACGCTTTAATTACATCAAAGAGAGATACAAAGACACATTTAAGCAGTCCCATGAAGACATTGCTTATAAGATAGAAAAAGAAATTTTTTCAAAACTAAATATTAAACCTGAACAATTAAAGGAATTGATAAAATGACAGAACAAAAATTTCCAGAACCAACTGTTGGGGCCCTTATATTCAACAAAAAAGAAGAGATATTCTTGATGAAATCTCACAAATGGCAGGACAAATATGTGATTCCAGGAGGGCATATAGAATTAGGAGAGACAATGGAGCATGCCTTGAAAAGAGAGATAAAGGAAGAAACAGGATTGGATATATATGATATAAATTTTATCTGTCATGGAGAGTTTATATATGATCCTGTTTTTTGGAAAAAAAGACATTTTATTTTCTTTGATTTTGCATGCAGGGCAGATTCAAAAGAAGTTAAGCTTAACAGAGAAGGCCAAAGTCATATATGGACTACACCGGAAAAAGCTTTGAAATTAAACTGTGAACCATATACAATAAAAACCATAAAAAAATATCTTAATCAAAAGGAAAATTAGAATGACAGACAAAGATTATTACAAAACTTTAGGGGTAAGCAAAGATTCAACTAAAGAAGAGATCAAAAAAGCTTACAAAAAGCTTGCCATGAAATATCATCCAGACAGGGCTCCTGAAGACAAGAAGAAAGAATACGAGGAAAAATTCAAGGAGATAAACGAGGCAGCTGCTGTATTGGCAGATGATGAAAAACGTTCTCAATACGACCAGTTCGGCTCTGCAGAATCTCCATTTGGACAAGGGGGCGCTGCAGGAGGAGCAGGATTTAATTTTGAAGATATAATGGGGGACATATTCAACCGGGGCTTTGACTTTGATTCTATCTTTGAATCTTTTTTCGGAGGAGGAAGAGGCAGAAGAAAAAGAAGAACAAGGGGCTCTGATCTTAGATATGATATGGAAATAACATTGGAGGAAGCAGCAAAAGGCACAACCAAGACCATAAAGATACCTCATTCTGTAAAATGCCCTGAATGCAAAGGCACAGGAGCAGAGTCTCCTGAAGACATCACTGAATGTCCTGAATGCAGCGGAAACGGGTTTGTAAGAAAAACAGCAAGAACCCCCTTTGGAGTGGTGCAGACCCAGGGAGCATGCCCTAGATGCAGGGGCCAGGGAACAATCATAAAAAACAGATGCTCCAACTGCGATGGTACTGGTAAGATAAACAAAAAATCAGAATTGGAGATAAAAATACCAGCAGGGGCAGAAACAGGCACTAACCTAAGAGTTAAGGGAGCAGGTGAAGCAGGTGAAAGAGGTGCAGAAACAGGAGATCTTTATGTAATAATCCATGTAAAGCCCCATAATATATTTGAAAGGCATGGAAGCGACGTTTACCTAAAAGCCCCTATAAGTTTTGCACAGGCAGCATTAGGCGGCAAGGTAGAAGTTCCAACATTAGACGGAAAAGCAGAGCTGAAAATACCGCCAGGAACCCAGACCAACACAGTATTTAAGATGAAAGGAAAAGGAATTTCTCATCTTCACGGCACAGGATCAGGGGACCAGATGGTGAAGGTACTTGTTCAGACTCCTGAAAAACTCAGCAAAAAACAGAAAAAACTTCTGAAAGAATTTGATAAAACAATAAAAAAGAAAAAGAAATGGTTTGAAGACTTTTTCTGATCAGTTCTCAAGCTTTTGATGAACCAGCTCTTCATCATCTACATCATTTACAATAGGGCTTTTGAATTCAACTTTTTTAACCAATTCATCATCTTCTCTGACTTCATATTTTAATGGAATACCTCTATATGTCCAGATATAAACCCTTACTGTCTTTCCGTCCACACTATACTCAACAATATCAACTTCTTTGTTTTCGTGCATGGCATTTCCAATCAGTTTTCCAACCTTTAGGTTTTTAGCAACATCAAAAGGAGATTCAACATAAAAATCATTATAATTTACATCAATGACTTTATCTATCTCATCTTCATCACAATCTTCCTCACAATAAGCATCCGCTGTATTTTTTGCTAAATCAAAGTAAACAGTATCATAATATTCTCCTTCAGCAAATGTTCCGCTTCCCAAATTAATTTCTTGTTTCATCTTATTGCCCTTTACATAAACATTAGAATAATAACTTGGCTCACCTTTAATAAAAACATTATATGAATATTCCAATGAATCTATATCATCTACCTTTCCCAAAAGTTCTTTAATCTCACTGCTTAATTCAGGTCCTTCTAGATTAGAACCATCATAATCTCCACTTTCTTCAGAAGGCAGATCAATCTCATTAACACTTGGTTCTTCTACATCGGATTTTGGTTTAATATAAGAATCTTCTGGCTTTCCACCGCATCCGCTGATTAAGATAACCAAAACTAAAACTAAAAATATGATTTTTTTCATAGTTTAAACACCCTATTGTAGTAATAATTTTTAATATCTTTAATAATATATAAACCTTTTTAAACCATTAAATAAACTAATCAATCATGAAACTAGCAGCATTGATGTCAGGAGGAAAAGACAGCTGGTATGCAGCTTATCTTGCTGAGAAACACAACAATAAAGTAACATGTTTGGTAACCTTAAATCCAGAAAGAGATGATTCTTGGATGTTTCATGTTCCAAATATAGATTTAGTTCCAAAACAGGCAGAAGCAGCCGACCTTCCGTTGATAATGCTGCCTACAGAAGGAATAAAAGAGCAGGAATTATCTGATCTTAAAGAAGCAATAAACCTTGCAAAACAAAAACATTCTATTGAAGGAGTCTGTGCAGGTGCTATCGCAAGTAAATATCAAAAAGAAAGAGTAGAATCAATCTGCAAAGAGCTTGACTTAAAGCTTGTTTCTCCATTATGGGGTATGAGGCCGGAGCAGTATATGCTTTCCTTAATAATCGATAAATTTGAAGTTATAATTGTAGGAATTGCAGCAGAGGGTCTTGATGAATCTTTTTTGGGAAGAAAGATAGACAAAGATTTGATTAATAAATTCAAAAAAACAAAGATACATCTTGCTGGAGAAGGCGGAGAATACGAAACATTTGTTCTGGATTGTCCTTTGTTCAAGAAAAGATTAGAACTTTGGGAATCCAATATATATATGGAGTCAAAAAACACCGGAAAATTATTAATAAAAGAAATTCAGCTGCTTAAGAAATGATCATAATTCATCATAATCAACAGTTCTAGTTTCGCCTTTCGCCATGATCCTAATAGCTTCATTTAAAGCAAGAAAATACTTGTTCATCTTTTCTACTGTTACACCTCTTTCAAGATCTTTTCTGATATAATCTTGAAATTCCATAAATAAGCATTTATTGTTGTATTTAATATCAGGATTGTCATCTGGTTTGCTTAAAAAACAATAATCAATTCCCTCCCATTCAGCGCTGCAGTAATATTCTGGCAGTTCTTTGCCCTCCTCTGCAATATACTCGATAAAAGGAGAAATACTTTTTTCTAACAATAGTTCAATGCATTTAGAAGATATATTCTTTGCTTTTTCAGTATACCATTCCCTGCAGTCTTCTTTAAATGCTTCAAATTCTTCTATATCAAATTTTTCTGTTGTCATCTTATCTAATCTAAATCTCATTCAATTTTTTATTATAATTTTCTGCACTTTGTCTAATATTAAGTTCAGCCTGCGGTGGTGTTTCCAACCCCATATATATTTTAATAATCCTGCTGTCATTAAATGTTATCCTGAATGTTCCTTCAAATGTATCTTCAATATATTTATTGTAATTTGTAAATTCAAGAATCTCTCCTTTTTCATCAAAATAAAAATTTGCAGCCATACAAGACATCTCATTATACTTGCCAGCATTTCCACCCATGCTTTCTTCCAACAGCAATCCCCACATATCTTCTCCAAGCATTTTCTCTAGATTGCTTGCTATTATTTTATCATCAATTTCTTTATCTTCTTTTGAATAAACTTTTGTTATTTCTTCTGTTGCCATCTTATCTTATTCTTTATCTTTTTCATTTAATAGTTTATATATCTTGCATATTCTGCTTGCTGCGATTGCAGCTTCATCTTTTGCACATTTGGCTGCCAGCTCAGATACTCTGCTCTTTTCAGAAGGCACAAGTGAGTTGTTCATCTGTTTAACATAATCAAAAGTCCTTTTATATGCATCATCTTCTAACTTTCTTGCATATTTAGTAAGCGGATGATATTCACCAAGCTCTACAAGAAGGATCTTATAAGAATAATTGAGTATATTTTCATCTTTACTTTCTGCTTCAATCTGATCTATAGCTTTTTGTATATCTTCAGGCATTTTTAAATTTTTCAAGATTATTTTCTACAATCTCGTCTACACTTTTGTCAGCAAAGATATTTTCATGATAGTTTGTTTTTAACACTGCTTCTTTACTGCCTTTTTCACTAACTATTGTTCCAATATCAACAGGAAGAGCTTTATTATCTTCAATCTTTGCAGCGTTTATAACCCTTATCAATCTTTTATCATCATCTAATGCATATTTAACATTAATATAATAAGAATTATTTTGTAAATCTTCTACAATAGGCAAAACATATTTTGAATCAATTCTATATTCTTTTTCTTCAATTGTTTTCATCTTTTTAAACTAAATTTAAAAGTCTATTTCTTCTTTTTCTTCTTTATCTCAGACTTCTTGATGCCTAGCTTTTTAAGCATCTCTTTAGTTCTCTGCCTTAAAGTTGTTTCTGTTATTCCAGATGTCTCAGCTATCGCTTTCTGTGTAACTTTCACACTGTTCATAAGTGCAGAAATATACAAAGTTGTTGCAGCCAAAGATGTTGGTGATTTACCAGAATCAAAGCCTTTCTTCTGTATCTTTTCAAGCAGTTTCACTGCCTTTGTCTGTGTCTTTGCATCTAATTTTAGTTCAGAGCCAAACCTTCCAACAAAATCAACAGGGTTTGAATTGTAAACCTCTATTCCAAGCCTTCTGATGACCATCTTGTAAGTTCTTGCAATGTCAAACTTGTCTAATTTAGAAGCTTCAGCAACCTCATTTAGTGTTTTAGGTATGCCATACAGTTTAGAAGCCAGATAAACAACCGCAGCGATTATGCTGTCATTTGCTCTTGCTCTTGTTATTCCCTTTTCAGCACATTCCCGGTATATCCTTGCAGCTTCTTTTTCAATATTGTCAGGCATCTTTAGATGAGATGCGATTATCTTTAGATTTGCAAGATTGGTATTTAGGTTATGCTCTAACGCAGAGCTTGTCCATCTGTTCTTTTTTCTTATCCTGTTCATGACTCTCCTTGTTTTCTTGGAAAGTTTTTTAATATCAGAATTGTTTCCAACCTCTGTTCTTAGTCCAGCTGCAACCCTTGGATCATAAGGCGCTCCGGATCTGCTTTTCTTCATAAAATCTTCATCATCACAGATTCTCTGCCTTCCAAAATCAACCATAGAATCCTCTATTACAAACCCGCATTTCTTGCAGATAACTTCTCCTTTTTCCCTGTTTGCAAAGAATTTACTATCCCCGCATTCTGGACATTTTTGATTAATTGTTTCAACAGTCATTTTAATAAACCTCGTAATTTAGTCTAATCTAACAATTCTTAGAAACCACCCTTTTGCTTAGTATTCTATAGATATTTATCCTTTATAAATCTTTCGGTTATTTAACTACTATAAGGTAGTATAAGACGTTGTATAGTGCCTTAAACCCCTAAGTTTAAGCGTTTAAGCTAAATCCTATACTTTATAAAGGAAAACACTATTTTTAGATAAAATAAGATGATATCAGAAAAATCATGGAAGTCACATATAGACCAGCTTAAAGCAGAAAATCCTCCTAAAAGCCTTAAAAACGCCATTATAAGCTCTATAAAGCCGCCTAAAGAGAAGTTTGGCGTTATGTTCTCTGGAGGGGTTGATTCATCTTTTATAGCATATATTTGCAAAAAAAAGAAAGCTGATTTCATCTGCTATGCAGTTGGGATTGAAAACTCAACAGATATAGAAGCGGCAAAAAAAGCAGCAAAACTTCTTGGAATAAAGCTGAAATACAAGATATTTACTTTAGAGGAAGCTGAAAAGATAATTAAAAAAGTGATAGGGCTAATAAATACAACAGACATTGTCAAAGTAGGTGTTGGAGCTGTTGACTGTGCTGTCTACCTATTAGCTAAAGAAGACAATATTGATACTTTCTATACAGGTCTAGGCTCAGAAGAGATCTTTGCAGGATATGAAAGGCATAAAGAAGCAGGTACCCAGACGACAAAAGAGTCTGACTTTTCACAAAACATCAACAAAGAATGCTGGAAAGGCCTAAAAGCGATGTGGGAAAGAGATCTCAAAAGAGATCTAGTGATTGCAGAGAAACTAAATCTAAAATTTTTGACTCCTTTCTTGGATGATGATGTTATCAAAGCAGCGATGTCAATTCCAGGCTCTAAAAAGGTAAATAAGAAATTTAAAAAAGTTGTTTTAAGAAAAACAGCAGAGAAGATGGGGCTTCCTAAAGAGATTGCCTGGAGAAAAAAGCAGGCTGCTCAATATGGAAGCAAATTTGACAGGGCAATATTAAGATTGGCACGCAGGAATGGTCTTAAGTATAAGAAGGATTATCTGAAAAGTCTTCTATAAAAAACACCATCTTTAAATACTTAAATACTTAAAATAATTCATGGCAAAACCACCTAAGAGAGGAGCAGCTTCTAGAACAAGAACGTTATCTGATTTTAACAGAAAATTTCCGATTTCTGTTGAAGATATCATCAAACAGACTTCTGCAAAAAGACTTCTTGAGATAGGTCCTGGTGAAGGAAGAGTTATGATGGAGCTTGCTAAACTTTATCCTTATATAGAGATACATGGAATAAACAAAAAACCATGGCCTGCTATGAGTGGCCAAAAAAGTCTGAAAGTTACTGGGACAAACTATAATATATTTACACTAAAAGAGATAGAAAAGATAAATATGCCTAAAATGCATTTTTACAGTGCTGAGAAATTAAATTTCCCAAATAATTATTTTGATGTTGCAATAAGCCAGGTAGCAATATATCAGATCAAAAGAAAAGATCTTGCATTAGAAGAGATCTGGAGAGTTCTTAAGCCGAAAGGAAGAGCATTACTTCATATAGATACACATATATCTAAATTTTCCCAATTAAGAACTTCAGAAACACCAAGATTTGAGATAGAGAGAACATCCTTAAGAGGATTTGTTAAAATACTACAAAACAAAGGCTATGATATCCATCATCATACATATAAAGAGAATGAGTGGGGTGTAGACAAAAAAAGAGTTAGCCTGATTTTAAAAAAGAACAAACCAAAACTTGATCTCAGATTAAAATTTGAAGAGAAAAAATCTTATGATTTTAAAAGATACAAAACAAAAAACATAGTTGGATTCAAAAGTGTCTATTCTTTATCTTAGAGCTTTTGTATATATGGGGCATGTAAGGTTTCATCCTTGCAGTATTTATCTTAAACTTTTTTAACTCATCGACAAAGTTTTTCTGGTCATATCCGATGCAAATAACATCGGGCTTTAGCTTCTTGACTATCTTCATCTTGTCATAGACATATCCAAGCACAGCTTTATCCACATGTTTTTCAACTTCAGAAAGCCTTTTCAGTTCATCATTTCTGGGAGATTTTCCCTTGACATCTTTAACAGTACTGTCTCTTGCAACAACCGCGATAAGAAAATCCCCATATTTCCTTGTTTGAGAAAATAAACTCAAATGACCTTTATGCAAAACATCAAATGTTCCAAATACCATCACTTTTTTCATTATCAAATAAAAAATACCCAAACTTTTTAAATTTTAGCTAAATTATAATCATAGATGAAGCACAGAATATTTGAAAAAGCCACAGAATTAATGACCCAGAGAAATTTTGAAGAAGCAATTAATATATTAAAAGAATTAAATGAGAAGGAAGACGAAGATATATATGATACATGCAATAATCTTGGCTGTGCTTATATGTATAACAAAGAATATTCAAAAGCCCTTGATTTATTTAATAAAGCCCTTAATCTTGTTCCTAACGACGAATCTTATCGTTCTAAATTGGCAGAAAATATAGATGATATTGAAAGGATTGATACTTTGTTGCAAAACATGAGACAGGATAGAGGAACAATTCATGCAAATAAATCAAGAGTTCTTGACAAATTAGGCCGAAAAGAAGAATCAGATAAAGAATACAATAAAGCTGTGGAATATGGATACACACTGCAGGATATCCTATAGAAAAGCTTATAAACATCCTTTTTCTAATCATAGCTATGGTAAATAAACGCCTGATAAAAAAGAGGTATATCTCAGTAGATATTTCTGATTCTATTTCAACTTTAATAGGAAAACTAAAACAGAATAATGCCAAGACAGCACTGGTCTTCGATAAGAACAATTTCAAAGGTATAGCTGATACTCATCAATTGATCAGGACAAAGATAGATCCGAATGAAGCAAAAGTCAAAAAAATCATAAAACATATCCCTTCATTAAGCGGAGAAGAAGATATAAAAGAAACAGTCCGGCTTATGTATACAGGAGAAACCAGGATACTTCCTGTTATAAAAGAAGAACAGGTAATTGGAATCGTTCATTCTAAAGATATTATCCAGGAGCTTGCAAAGACAAAGCATTCAAAAAAGAAGGTAAAGGAAATCATGACATTAGAGCCGGTAACCATCAAACAAGACAGCAGTATTGGAGAGGCTATATCTATAATGAAAGAAAAACATATCAGCAGGATACCTATTGTTGATGAACAAGGTAATCTCGTAAACATCGCAGCATTGACTGACTTTATGTATAAATTCACATTAGAACAACAAAGCAGGACAGAAAGAAAAGGAAGAGAATCTCCAGCAAAAAGAACAAAATCATTCAAAGCTCAAAAAACAGATTTAAACAAATTTCCTGTAAAAAACATTGCCACCCCAATATTGGTTACTGCTTCTCCGGATGACACCCTGGAAAGAATTATCGGAAAGATGGAAAGGTTTGATATCTCTTCAATTGTTGTCAAAGAGGACAGAAAAGCGGTTGGAATTATAACCACAAGAGATTTGTTGAGATTATTCTTAGAATATATGGTTACTTTGTAATTTTTCTAGATTAGATATCTAAAATTAAAGGAGATATATAAAATAAAGGATATAATTAACCTAATCAAAAAATCGATAATCTATCTTAAGCTTTTTAATCTTTTTAATCTTCTGTAAAGATAGATTTTACTAAATTCTTGTCTTCTGATTTAAAACGGACTAAAGATATGATTATAAAACATAGAAATATGATAATGAGTATTATGAATCCAGTTCTACATCCAGCATTTAGCCATTCTTGTCCTGTAAGTTGCCAGCAATATTGCATTTATATCCCTTTATATTTAACTTTCAGCTTCCATGGATCTGACTTTTGCTTTATCTAATATCTTGTGGTTGCACACAGCAATTGTCTTAAAAACACTAAAAAAAAGCATATTCACCCCAACAATAGCAAGAGCTGCCCAAACTTTAGAAGCCAAAACCATTGATGATATTAATTTTTTTATCTTGTTTGTCTTTTTCATCTTGATCTCCACCTACCACGTTTTTATTTTTCTTAAATCTCTACCATAATTAGTATATAGTCTTTTATAAATCTTACGCTTTATAATTACTTATAAGTAATAACAAAAACCAAGATAAATATTTAAACATTCTAGATTTTTAATTAACTTATGATCCCTTCAAACTGCAGCAGATGCGCATACTGCTGCACTCTAAGAGTCAGATTATCATTGTTGGAATATCTAAAGATAAGATTAAAAGGATACAAAAACTTCACTGAAAAAAATGCTCAGGGCCAGAGATGCATAAAACTTCCAGGTAAAAAATGCTTTTTCTTAAAAAATAACAACCATTGCAATATATACAATATGCGACCTAAGATGTGCAGAGAATATCCTGGTGTTGATATCTGTCCAAGAGATCATTCTGCTTAGTTGATGAATATCCATAAGAAAAATTATTTATTTAAACAATATTTCTCTCTGTTCTGCAATATCTGTTAGAACTTCTGTTCTTATCTGATCCATTATACTATATTCATAATCTTTGTTGCACCCTCCTTTTTCAGGAGAAGCATAAATTCTATATGAACCCCTTATTATTTCTTCAGGTGCAGTATCATAATAGATATGAAGCCTTTCTTTTAAAAATTCAATTGCATCTTTCAACATTATCACCATAGGCTCTATTGATCATATTTTCAACATTGTCTCCTTTTTTGTAAGAAGCAGTTCCGATAATATCAAAATTCACTATTTTCTTAAGTCTCGCATTTATCTCAATGACAACTTCATCTTTAATCCTGTTTATCTGGCCGTTCCCGTTTTGAAAACAAAGCCCTATAGAATCTTCGTGCCATGCAGCATAATCAATGCAGTGTTCATCAGCAAAATTAATGTTATGATAATCCATCACAAAAAGAACCTCTTCAAGGCTTTTGTAAATATATCTTTCATCATCATTTAGCTTAAATATTATTATACCTGGAAATCTTTCAAGGTCTTCAGCCTGGCTTATCTCATATTCAAGACGATCCTTGAAATTTGTAGGCAATCCTTCGAATTCTTCCATTTTAATCAGTTTAATACTTCTTGTTTTTTAAAGCTTCTGGCAAAGGACATACTCTGTTCCTTCCGCTGTTCTTTGCCGTATAAAGATATTCATCAGCTTTTCCCATTATATCATCATGTTCAGAATCTGCAACACCTGCAGATATTGTTATGCTGAGAGGGCATTCTCCTTTTATATTTCTGAATTCATAATTGTTGATTTTTTTTCTAAGATTTTCTGCTTTTTCTCTTGCTTCATATATTGTTGTTTTTGGAAGCACAATTCCAAATTCTTCCCCTCCCCATCTTCCTTTGGTGTCTGCATTTCTGAAGTGTTCAACTAAAATATTCCACAACTCTTTAAGAACATTGTCTCCTTGAGCATGGCTGTGATTGTCGTTAACATTCTTAAAATAATCAATATCAAGCAGTATCGCTGAAAAATAATATCCTTTGTGTTTCTTCTTTCTTTCACTTTCATATTTTAATGCCTGCTTGACTCTTTTTCTGGTATACCCTCCGGTCACAGGATCAAGCTCTGTCGCATGGTGGTCATTTGCTGCGAGCATAAGCTCCCTTGAATATCTAGCAAGAACAGCCCCGTCAAGACCCTTGTCAAAATGTTTTTTTCTTCTTGCCAGCTGTATTATCCCGTATCTTCCATCTTCTGCATAATCAGGTCTTTTCAGTTTTTCAGAATAATCTTCATCTTTTTTCCATACATGTCTGTCAATTACCGGAAATGTAAACAGCTCCATCTCATAGTTATTTCCTAGGGGCTCGCATTCTGCTTTTCCGCTGATAAAACACTCATTTCTTTTTTCTTTTGCTCTTTCAGAAAAACAATCTTCAAGTCTTCTGTAATCATCATAAAAATTATATCCTTTTTGCTCTTCATCAAATTTCAGCCCTACAGCACAGAAATCAGCATTATAATATATTCCAAGGCTGTTTGCAGCAGTAGACACAATATCATCTATCACATTACTGGCTGCAGTTATCTCTTTTCCTGATTTAAGAAGAAAATTTTGATGTTTTGCTATCATAGCCAAAGCTTCAAAATCCTCCCTGATAAGAGCTTCGTTAAGATAATCTTCTAGTTTTTTTGCCATACTTTTTTCGGTTAAAAGACCCTTTTAAACCTTATGGTTTCAAATTTAAACTAAGAAATAATTTTAAGCTTCCTTCTTTTTTGTTTTACTTTTTTTAGAAACTTTCTTTTTTTCAGTTCCTTTCCCTAAAACATTCATCTCCCTTATCTCGCACATCTTCAATGGATATATCTTGCTCAGCATCTTCCTGAGCTTGCTCTGTATCCTATGGTTTACAAGATCCCCTACAAACTGATCATAGCTCATCTTCTTAAGCATAGTTTTCATGTTTTTTTCACATTCCTTCCTTAATCCGCTTAATGCAGAAAGATTAGTAAGCTTGATAGTGACCATTATAACCTTTATCCTTAGTTTATAGCCCTCTTTTGTCTCTGCTTTGAAGCTGTAGTCAACCTTTCTTTTCCCCCTTCTTACCATCCTTTTTAGTGAAGAAGGGACCATCTCAAATCCAACAAATTCTGTATACAATTTGCTTCCACTGACCTTATTAACCTCAAAGAAAACATTGATATTCTGCTGTCTCATATCTCTTGTAAGTTCTGTAAGATTTACAGGAACTCTCTTGCCTACAGCTTTAGAGGGATTCTCTACATATAATTCTCCTATCACTTGGCTGTTAAACAGTTTTGGAGCTGTAACCTTGTACCACATCTTCTTTACTCCTGTTTTTACTGTTTTTCTTTTTGCTTTTGCCATTATACTCTCAAAAACTCCAATTTATTTATAAATTTATTGGATTTTTATATAATTCTTTTGCTTTAAACATCCAGCCCTTGAACCTCTTTAGCATGATCCTGTATAAACTTCCTTCTTGGAGCTACTTTATCTCCCATCAATACAGTGAATATCTCATCTGCTTCAACAGCATCTTCAATTGCCACTTTTTTCAAAACTCTGCTTTTTGGGTCCATAGTTGTTTTCCACAGCTGATCAGGATTCATCTCTCCGAGACCTTTGTATCTTTGTATTGAAACTTTTTTGCCCATGTTCTCTACAGTCTTTTCTTTGGCCTTTTCATTGTAAATATAGACTGCCTTTCTTCCTTTTCCTATCTTGTACAAAGGAGGTTGTGCAATATACACATAACCCTCTTCAATTAAAGGCTTCATATATCTGTAAAAAAATGTCAGCAGCAGACATGCGATATGATTCCCGTCAACATCTGCATCAGTCATTATAACAATCTTGTGGTATCTTAATTTTTCAATATTAAATTCATCTCCTATGCTTGTTCCCAATGCAGTAATCATAGCAGTAATCTCAGCATTTTCCATTATCCTGTTTAGCCTTGCTTTCTCTACATTCAATATTTTTCCCCTTAATGGAAGTATCGCCTGGGTCTTTCTGTCTCTTCCCTGCTTCGCACTTCCGCCTGCTGAATCACCTTCAACAATAAATATCTCGCTTTTACTTGCGTCTTTTTCCTGGCAGTCAGCCAATTTCCCTGGAAGGCTTCCCCTGTGCAAGGCTCCCTTCCTTCTGGTCAGTTCTCTTGCTTTTTTTGCAGCCTCTCTTGCCTTTGCAGCATTGACAATCTTGTTTATGACGTGGTTTGTTATCTTTGGGTTTTGTTCAAGATAAGTTTCCAACTTATCCCTTACCATAGAAGCGACTACCCCTTTGACTGCAGAATTTCCCAATTTTGTCTTTGTTTGCCCTTCAAACTGAGGATCTGATATCTTTACAGAGATGACTGCACTTAGACCTTCTCTTATGTCGTCCCCTCTTAACTTAACGTCGCTTTTTACAAACTTGTTGAATGATCTTGTAAGCGCAGATTTAAATCCATTAAGATGTGTACCTCCTTCATGTGTATTGATATTATTTGCAAAAGAAAATATATTCTCCTGATAGCTTTCATTGTACTGCATTGCAACTTCAACAGTTGTTCCGTCTGATTCTTTTTCAAAATGTATGGGTTTGTGCAGTGGAGTTTTATTCTTGTTCATAAACTCCACAAAGCTTACTATCCCCCCTTTATATTTGAAGTCATGCTTCTTTCCTGTTCTTTCATCTTCAATACTTATCTCTAAACCTTTGTTCAAGAAGGCAAGCTCTCTTAGTCTTTTAGAAAGGATATCAAAATGAAATTCAACTGTCTCAAATATCTCTTCATCAGGTTTAAACCTTACTGTTGTTCCTCTCCCCTCTGTCTCTCCGATTGTCTTTAATTCAGAGATAGGTTTTCCTTTTCTGTATTTTTGAAAATAGATCTTTTTGTTTCTTTTAATTTTCACTTCCATTTCTTTGCTCAGTGCATTGGTTACAGATATTCCAACACCATGCAGTCCACCCGCAACCTTGTATACTTTAGAGTCAAATTTTCCACCTGCATGTAATTTTGTCATAACAACCTGAACAGCAGGAATCTTAAATTTAGGATGAATATCAACAGGAATCCCTCTTCCGTTATCTGCAATACTTACTGAGCCATCTTTATGGATATTAACTGTTATCTTTGTGCAGAATCCAGCCATAGCTTCATCTATGCTGTTATCTACTGCTTCATAAACCAAATGATGGAGACCTCTAACAGAAGTATCTCCAATATACATTCCAGGCCTCTTTCTGACTGCTTTCAGCCCTCCTAAAACCTGTATTTTTTCTGCTTTATATTCTTCTTCTGGTTCAGCCATTTTAGTCTAAATAATAGTTTTTTCGTCTAAAAATTTATCAGATTTCTATAAAAAAATAAAGCTTAATCCTTTATAAAGGTTTGGGTTGTAAATAGCCTTCTCAGGCTCTCTATTACCAGAATTATAACTTTAAGTAAAATAATTTTGCAATAATCACATTACATTTCCCTGAACAGCTCAGGATCAAATCCTATCTGAGGCAAAAAAATCCTTACTTTTGTGCCGTCAGGTCTTAAGAAATCAACCTCATCTAGATTGTTCTTGTCAGCATCTAATAGTTTCCTGATTATCTCAGTATCAGAAATTCCAGCTTCCTTTAAATCAAGCAGCTCTTTTAAAGCCATAATATAGTTCAACCTGCTTCTTCATATCCTTTCATGAATGCAGCTTCTTCCGGGCTTAACTCATCTTTATCAACTAATAATTCTCTTGACTCTTCTGAATATATGTTTTCATCGTCTTCATAATACTCATCCTCTTCAAAAAATTTATCTTTCATTTTCTCTCCACCTCCACTATATATTAATTAACAAAACCTTTAAATATATATAGTTTTTCTATATAGCATATATATTTAAGGTATAATATATGTTTGTTTATAACATTTATAGTTAAATATACTTAAATTAACAATCCGGGGTGGATTATATGGATTTTAGAAAATTAATAAGATTTGGAAAGACATCTTTTGTAATAAGCCTTCCAAAAAGCTGGATTACTAAAAACAAGCTTAAAAAAGGGGATTTGATAGGATTAGAGGAAAAAGAAAACGAATTGCTTGTTTCCCCAAAAGCTGAAAAGACCAAATCCGAACCAAAAGAGATAATAATAAACATCAGCGGCTTAAACATAGATGCGATAAAGCGTAGGATTATCCCTGCATATATCAACAACAACAATACTATAGTAGTAAAAGGTGACGACCTTGAAGACAAAGCAAAAGAAGTAAGAGATATACTGCAGAATCTTATGGCTCTTGAAATAATGGAGCAGACATCTAACAAGATAGTTGCAAGAGATCTTTTAAACATGGAAAAGATATCAGTTTCAGGTTTGATAAAAAAGATGGACATCATAACAAGGGATATGATTGCAGACTCAAAGACAAGTTTCGAAGAGGGACATTACGAAAATATCCATCACAGGGACGAAGATGTTAACAGGCTGCAGTTCCTTGTCTTTAGGGCGGTAAAGTGCGCATTCGACGATCCTAAAGTTATGAAGGCATATTCCATGACCTCAGAACAGCTGTTGGGAATATGGCGGCTTTCAGAACTGATAGAAAAAGTTGCAGACGAGACAAAAAGAGTTACAAAATATATAGAAGAGTCTAAATTAAAACCTTCTGAAAAAAAACAGATATTGGAATTATATGGAAAGATTGAAAAGCTTTATGTTGACAGCATGAAAAATTATTACACAAAGAACAAAGATAATCTTCTTGAGCTTGCATCTGAGAAGAAAAAACTTATCAGGGAATGTAATGAACTTGTCAAAAAGAACTATGGAAAACAGGGTTTTGGCAATAATATCATAGAAAAATTGATAAATATGATCAGAGCGTCCCATAATGTTGGAAGAATAATTTACAGTTAGTATCACTGTATAATGATAAAAAACAGAAAGCTTTATAAATCCTCCTAAATCTTATATTTTTATAGATGCATTTGTCTTGATTTAAAATGGCAGAAATCAAAAAAGAATTAAAAAAACTCGGATTAAATGAAGATTACCTGGCTAAGATTCTTAATGATAAGTTTGAGGTTGAAAATCCGAGATTTAGCTATGATATAAATCCTTTAAAATTAGGTACAGGAGCCCGTACAAACCAGTATCATCTGCAGATAAAGTTAAAAGACGGACAAGTAATTGATAGTTTTGTCAAAGATTATTTTAACTGGGGAAAACAGAAAAACATTTCTGGCAAAGCGCCAAAAGATATGCTTCTTGCTGTAAATGAAGCAGATTATCTTGAAAAACTTCCAGGTTATGGCGCAAGGGTTCCAGAGCTTTATGGCATATTAGACAAGGCTGATGAAGAAGGCAGATTTCATCATATGATGCTGATGGAGAAATATTCCCATACTTTTGAGGAAGAGCTTATCAAAAAAAGAAAGATGATTCAGGAATCTGAAACAGAAGAGACAAAGAACGCTATTGAAAATGAAGTGATGAACTGGCTTAGAAGAATAATAGATGTATACAATGTTGACAATTATATTTTGAATGCCAACAAGTCTGATCTTCCTGAAATACCTGAATATTCTGCAGATGATTTTATGTTTGATATAAGAGTATATGTAAATTCAATACTTGATTTTGTCTACCCTAATAGGGATGAAGAAAGAAAATGGTCTGAAAGATATCATTATTCAAATATAATGCGTTCACTTGAAAGTTATGTTGCAGAAGTATTGGGAGAGGGAGATGAAATAACCCTTTTTAATCCATACCCTGCACACATACTTATCAAAGGTGAATCTAATATAAAAGATTCTGACTATGATCCTAAAGATATCACAAAGGCGATTAGCCGCCAGTTTGAAAAACCAGATCCTTACAAAGGCATTGCGATGGGCGATTTGTCAAAAGTAAGCAATGCACCAACATCAATAGGACTTGCAGCTTTGCTGAATCACCCTTCTGTCGGTGAAGTTATAGATCCTGAAAATATCAATAGGTTAGTGGAGCATTCTCTTGTTGGCAAGAAAAGACTTGATGAAAAAAAAGATATCCATCTTGAAGATATCAATCCGGATGAAAGGACAAAGTATTTCAGGCAGTACAACGCAGGAGCAAGGCTTGCGATCATAAGAAACCTTTATTATATATCCTCTCTTTGCAGTGTTGATGAGGAAAGGCACAAAGAATTGATAGAAGCTAATCCAGATAAATTAGAGCTTGATGTAAAAAAATCATTTGATCATAATATAAGCAACATAAAAAGACTTGGAGATCAAAATCAGTCATTTAAAGAGCTGAATGCTGGACTTGATGCACTTCTTAAAAAAGTTGAAGAAAAATAAAAAAATAGAAAGTTTTTTAATATACTGAAACATATACAATATATAGATAGAAAATGGCAAAATACTATTCAGACCTGATTACAAAAGAAAGACTAAAAAACCAGTTAGAGGGATCTATAGATAAGATGTTAGCAGACAATCCTACGCCTTCTACATATTTGAGCATAGGCAGATTCTATCAGGGTATGATTGATGAAGATATGGATGGAACTACTAAAAAATATCACATAGAAAAAGCAAAAAAATTTTATGAATTAGCTGAAAAAGAATGCGACCATTCACAATTGAAAAAAATAACAGAAGCTTACAGGAGATTAGCAGAGATTTCTGCTCCAGAAGATTCAGATTTGCTTAAGAAAAAAGCAGAGGATTTAGAATGTAAGTTATACCCCTTTATGAAAGTTTTTAAGTGTCTTGGTTTTGCAAATTCTTAGATCAGCATCAGATTAGAATTATTTCTTCTTTTCCTTTTTTTCTTCTTTCTTGATTTCAAACTTCTCAATCACAATTTTTCCCTTGTCAACCTTGATGCTCACTTCATCTTTTTCAGTAAATCCTGTCTCTTTTACAAGCGCACTAGGCAGCAAAACTCTTTCCCCTCTGAAATCCAGACCAGTTATTATTTCCTTTTCAGGACCCCCAGGTGTTATATCTTTCATTATCTCTTTAGCCTCTATATTCTTTTTTGATTCTGCAATCTCTTTTGTCCTTTTGTGCAGAAATTTGGCAATATGATCAGCTACATTTACTCCGCTTGTATTGGTTATTCCCTGCAGCCCGGGAGAGATATTGACTTCAATCACCATAGGGCCTTTGTGTCCTTCAAGAATATCAACTGCACATACCTCTGCCCCTATCAGCTTTGCGGTCTTTACAGCAATCTTTGAAGTTACAGGATCGACCTTTACTGCCTTTCCTGTTCCTCCTGCATGGATGTTTGCTCTCTTTTCTCTTCCTGAGGCTTCTCTTTGCATAGCAGCTACAACTTTGTCCCCCACAACAATAACCCTTAAGTCAGCACCTCCTGTCTCTATGTATTCCTGGATAAGAAAAGGCTGCCTCAATGCAGTTAGTGCATCAAGCATAGAGCTTGCGCTTGCATAGCTGTCTGCAAACATTACTCCTTTTCCCTGGGTTCCCTGCGGAAACTTCATGATTATAGGATAATTTATCTTTTTCAGAACTTTTTTAGCTGCATCAGGGGTTGCCGCCAGATAGGTGATAGGCATTGGAATCCCGTTCTGCTGAAGAATAAGCTGTGTTATCAGTTTGTCATGTGCAACAGTGAATGCATCAGATTCTATAGGCATATAAGTATGTTTTGAAAGTATGCTTGTTATTGACCTAAGCAAAGGAGCATACCTAAAGCTTCCTTTTGCAAGTATGCAGTCATATTTTTCAATTGGTTTTCCCTGGTACAGGACCTGCACTTCTTTATGGCCCAAATTTACCTCTATCTCTCTTATGTCAAGCATATCAGCTGTCCTAAAATAGTTCTTCATAGCTTTTGCTGTCCATTTTGAGCTTTTGCTTCCAAGCGAGATAACAGCGGCGTTTAAGGTCATTTATTTTTCACCTGCTTGTGAGGGTCTATCAAAAAATCCTCTTTTTTAAGAATGTTCTGTCCGATAAGGATAGCATATTTCATATGTTTTCTGTCTGCAATGGAAAAATCTTCTTCTATGATCTTGCCGTCCAGCTTTAATTTTGCCTTTATCACAGGCCTTGAGCTTGAGCCCTGCGCAGACTTCACTAATTTTGTCCTTATTACCGGACCAAGTTTTAATTTTGCAGCCAGTCTTGAATCGATGCTGCTCATCGTAGCTCCTGTATCTATCCTTGCTGTAACTGTCTTGCTCTCTTTAGGGCCTATAATCTTGACCTTTTCACTAAACCCTATAATTGTTCTTCCGTTGCATTTTTCATTCATTGTGCTAAAAATTAAAAAATAAACCTATATAAATATTTGGATTTTTTGCAGAG
>CAZFSZ010000003.1:0-63617 GCA_964521755.1 uncultured Methanosarcinales archaeon | reverse complement strand
TACGAAAAATATTATTTATTTTCAATATGGAAAGGTATTTAAATAAGTTTTAGATTTTATTTGTTATGGCGAAGAGAGGGAGACCTGTTGAATCAAAGATAAGGCAGAATATTGTAGAGATACTTTATTTTATGAAGAAAGGATATGGGTATGATATCTACAGAGTTTACAGGGAAATATTTCCAGCAGTAACTATGAGAAGCATCTATTATCATTTGAAGAAAGGTCTTGCGACAAATGAGTTTAAAGTGCAGGCGATAAAGATGGAGAAAGGAGATTATTCCTGGGGCGGACAAGCTGAGAAAATCTATTATTCATTAGGGAAGGAAGCAAAGCCTAAGATTGATATGAGAGTTAAGAAATGGTTTGATAAGAGAAAATGAAAGAACTATTGAAATTTATTGCAAAGGCACATAAAAACACCTATGCTGCCCCTAAAAAGATAAAATGTAAATCTATTATTGCAGGACACAAAGATTATGATTTTGTTGATGGAGATTGGAGATATCATGATTCTTATTCTGGATGGGTGTGGCCTCCTGGAAAAGAAATTGTTTTCTATAAGAACAAGCCAGTTTGGTGTATGAGTTATCAAGGCAAAGCATTATCAGATTCTAAAGAATTTATTGAGAAAGTTTATGGCTTTTTGAAAAAAGCATTAATGAAAACTACTCATAATTTGCCTTTTAGATGTCCAAAGAAGTTTAAGCAAGGAGATTTTGAATACACATTTAAGATAAAAGGAGATTATAGTTATTTTACTGGGAGAGAAGCTGTGAAATATAAAGGCAAAGAAGTTTTTTTCCAAGATGTTATGGGAAGTTTGATAAAATAATTATGATTTCTTCAGAAATCCCATCAAAGCAAAAGCTTCTCTTCTTGTCAAGAAAGATTTTGAAATCATTCTTTTCCAGACTTTGATTTGAGTTTGTTTTTTTTCTTTTGTTTTGAAATCCATGGATTTCATCTTTTGATTGAGAAGTTTTAAGACTTGTCTTTTATCTGCTTCTGTTGCAAGCTTGATGTGAAAGGTGTGGTCTTCTTTTGAGATTTCATAAAGAAGGATTGTTACAGCGTGGCTGAGATTCATTACAGGATATTTTTTTGAAGCTGGGATTGAGACTACAAAATCTGCCTGTTGAATTTCTTCATTTGTCAATCCTATACTTTCTCTGCCGAATAATAAACCTATATTTCCTTTTGCAACTTTTGAAAGTTGCTTAGGAGAAATTGGAACACGAGGAATGTTGTAATCAGAGCCAAGCTTTGCAGTTGTTGCAATCAAAGTATCAACTTTTGGAATTTTATTTACAACTTTTGCTTTTTTTAAGACATCCTGAGCCCATTTTGCTCTGTTCCTTGCTGTCTGAGAAAGATGTTTGCATCTTGGATTAACTAAAATTAATTTTGAAAAGCCGAAATTAGCCATGCTTCTTGCAATAGCTCCGACGTTTCCGCTGTTTTTCGCTTCAACTAGAATTACTGAAAGATTCATCTTAAAAATGCAAAAGGATTTCCTAAATAAGTTGTTGCTAATCCAAACAACAGCAATATCAAAAAGAATGCTGAGATAAAACTCCATACCTTTCTTGCTTTTAATTTATTTTTTATTGTCTTATCTAAAAATGTCTTAAGTATTCTTCCGCCGTCAACTATTCCTAAAGGAAGAAGATTAAACAAGCCAATAAAGAAATTAAGCAGGAAAAGCCATTTAAACAGATCTTTTGTCCAATAGAACGGATGCTTCAGCCATGCATATTTTGGCTTCATCTTTCTTTCATTTACAAAGTTCTGTATTCCTACTATACCTCTTTCTCCATCCTCTGAAGCTACAGTGGTAATAGCATAAGCAGTTCCGTTTGCACCCAATGTTACATTGTCTCCAGAAGATGAGCAGTAGTACATCTTTTCAAGGAAAGGAGCAACTTCTGTTATTGGCTGTCCATTAAAAGAATCTATAATCATCCCATCTTCTAGCCCTGCTTTTGCTGCAGGCAAAGTGGAATTAGTCAGCTCAAATGAAAATCCGACAGGTTCAGTTATTGTAGATTCAAATGGGGCTAATTTTGAAGGGCTGATAACATATGGCATGGCAATCAAGATCAAAAGAGCTAATAAAATATTGATTATTGGTCCTGCTGAAAAAATAGAGTATTGAACTATATCTTTGGATTTGGAAAGTTTTTTTTCGTCCGGCTCTACAAAAGCGGCAGGTATTATCGGAGCTAATAAAGCAAAGAAAGCAAAGCCTGATGATTTTATCGGCAAACCATGAGCTTTGGCAACGATTCCGTGGGAAAACTCATGTACAATTGCTAATACAAAAATGGCAATAATCCAATGAAAAAAAGAAAGATAACCTATTCCAGGAACATTTGTAAAAGGCAAGACAAGAGCAACACCTGGCTGTGAAACTGGAGCAGTAATCAGGGTCCATATCATAAGAATAATATTGATGGATATAAATACCATGCCAACTATGCCTATGCCTACGCAGCAGTATCCAAAGAAAATTATCCATTCCCTATACTTTTTTGCAAATCTGTTGATGAATTTTATCCCAAAGTTGCTCCTGTAAAGAACAAGATAAAGAAAAGGAAAAAGTATCTTTTGCAAAACAATGTTTTTTCTTTTTTTGATGATAAAAAAGACAAGAAATAAAACAAAGATTACTGCTGCTATTACCTGGATATCCATTTGTCTTGATTACCTCTTTATTTACAAAGTTATTTCTTTCTTATGGGTTTCAGCTGTTTTGAGCCGCATTTTCTGCAGCTTACTCTTCCCTCTGAAACCTTCATCGGATTTGCCTTTATCTTTGATTTGCATTTCATGCAGACAAATACATTTCTAAAAAGCCTTTTGTCTGCTTCTTCTATTTTTGCCATTTTTATCTCCTTAAATTTAATTATTCCTTGACTTGTTTCATTGTTTTCTGGTCAAGGATCTCCCAGTAAAGCACATTTGAACCTTCAACAACATCTCCTTTTAAATCTTCAGGTATCTTCAGATCAAATGTTTCATATGTTTCTGAATCCATAACATTTGCAGTATTATCCTGAATTGACAATACCTGTGCTGTTTTTTTCCCTATTATCGGAACTTTTATCTTGTCATGTCCTGGCATGACTATAACTCTTTTCTTGCCGTCGATCAAACCAACAGCCTCTAATCTTACTTTTGCATGGCCGTGTTTTCCAGGCCTTGATGTTTGGGTGCCTTTAACCTTGCAGGCAACACCATCAACAACAACATAACTTCCTTTGGTCAAATTTCCTACGCTAGTCTGTTTTACTTCTCCCATGTTAATCCCCCTATCTTAATATTATTTAGCAGCTAATCTTACATCTCCTGCTTTTACTGTCTTTCTTCCAGCATGTGCAGCAAATCTAACAGCCTGTGATGCTATCTTTTCTGCTCTTT
The DNA here is from genome assembly GCA_964521755.1 of uncultured Methanosarcinales archaeon. Lineage (GTDB taxonomy): Archaea > Nanobdellota > Nanobdellia > Woesearchaeales > WJKL01 > WJKL01. The sequence continues at coordinate 60,194 of CAZFSZ010000003.1, read as the reverse complement.
CTTCTACTATCAATTTTAAGGCAGCTTTTGCCTTGTCTGAAACCCTCTCTGCTCCGGATTGCTTGAGAATTTTTTCCATTGCAGCCAAAGGCAATAATCTTTTTGATGACATAATATCTCCTCCAAAAATATGATTAAGATTGAAGCAGGAGATATATAAAGGTTATGATTTAAAGAAGGCTGTTTTAAGCTTATTTGAAGTTATAACTGAACAAAATAAGCCTTGCTGTATATATTGAGCAGTTTAAACCCCTAAAACCTGAAAAGATTCAAAGCTTTAGACAACCGCTTTTTACGGCAGATTTTTGTGATATTTTTTTCTATCTCTTTTGAATTTTCAAATGCTTTTTCATCTTTTTTGAATTTTGAGGTGTGGTGGTATAATCTTCCTGTCTTTGTCTGATAGAACTTGTGTTTTTTATGGAGCATCTCGTGGTACATAACATAATCCAGCAGATAAGGGCGGTTTTTGAATATGGTAGAGATAGATATCTCATCTGACTGGTAATCATAAGAGCCAAGTTTTCTTACTGAAGCAGAACCCCATCTTAGATTTGGTTTTTCTATCTGATTAGAAAAATATTTTTCATTTACCCTGTTGAATGATAATTCAAGCAGAGGATCTGTATTTGTCTTTGGAACTGATATATGGACATGTTTGATGAAATTAGTGTAAAGATCCATGTTCATTGTCCTTTTTTTTGTCTTGAATAGCTTAACAAGGATTGACTGGATAAGTCCGATTTGGATGTCTTCTGATATCTTTTTCCATTTTTTGGAAAGCTTTATTGTTATTGTTGTTGCGGATTTGGATGCGTTTGCATTATATGCCTTGAATCTTCCTGAATAGACTAAATTTGTATTGTAATCCAGAGTTTTTTCTGGATACAATTCTGAATATGCTTTTTGGATAAGGTTCATAAATTTTGAGAAGAATAAGTTGTTTATATTGTTTATGAAAAGTAGGTTTTGTTAAACTTTATTGAAACTGCATTTTCAATTATATCTATGCCCAATTCATTTAATCTTCCCAATATCCTGTCTGTATAATCATCTTGAGAATTAAACCTGATTTTTGACAATGCATTCTTTATTTTGGAGGCATCTTGCTTTTTTATCAACAAATCCGACAACAATTCCAAAAATTTATTCAATTCTTTTGTTTCTTTTTTGGACAGATCCTGGTTTTTCAGCTTAACTATATTGTCTCCGATATTTTCTAATTTTTTGAATATGTCTTTGTAAAAGAAGGTATCTTCATCATGTTTGATATCATTTTCTTTTCTTAATTTCTTGTTTCTTATGCAGGAGAATAATATCCTTTTTGAAAGATGGTATAACTTATCGATAGAAGTCTCTGTTTCTTCTAATGCTTCATTGTCTTTATTGCTTATAGAAGTCAGCTCTAATTTTAACAGATAATTCATCCTGATAAGGATCTTTTTTAGATTGATATTGATGGTGTTGAACAAGAATGAAATCTTTATCTTATTATTGTTTTCAGATATTATATCATAGCCTTCTAAATATTTAAGTACGTTTCTTATTGATTTTATCTTTTCGTATTCTTGTTTTTTAGTTAATAAGGTGATATTATTAATATTTTTAACATAACATATCATCAAAAACTCTGCTATATTGTCTATCTCTTCCAGGTTGACAGTTATGCTTTCTTTTTTTTGGTTTTCTGTATCTGCTTTCTTAATTATCAATTCGTCATTGTTGTTTATATCTATAAAAACAACCTCTTTTTCCTTTAGGTTGTTTGCTAATACCCATTTTTTAGGAAGAGAGACAGAATAAGAACGATTTCCTACCAACTGGATTTTTCTTGACTCCATATAACTAATATATATTACTACAGCTATATAAATTTTTCTTTTTGCTATATACTTATCACAGCAAAAGTATATATTTTTGTAATGCTTTATTATGATTATTCCAGCAAAAGCTGGGAAAAACCTGTGGGGGTTGAAAAATGGGAACAAAGATATTTAACCAAAAAAATGGAATCTGTGATATGGGAGCAGAAAGATTTGGGGAAAAAGAAAATATAATCTATGAGATAGAAAAAGAGCTTTGGAAAGAGATTCTAAGAGGAACAGATTTTTAGAATTTAATTTTTTTAATTTTTTATTTTTTATTGCTGTACTTCGTATCTCAGTATAGCCGCGATCTTTCCTATGTCTTTCAGCTGAGCACCTTCTCTTGTCTCTGTAGAGATAATCTCAACATTTGTGCCTACTTTTTCTGATTCATTTTCAAACTCTTCCACCTTTTCATCTTCAAGAACTTCTGACAAAAGCAGGATGTCTACTGCCCCTAATTTTAAATTTTTCATCACTTCTTTTTCTCCATAACTTACTTTTCCAGGATTTTTAGAAAGAATCTCAAAGAAATTGCCCATCAGCTTTTTTTCAAAAGCGATTTCTTCTTTTGCGAGAACATCCTGGGACTTGTCTACCAGTTCCTGCAGACCGAAGTCTCCAGTATATGACAGATCTTTAACTGCAATCACCTTCTTTTTTAAATCCCCTGTAAGGTAGCCTCCTTCAACAAAATCCTCTTTAGTCGGACCAGGACCCCCAACTATGATCCCCTTTAGATTTTTATTCTTTAGAAATTCGTTCTTTACATAGTCAGCAACTTTTTTGTAGTGCCTTTTGGCAGCTCCCTCTCTTATCCTTGCGAATCTCTGAGCAGAATTATGGACAATTAAACCATTTGCTATAAAGTTTTGATTTTTTACTGATATATCAACCATTTTAGTTGGTTTTTTTCTTTTTTCTATTTCATGAATCTTCACTGGAAGAATAGAATAATGATAAATTTCTTCTAATTGTTTAAACAATTTTTCATCTTTTATATTTGATAAGATAGAATTTTTAAATGTTTGTTTACCCATCATTCTTTCATTTCTGAAGAAACAATTAACTTTAGGGAATAATTGCAAATTATATCCTGCATTTTCGATTATTTTTTTTATTTTTCTTCCTGAAACAACAATTTGTCTGATATTGCTTTTACCAGATTTGTTTTTTATTATAGATTTTAATTTTTCACTTTTCTTTTTAGAGGTAAAACCAATAAATTTCTTAAATAATTTTAATGATTTTTTTTCTGTTATATCTAATGTAAATCTTGGATTATTGCTATGAATATTAACCTTATTATCATATTCGTGCATAGAGCCAATTATACTGAATCTTAACAACGCAAGCTGCAGCTGCTGAACTAATCTTTTATTATTAATTCCAAGTGCGACCTGTTTTCTTGTAGAAACATACCCTTCAGCATCAAAAATACCTTTTAAGAACGAGGCAATGATTTCATTATTAGACTGCAGTATTTTTTGGGGAATTTCTGAATCTAATGACTTTTTGATTTCAGGGAATTCATTTTGAATTAATCTTACTAAAGGCCTACTTGTGAATCTTATTTGATGGTAATTTTTATTTTTTCTGAATCGATAGCTTAGATCCATTTCAAATAGTTTACTAAATTTTTTTTGATAGGATAACGCTAAATCCCTGTATTGTTCAAAAAATGTTATTCTGTCTTTCTCTATACAACCATCTCCTATGAGGTATCCCAAAAATTGAGCAAATTTTTCATTTAATTTAATAGGCAATTTTATTTTTTTATAAAGAAATGGCCGGGTGTTGTTTTTAATAAAATCTTTAAAATTTATATCTAACGCATTACAAATTTTTTTCAGTTGTTCTCTTTTTGCGTTTAATTTTCCAAGTTCATAAGAAGAGATTGTAGTTTGAGCTACATTGATTTTTTTTGCTAATTGTCTTTGAAATAGCTTTTTCTTTTGTCTTTTTTGTTTAAGAAGTTTTTGACCTTTCTTAGAAATTATAAAAGAATTATAATATTTTTTTGAATTTAACCTATGTGTTTTTCCTTTGATATTTATTTTCTCTGGCATTATTAAATGGTCTCCTTTTTTTAATTCTTCAGCAGGTTTTTCAATAAGCCCATTAGAAGCAGCCACAAAAAAAATATGATCTTTTGAAGATTGAACCTCCAAACGAGGATTTTTTGTAATAATTTTATAAATTTGCTTCTTCTTTGCATTCCATTTATCTGTTATATTAGAATCGTTAATTGTAAAACTGTCTTTGATCATAACTGATTTGACTATATTTGGATTATGAACGGTTTTAATTTTAGGTATAGAACCATCAGATAACTGGACTAGAGAATCGGGAGAGATACATTGCCCCCCAGCACGGAACTTTCCAGGAACCTGGGAATGGGTTTTAGTTAACGGAACTATGGTTTTTCCCTTGAGGAGAGCGATATTGGCGTCTCTCCTGTCCATAACAACCAGCCCATAGACATTCTTGTGCTCCAGCATCATATCCAAAGGCTCAAGGACAAATTCCTTGTCACACCTGTAAAGCCTTTGGTTTAGGTGCACTGGAGGCTCTACACTCCAAACCTGAACATCTGACTGCCCTTCTCTTTCAGCAACATTGCCTGAAAAGACAGCCAATCCGTTCTCAGGTGTTTTTTTGTAAACCTTAAGGTGCTGGATCATCTTTTCCAGCGCATCAATCACATTTTTCCTGGTTGATTTTGACTTTATATTTTCAGCAGTGCTCTGCTCTTGAGACAGATGATTGATTATCTTGTTCATATCATAACCTTTAGGAACATATACACTAACCAATTCAGTATGCCTCCCTCTATATCGGCTTAATTCTTTTACCAATTTCTTCAATTCAAACTTCTGTTTTGATGTTAGAGCCATAGTTTAACAAAAAAACATCATCTTTATAAAACTTGCCTAAACTAAATATAGCAAGAAATAACGGGTTTTGCTTACGGGTTTACTAGAATTTTAGTAAATTTTATAAACAAATCTAAGTTTTCGAATATACTTAACTACTTGCATGGGGCTATGGGGTAGTTTGGCTAGCCTTTGGCGTTTGGGACGCTACGACCCCAGTTCAAATTAGGCAAAATATATGTTTTTGTCTTTGAGAGTCTGGGTAGCCCCATCTTAATGTAAAAGGGAGATATCATATGGCAGAAAAAAAGAAAAAATTAAGATCAGTAAAAAGATTCGGCGCAAGATATGGAAGAAGAGTAAAGCATAAACTAGCTGAAGTTGAAGCAGTTCAAAAGGGAAAACACATCTGCCCGTACTGTCGTGCACCAAAGGTAAAAAGGGTTGCTGCAGGGATATGGAACTGCAGAAAATGCGGTGCAAAATTCACTGGAAAGGCTTATTCTGTAAGGAAAGAAATAAAAACAGAGGAAAAAGAAGAAGAGCCTGAAGAAAAGATAAATGAGGAAAAAGAAGAATAAAAATGGTAAGCTATAAATGTTTTAACTGCAACAAAAGAGTTGCTGCTGAATATTTGAGAAAGAGAGTCAGATGCCCTTATTGCGGAAGCAAGATGCTGTTCAAGTCAAGAACAGAAACAACCAAAGTTAAAGCAAGATGAAGTTGGCTGCTGAAATAAAGGTTTACGGGGATCCGGAAAGACTTTACTCATGTTTTAAGCCGGAATTAGCTGATAAAAAAAGATCCAATTTTGAGATTAAAAAGAAAAAAGATTATTTGTTGTTTGAGATTAAAGCCGAGGATTCGGTTGCATTGAGAGCAACAATGAACGGAATTACAAAACTGATAACTGTTTATGAAAAATTAAACAAGATTTAAAATGGATGAAAAAACACAGGAAAAGATTCAAAAATTGCAGATGATTGAACAGGGAATGCAGAGTTTTCTTGCCCAAAAACAGCAGATACAGACCCGGCTGGTGGAAGTTGAGTCTGCATTGAAAGAGATGGAAAAAAGCAAAGAAACTTTCAAAATAGTCGGAAATATAATGGTAAGCGCTGACAAGGAAGATTTGAAAAATGATCTTACTGAAAAGAAAGAGATGCTTGAGCTTAGGATAAAAACTCTGGAAAAGCAGGAAAAAGAAATGAAAGAAAAGGCAAGCTCTATGCGGTCTGAAGTTATGAAGAATCTAAATCCCGAAAAAGAAAAGAAGAAGTGATCAAGATGGATACAGAAAAACAGATCCAGAGTGTTATTTCTATTTTGAAAGAACTTGAAGAAGATTCTGTTCCAAGAAATGTAAAAGAAAGGATAGTAGTGACTGTAATTTCGCTGGAAGAAGACAAAGAAGTTTCTATAAGAGTTAACAAGGCTCTGCATGAACTTGAAGAAATTGCAGATGACCCGAACCTGCAGCCTTATATCAGAACACAGATATGGAACATTGTTAGTGTGTTAGAGAAAATAGCTTAAGTTTTAAATATATCAAATTTTATTTCTTTTTCTTAACTAAAATCTCTTTCTTAGTTATATTTGAGTTTGGAATATAGATAGTGTCTCCTGAGCTTGTCTTTACTTCTGTCTCTATCAAAGTTATCTTTTTTACTGTTCCCCTGATGTTGTCTATCTTTACATTGTCTCCTATTTTTATCAGGCCTTTTCTATAAATGAATAGTCCTGCAATCATATTTGGAAAAAAGTCTTTTACAGCCAGGATTATTGATATTATTATCAAGACAAGGAATGCTGCTGAGACCATGTTCAGGATAGTTGTGGTTAAACCCATAGAATTTAGAGCCCAGATTATAGTGAAGAAGTAAATCAAATAAGTTGCAAGGTTGCTCAATATATCCTCCAATTCCATCTTTACTCCTGCTTTTTTGAGGATGTTGTTAAGCTCTATCTCATGAAGTATCTTTTGGGTCAGTTTTCCAGCTATTCTTGCGATGACAAATCCAATAAGAAGTATGATAACTGCAACTATTAGTTTAGTGAAAAGCTGAGAAAAAACAACATCAAGATAAACAGTAGTTTGGTTTATTAGATTGGACATGCTGTTAATATTAAGGAATATATTTATAAATCTTCCGCAATTGTGTTTTTATAAGATGCCAACAAATGTAACAGCTGAGTATTCAGCTGCTGAGATGGAATATACCAGAGCAAGCACCACTGAAGAGAAACTCAGGGCTCTGAAGAAGATGTTAAGTACAGCTCCAACCCACAAAGGAGCTGAAAAGCTAAGGCAGGAGATAAAGACAAAGATTTCTAAATTAAAAGAAAAACAGAAAAAAGAGGCTGAGCAAAAGAAAGGCAGAGGAGGGATAACTGTCCCAAAAGAAGGTGCAGCCCAAATTGTTTTGGTTGGGACGCCCAATTCAGGAAAGAGCACATTACTGAACAAATTAACAGGGGCTGGTGCAGAGGTTGCAGACTATCCATATACCACTGCAAAGCCTGAGATCGGAATGATGGATTACAAGGGAATTAAGCTTCAGATGGTGGAGATTCCGGCGATAGTTGATAATTTTTCAGAAACTGAAAATGGAAAAGCATATCTGGGAATAATAAATCAGGCTGATCTGGTTGTGCTTCTTTTCAAGAATACAGAAGAATATGAAGTGCTTAGAAAAGAGCTTGATGATATAAATGCAAAGCAGATAATATATAATGAAAACAACGATATAAAGAAAGATATATGGAGAAGCCTGGATACAATAAAGGTATATACAAAAGAGCCTGGAAAAGAACCGAGCTATCCCCCATTTGCGATTGAAAAAGGAAGCACTATAGAGGATATGGCTGAGCATGTTCACAAGGATTTTATCAAGAAGTTTAGGTTTGCAAGAGTATGGGGAAAATCAGCCACCCATGACGGGCAGAGAGTAGGCATTGACCACAAGTTAAAAAATGATGATATTGTTGAACTGCATATGGGTTAGGTTTATATAGTGAAAGAAAATTTTAGATAAAAGGTGATTATTATGGCAAAGAAAAACAAAGAAGCTTCAGAAGAAGAAAGAATCGGATTTCACAAAGGCGCTTTGGCTACTTTAGCAAAAGAAAGAGAAGAGATGCAGAAGATATTAAATGTAGTAGAGCAGCTGATGCAGATGCATATAAAGGAACTGAAGGATTTAGGAGTAGATCTAGAAAAGGCTGCAAAAGAAGCTGTTAAAAAAAGCAAAGGAAAAGGCAAATCGAAAAAATCAATGGATGAACTGCTAAAATAATAGATAAGAATTAAATTCCCCAAACAGGGTTTTCTTTTCTTTTGATCTCAGCTATTTTTTTTAATAATTTTTTTTCTTCCTGTGAAAGATGTTCTTTTAGTTTTTTTGCTTTTCTGAAATCTTCCTCTGGAATATCAGAGAGGAATGTGTCTGTTTCTTCTATCTGCCTGCCAATGGTTATGCCTGGAACAGAAACAGCAACCTGTTTTCCTTTTTCTGCTTTTTCTATGGTTTCCTGCTCTAATTGTATTGATTTTACTATGCCTACCTTGGAACCGTCTTCTTTCATCAAAGGGGTTCCTGCTTTGAGCTCTCCTTCAAGAATATCAACCCCAAAAACAGCGGGATTGTTCTGCCTGAATATGTAACCCTTTCCAAGCATCTTGATTCTGCAGGGTTTTGTTATTCCTTCAAGCTGTTTTGCTTCCTGTCTTTTCTTCTCTGCTTCCTGCCATTTTTCTAGGTTTTCTATTATCTTATAGATTACATCATCTGTGATGACTTTTGCTTTTGATGATTTAACAAAAGGTTTTGCTTTTGGAGATACCTTGACATTAAATCCGAGAACCACTGTCTGAAGCGGGTCTGTCTCATACATCGACTCTGCTTCAGTCAGATCTTTTTTTGTTATATCTCCTATTGTGGCTTTTCTTATGGAGATATCTTTTTCTTTTAAGAGATTGTCAACTGCTTCAAGGCTTCCAAGAGTATCTGCTTTTACAATTATCCCTTCCTTGTCTGTCTGGATAAGAACTTCTTTTACTTCTTTCTGAACCTTTTCTTTTATCTCTTCTATATTATTTTCATATGCAGAGTGGACAGGCATACCTGCAACTGCATCATCAATCTCTTTTGCAGAAATCTTTACTCCTGTAGCTGCGGTAACCTCTTTAACTGCCTTGAATTTTGTTTTCTTGTCTCTCATCTCCTGAAGCGGAGAGGGCTGCATCAATGCCTTGACCTTTGTGACTATTGGTTCTCCCAACGAACCGATTACAAAAGTATCTTTTATCTTTAGACAGCCATCGTATAAAATAACATCAAGAGTTTTTCCAAGGCCTTTTTCTTCTTTTATCTCAAGTATTATCCCTCTTGCAGGTGCTTTGCTGTCACATTCCAGCTTGTCTCCAAGATATCTTTGGGCAAGACCTGTCATGACCATCAATAATTCTGGAATTCCTGCTCCCGTCTCTGCAGATGTCGGAACCAATGCGATCTGTTTTGTATAATCATTTACCCTGTCAAAACGCTCTGATTCAAATTCCATCTCATGGAGTTCTCCTACAATCTCGTAAAGTTTTGTCTCTATATGTTTTTTTACTGCATCATCCTGGGATTCTATCTTCTTCAGTAAAGGGCCTTCTGTTTTTTTGTATCCTTTGATGAGGTCAATCTTGTTCAAAGCGATTATAAAAGGGGTTTTGTATGTTTTTAGAATTTCAATAGCTTCTTTTGTCTGAGGCATGATACCTTCATTGATGTCAATAACGACAATTGCGATATCTGCTAAGTTTCCTCCTCGTTTTCTTATGTTTGTGAATGCTGCGTGTCCTGGTGAATCTACAGTTAAAAGTCCTGGAATTGTAAGGTCTATATTCAATTTATCTAATAATGGACCTGCAACTTTTTTTATTGTTTCTAGAGGGATTATGGATGCTCCGATAGCCTGCGTAATCGCTCCTGCTTCTGCTTTTGCGACAGAGGTATGCCTAATAAAATCTTGTAAACTTGTTTTTCCTGAATCCACATGCCCCATAAAAACTACTATTGGTTGTCTAATCATTTTATTTTTTTAGTAATTCTTTTTTATCTTCAAAAGATAACCACTTATTAAACCTTATCTTTTTGATCCCTCTTAAGTATTTTGGTGTCAATTTATAAAATTTTATTAAAATATCTCTTATTTCACCTAGGTTATGTCTGCCTCGGCTATTAAATAAAATTTCTGTCTGTTTTTTATGTCTTTTTAGTTCAAATCCAATGTTAGTGATGTATTTTTCTATGTCTTCAAGTTTATAAAGCAAGATAGTATATGTGGCAGTTGTCTGATTTAATTTATTTACATAAAGTTTAGAAAAATATGGTTGAGTCTGGATATCAAATGTATTTAATATGCTAGCTTCATCAAGCATCAATCTTAAAGGATTCATTTTCAATGATGTTACAATGCTTTTGGGTAAATCTTTTTGATAATAAGTAGTTTCTTTATTAAGATTAGATAAATTTAATTTTACGGATTTTACTCTATTCAATTGAATTCTTGGAGTTATATAGAAAGTATTTTTGAGTTTTTTATTTTTATGAATTAGATAATGTATGGATGCTTCTTCGCTTAAGTTTCCCTGCCACCATATCTTTTGATAATCTTCATTATCTAAGATATATTGAGGAATATGAATTGGGGCTGAACTTTTGTTCTGTTTTGTAAAACCTAATTTAGAATAATGTTTTGCAAAAATTGGTGGAAAAGAGATGCATCGTGTGCTATCTCTCCTATCAATTCTAATATTGGGGGAAAAATTATTTCCTAAAAGTTTTTTACTGTATTTTAAAATTTTATTTAATACTTCTTTGTCTTTATTGGTATATTCTATTATCCTGTCTCTCATCCTACCTTCGTTAATTATTCCTGCATCTAATCTTGCTCCTTCTTTTGAATCAAAATTTAGTGGAAGATTTGGATTTCTTATATCATCTATTAGATATATACCTTTTCTAGCACTATTTATGGAAATATTGCAAAAGTTATTTATTCTATCATAAGATAAAGATTTGATATACTTTCCCTGAATAAATTTTTTCCAAGTTCTTAATTCAATATTAATTCCTTTTGCAATTGGAGTATTTAATTTTGTGTTAATTTTTCTAGAAGCGATATTTATTATATTTGAAATATGCTTTTTATTGGATATAATTTTAGAGAAAGGACTATCTGTAAAATCTATTTTTTTAGAATGCTTTAATTTTTTCTGAATATTTGAATTCATCTGAAATCACCAGAGAGCTTATTGGATTTCAATGAAGAAATCTTAAAGAAAAATAAGATTCTAACACTTAAATATCTTACGGGGGTAAATGTCCAGTGACCTGTGGTCTAGAAATAAAGAATTATGGGCATTTTTTATCACAGAAAAAGGAGAGGAAGATGGTTTAAAAATCTGTCGGAAAAGAAAGGTTTATATTGATTTGATCAGTTTTTTAATAAGATGTATAAAATAATTACAGAAGGCAAAGTAAAGATTAAAGTTCCTAAAGAGATGAAGATTTCAAAAGAACTTCCTGTTTTTTACAATCCAGTTATGGAGTTTAACAGGACTGTTTCTGTTTTAGTCTTGAAAGCTATTGATAATAAAAAGATGACAATTGGACTGCCTTTGGGAGGGAGTGGAGTTAGGGCTGTTAGATTTTTGAAAGAACTGCCTAAATCAAAGATTAAAGAATTATGGATAAATGATATTGACAAAGAAGCTGTTAAAGTTATCAAGGAAAATCTAAATAAGAACAAGGTGAAGAGTAGGGCAAGAGTCTTTAACAAAGATGCAAATATGTTTATCTTGGAAAGCAAGGGGTTTGATTATGTCGATGTTGATCCTTTTGGGAGTCCAAATGTGTTTTTAGATTCTGCAATTAAAAGGCTGGGAAGAAACGGAATTTTAGCTGTTACTGCAACAGATACCGGCTGTCTGGCTGGAAGTTTTGTAAATGCATGTAAAAGAAAGTACTGGGCTGTTCCTCAAAAAAATTCAACAATGCATGAAAACGGGTTGAGGATATTGATCAGGAAGGTGCAGCTGATAGGGGCAGATCATGACAAAGCTTTAACTCCAATATATTCATATTTTAAGGATCATTATTACAGGATATTTTTCAGATGTGAAAAGGGAAAGCAGAAGGTTGACAAGATTATTGAGAAGCACGGGATGTTTAATGATGCCGGACCTTTATGGCTTGGGCAGTTGCGGGGTAAAAAGCTTGCTTCTGCAGTTGCGAAGCTGGGAAATGATAAATTTTTAGATATAATAAAAAGGGAAAGCAAAATTCCTGTTGTTGGATTCTATAATCTGCCGAAAATATGCAAGAAGAACAAATTAGAGATGATAAAACAGGATGTATTGATTAAGAAAATAAAGAAAAAAGGCTATAAAGTTGCATTGACTCATTTTGCAGATAATTCTATAAGAAGTGATATTGAAGAAAAGAAATTGATCAAACTGATGAAAAGCTAAAAGTTTTTAAAGAATCTTTTAATGGTTTCTTTAGTTATGGGTATTAACAAATATACTGCAGGATTTGATGCGGGCAGTGATTCTGTTCATGCTGTTGTTTTAGATGAAAAAGGAAAGATAATATATTCGTCTGAATCAGTGATGCATTTTGGAAATCCTATCGAGGCTTTGAAGGATATCTATGAAGATATAATCTCAAAGTATGGAAGAAAGATAGCTACAACTGCATTTACAGGCAGTGTTGGAGAGTTTATAGCTGAAAAAACAGAAATGCCTTTTTTTCATGACACTATTGCGATACCTGCTGGAGCAGGGATAGCAGCAGAAGATGCTGATTATATTTTTCATATAGGAGCAAAAGACCCTTATTTCTTTGAAAGAGAAAAAGTAAAGACAGAAGATGGATACAAAAGTTTTGTGCCTGATCATGGAACCGGAACAAAATGCGGAGGAGGATCTGGAATATTGATAACAAAGCAGTGCAGAAGATTTTTTGAAAACGAATTTCTAGAAAAAGGGAAGATAGGAGAGAACAGGAAAGACAACAGAAAAGCGCTTCAGGAAAACCTGATCAAGATGTTCAAAAGAACTGAAGAAGAGATATCCAAATCAGACAAAGACATAGATGTAGGAGGAAGATGCGGAGTTGTTGTACAGTCAGATATGATACACCTTCAGAACAGCGGAGAACAGATAAAGAATATTCTCAAAGGGATGTTTTTAAGGATCGCAAAGAACTATAAAAGCGATGTTATCAAAACAAGATTTTTGGACAAAAACAAAAAAGCAGCTGCAACAGGGGGGGTTTTTGGAAACAGATTTTTTGTTGATATGCTTGAGAAAGAGCTTGGAGTTGAAATCTCAGTTCCTGAAAATTATAAAAAAGTTGGAGCTATCGGTGCTGCTGTAAAGGCAAAAGGAACTGAGAAAATATTAGATATAGAAAGGTTAGGCTCTATTGCTAAAGCTGAAAAAGAAAAGATAAAGACAGCCCCTCCGTTGTCCTCTGCTTTAGATAAAGTAAAGATATATGAAGAAGAGTATGCTATTGCAAAGAAAGATGACCTTACTATATATAATGAGCCTGAAAAAGATGTGCTGATAGGGGTGGATGGAGGAAGCACAACAACAAAGGCTATAATCGCAGATGCTGATAACTTAAAGATAATCGCTGAGATATGCCTTTATACAAACGGAAAGCCTCTGCAGACTGCACAGGAGATGTTCAGGCAGATAAGAGAATTTCTTAGAGATAAGATAGAGATAAAAGGGACTGCTTATACAGGAAGTTCTGGTGCTTTTTATCACAAGCTTTTCACTGATTTAAAGAAAAATCCTGAGAAAAAATGTATTGATATTGTAAAAGATGAGATTACCTGCCATGCATTTGGAGTAAAGCATTTTAACAAGAATGTTGATACAATCTTTGAACTTGGAGGTCAGGATGCAAAATTCACTCTTTTTAACAAAGACGGAACAGTAAAAAAATCAAAGATGAACCTCAGCTGTATGGCCGGCACTGGGCAGACTATGCACAACATGGTTGAGATGGTAGGACTTGATATCAAGACAACATTCCATGAATATGCACTAAAAGCAAAAAAAACCCCTGTTGTAGATGAAACCTGCGGAGTTTTTACAGAAGCAGGAATCTCAAAACTTATAGCAATGGGGTTTCCTAAAGAAGAGATAGCAGCTGCCATCGCCTTTGGATTTATGGGGGGTTATGTCAACAAGTTTGTAGGAAATGAGAAATTTGGGGATTATGCCTCTGCACAAGGGGGGCCTTTCAACGGAAAATCATGTTTGGCTGCACTGGCATTGCATTCAGGTATGGAGATACATGCTTTTCCTCACAGGCAGCTTTTTGGGGCATTGGGTGCTGTGATTGCTGTGTATGATGAGATTGAGAGGCTGAAAAAAGAAGACATTTCATTTGAAAGTAAATTTAGGGGTTTGGATATCGCTGACATGAAGTTTGAGAAAAAAATAGAGAACTGCAGCAGGATTGTAGATGATACCTGCGGAGTAAGGGACTGCAAGCTTCAGGTTTATAAGATAGGAGATGATGTTATCTATTCAGGGGGCTTGTGTCCAAAAGGAAATACATCAACTTATGTTAAAAAAACCCTGAATTATGTTGAGATGTACAAAAAGATATTAAACAAACATCTTGAAAAATACAGTATTAATCTGGAAGAAAATAAAGAAGGCAATGAAAGGATATTGATTCCAAGAAGCCTTACTTTTTTGAATGAAAAAGGTGTTTTTTATACAGCATTGTACAATAAGCTTGGGTTTGATATAGGGATAAGCCCTGAATCAGACGATGAGATTGCAAATCTTGGAATAAACCATGCGCATCCTGAAACATGTTATCCCATCAAATTAGCATATGGACATTGTGCTTATCTGAAAAGATATCTAAGAAAAGGAAGGAATAAGATATTTTTAGTAAATACTATAGGTTCTGGAAAAAAGAAATACAGGTTCTGCCCTTATGTGGGGGGAAGCGGTTTTTTGATAAAAGATGCGCTAAGCCTTGATAATGATGATGTTCTGCTTCCTGTGATAAACTTTGATGATCCAGACAACAAGATTGAAAAAGACATCCTAAATGACTTAAACCGGGTTTTTGATAAAAGATTCAGCATTGAGAAAGTCAAGAAAGCTGTTGAAGATGCAAAAAAAGCTGAAAAGGAATTTCTGGAAAAGGTGTATTCAACAGGAAAGAAGCTTGTTGATAATCTGAAAGAAAAAGGAGAAAAGATATTTATAGGAATAGGAAGAGGATATACTATATTAGATGACAAGGCAAGCTCAAAAGTGCATGAATTGTTTGCCTCTTACGGGCTTCATTTTATACCTTCATTCTTTTTGAAAGCTCCTGAAATTGATTTATCTAAGATAGCTGACAACATGTACTGGTATCAGGGGCAGAGCATGATAAAATATAATCTTATGACTGCGATGGACCCTCTGATGTATCCTGTAAGAGAGACTAATTTTAACTGCGGAACTGACTCTCTGCTGCTTTATCATGAAGAGGAAATAATAAACAAGGCTGAGAAACCTTATCTGGTTTTGCAGACAGACGGGCACAACAGCAATGCACAGTTTGGAACAAGAACTTTGGCTAACTGGGAGGTTGTTAAAAAACACACTCCAAAAAAAGTTGAGATATGTGATTTTTACAACAATATACCTGAAGCTGAGATGAAAAATAGGATTATAGGTATCCCTTATATGGGGGATGATTCAAATGTACTTGCTGCTTCATTCAGGGCAAGAGGATTTAATTCAGAAGTAATGCCTACAAGAACAGAAAAATCACAGGAGATGGCAAGAAAATTTGTAAGTACAAACACATGCAGGCCTTTTTCATTCCAGGTAGGAGATCATCTTGCATGGCTTTATGGGCTATCAAAAAAAGGGATTGACCCAAATAAAAAGGCAGCAGTATTTGAACCACAGACAAAAGGGCCGTGCAGACAGGGGCAGTATCATGTGATGATGAGGAAGTTTTTTGATAAGAACGGCTTTAAAGATGTGCCGGTCATATCTCCTGACTGTGAGGTTGACTATACAAATGTTCCTGTATCTAAACTAGAGCTGGCAAAGTTATCTGCGTTGTTTTACAAAGGAAGCTTCTGCAGTGATATATTATATGATATGCTGTTGAGAACAAGGCCTTATGAGAAGGAAAGAAAGCTTGCTGACAAAGAATATGAAAAGTTAAAGAAAAAGCTGTACAAAATAGTTGAAAAAGGAGGGAAAACAAAAGAGCTGAGGGAATTCATGAAGAATGCTGCGGAAAATTTTGAGAATATAATAGACAAAAGTATAGAAAGGAAACCTGTGGTTGTGATGAACGGAGAAATATTTGTAAGATGCCATGAGATGGCAAATCAGGCATCAATAAGGCTTCTTGAAAAATACGGGTTAGAGGTTATACTTGGTATGCCCAGTCAGTGGCTTGAATATGTAAATAAAGACAGTATAGAAAAATACAAGGAAAGGAAAGACTGGAAAGGATATGTTGCTTCTGTGTTAAAGGGAAGGTATATGAAAGGATTAAATGAAAGATTATATGCTCCGGTCTCAGATTTTCTAGAGGGAAGAAAACCTCATGACCCAAAATCGATGATAAACAATGCTCAGAAAGAACTTGTATATGAAAAAAGAGTTGGAGGAGAAAGTGTGCTTTCTATAAGTGAAACATATCTGTTTTCTAAAGGAAAATTAAATGATATCTGCGGGATCTACCATGTGGGGCCTTTTGGATGCATGCAGGAAACACTGGCAACCTCAAAGATACAATCTATAATACAGAACAAGAGATTAAAAGCAAAAACAAAGGATGAAAAGATAATACCTTTTATGGACGCTGTTTTTGGAGAATCTGAACTTCCCAACCTAGAAGCTGAGATAGCTGCTTTTGCTGAGAAATGTTATCTAAAGAAAGAAATGAACAAGAAAAATACTAAATGATATTTTATACAAGCAGAAAAATCAATCCTAACCTACAGCTCTTCTGACATCAGAAACCTCTACTGACTGGACGCCCTTGATGTCTCCGACTGCGTCTTCTATAGGCTCAGTAGAACCTTTGTCTTCAGGCATAACAAATATCATATTTAGTGATTTTAATCCAAATGCTACAGGCACCTGCTCTGATTTTATCTCTCCTTCTCCTGCAAAATCAATAATCTTCTTTTTTGCATCTGCCTCTATCTTGTTTAAATCTACTTCAGGAGATTCAGGCATTATCTTTAATGTTACAACAACGTTTGCCATTTTATATTACCTCTTTAATTAGGTCCTGTAAAACCACATTCAGGGCAGGTATATTTTGCAACTATCTCTCTGCAGTGCTTGCAACGGACAATTGTGGATTTTCCGCATGCAGGACATTTGAATGCAGCTGAACCTGGTTTATTTGTTATTCTTTTCTTGCATGAATTGCATGTTAATTTTTCCATAGTAAGATGTAATGTTAATAAGATATTTAAAAATGTTACTGTTTCTAAAGGTTAAACAGAAATGATGTTGTTTTCTTCGTCTATATTGAATTTTTTGTCAAGAAACTGCTCGCATACCCAGATATTTGTTTTTGTGTGGTTTGTTATCTTTGATACTTTTATTTTTCCTCCTGCTACTGCCAAGAATGGAATTAAGTTATCTGCGGTGTGTTTATCAACAGGGGCTTTTGATTCAATTTCTTTGATTAATTTATTTGCTGCTTCTTTGCCAACTTTTTCTGATTTTTTTCCTTTTTCTCCCAAAGAATCTGCCCCTAATATAATTGGGTCTTTTACATTTATCTCATTTTTTTCTTTGGAGAATACTGCCCATAGGGTAATCCCTGATCCCAGGGATAGGGTGTCTGCATATTCTTTTTGTATATTAATAGGGGCATCAAATTTTGAGAGTAAAATTTTTGCTGACTTTGCTGTTCTTTCAGCTACTTCAGCATCCTGAAGATGATTGGATGCGTGAGAGATCCCCTTTATCTGGATCAGATTTTCCTGATTTAAATTGTTTATCCTGGGAAATTCCTTTTTTTCCAGAGGTTTTATCTTTAGGATTATCTTTCCGCCGCCTTTTGGATAATATCCTCTTTTTTCCAGTTTTATATCTGTTGATTCTGTAAATCTTTTAATTTGGGGGATTAACACATTGGCCAAGAAATCGTAAGGCATAGCCCATTTTCCAGAAGTTCCTCCTTTTATCTTTAGGATTATCTTGTCCTCTGCTGAGATGCATGGGAGCAAGAGGGATTGAAGCAAAAGAGAGATAGAGCCGGCTGTTCCTATATCTATAGTTAATGTTTGCGGACGGATTTTTCCTGGGGTAAACTTTAGAATCTCTGAGCCTATTATAGTATATTTAGATTTGGCATTGGCTAATTTTTCTAATGCTTTAACACATTTGATGTGCTGAGCTTTTAATCCAGAGACCTTTCTTCCGTGTCTTATGTTTTTTGCTTCAAACGGCTTTCCGGTTATTGTTGATAAAGCTAGAGCTGTCCTGATAATCTGTCCGCCGCCTTCTCCATGACTTGCATCTATTTTGAGCATATAGTAGGAATATTTATAAATAGTATATAAATTTACTTACCATAAGGGGATGTAGTATAACCTGGCTAGAATGGGTGGCTCCAGTCATGGAGCGATGAGTCTAAAGACGATGAATTATACCTGGGATATACCACCAGATCTGGGTTCGAATCCCAGCATCCCCATTTTATTATAAAAAAGAGATTCTTGATAGATTTACCATTTAAAAATGCTCAAAAAACCGTAAGGTTTATATATAACCACTACTACCATGTAGTAATCACAACTTATGAGGAAAAATAAGATGACACATAAACTAACAGATATCGTAAAAAAATCATGTTCTAAAGTTATAGATACATCTAAGAATTTTGGAAGATATGCTTTGATTACAGCACCTGCTTGGGTTCCTTTTTTGGCAAATGAAAGTGTTCATGCTGAAGAGCCTGCTGAAAGAAGAGAAACAATGCAGGAAGCAGAATCTCCTGAATTTTTTACAGATGGTTTTGATCTTTTAGCTAAATTACAAGCAGTTGGAGCAGAAGATTACAATGCTATAAATGCTTCTGCTAAGATAAGCAGCAGACCGCTTGGTTTTTTTGCATATAATACAAGAGGAACACAAGATACTGAAAATATGGGAAAAGTTGATTTTAATGAAAAAGGATATCAAGCTGCAGCTTATCATCCTTTTGAATTTGACTGGGGAAAGATAAATTCTGTAGTTAGATTGGGAAAAGCCAAAACAGAATTTGACAATTATCCAATAGAAGATATGGATGTTGACAAATTGGGAATTGGAGCTAAATTTATTGGAGATGGCTGGAAAGGATTTGTCAGCTATAATCAAGGCGATGGAGAGTTTGATTATGGTGAAGAAAAAGACTACAAAGAAAGCGCACTTACATTAGGATTCAAAAAATTTTTTAATGATTTCTATGCTGGTATTGATTTTGACAGGCTTAAAACAGATTTTGAATCAATAGGTGATTCAAAAAAAGATATTGTCTCTGTCTATGGAGGATTATTAGGAAAAGATTATGACCTTTTAATCGGATTATATAATGAAAATGAAAAAGGTTTTGACGGAGAAACAGAGAATGATATTGGATTAGAGGTCAGATTCACAAAAATATTCAACAATCACTGGGGCATTGGATTAGAAGGATTCTACCAAGACGAACAAGGTTTTGGGGGAAGATTCAAAGGCTTTTACAGGAGAAAATTTTAATTTGGAGGAGATAAAAAATGGTCAATAAAAAAATTTTAGGATGGGTCGGCACTACTGCATTAGCAGGATTAGCAGCTGTTGGAACTTTAATCTATGCTGGAAATGGTAAAGAAGAAAAAGAACTTAACAAACCAGCAGTCAAAAAAGAAATAAAAGCAGAAGAAAAAACAGAAACAAAAAAAAGTGATGATGAAACTGAAAGTAAATTAGAAAAACAAATATCAGAAGCAGGGTATAATGATGTATGGAACACAATAGAAGGTTATGAACTAGGCGGATATATCCCTGAAAGTGCACTTAAATCTATCAAAAAAAGAATAAGTGAAATCAAAGGACATCCTTCAATTGCAGATGGTATTGGAAACAAAGAAGCAAAAGAAAACATAAATAAAATGGAAGCATTGTATAATGCATTAGAAGAAGATTTCTATCAGAATGCAGAAGTAGATCTAGGAATAATGATGCACATTAATTATGATGGAAAACATAGGGGAGTTGGATCAAGTGAAGGAAACAGAATCACTATCAGTGGAATTAAATTCAATGATATAAAAGAAATTTTAGGGCAGAAAGATTACAGTGCATTACTTGAAAACAGATTTGAAGAGATGCCTGAAGCAGACGGAACAGGAGATATGCCTGGAGTAACAATAACATTTGAAGACCTTGTTAAACTTTCTGAAAAAGGAGAATATAATTCAGAATCAAGGGACTTTGATGGAAAATATCTTTCAAATCTTAAAGACGGCAACAATGGAAACTATGAAATAATTTCAGCAACTTCAACTGTATTTGGGGAACCAAAAAGAAACATAGAAGATGGCTACTTAGAGAGCATAACTGATCTTGAAGCACCTAAATACGGGAAAAAATAAATTATTTTTATTTTTTTACTTAATTAATTAAAAAACAAGAAAATGAAAAAAATAATCCTAGCAATAATCATGGCAGTTTGTCTAATTAGTTCTATAGCTGCAGGATTTATGGGAAGCTGGGATTCTATCATTCCAAATGGAGAGGTAGATGACTGGGAAGATGATACTGATGACTGGAGTGATGAAACAGATAATTGGGAAGATGATACTGATGACTGGAGTGATGAAACAGATGACTGGGTAGATGATACTGATGACTGGAGTGATGATGATTATGATTTTGAAGGAGATGATGATTTTACACCTATTGATGATGAAGGACCAGGTCCGGGACCATTTGACGGGCCAATCGGAGATGACGATGATCCTGACATCCCTGATGAATTTCCACCAATCGCAAACATAGAAGCAGTTGATTCTGCAGAGATCAATGAAAATATCGTATTTGACGGAAGCGGTTCTTATGACCCTGACGGAGATATTGTAAGCTATGAATGGGATTTTGGAGATGAAAGCTCTGGAAATGGAGTTAATGTAGAACATGTATATACAGATGAAGGAGTCTATACTATCAGACTGACAGTAACTGATGATGATGGAAAAACTGATACAGACAGAATTAATATTGAAGTAATTGATGATGGCGATGATGATGAAGATAATAATAATCCTGTAATAACCTCAAGACCTGTAACTGAAGCTGATGTTGGAATGAGATATAATTATGATGTTGATGCGTATGATCCAGATAATAATAGTCTATCTGAATGTTTTAGTGATGTTTTGGAGCAAGGGGAAACCAGTAGTGGTTTGTGTGATGGAAAAAATTACCAAGTTAAAGTAAATTATATTGATAGAAATTCTCCAGAAGTTAAATTTGAGGTTAATGGTGAATTAACCAATAATTTAGGAGAAGGAGATATGTTTGTATTGTTAGATGGTACAGTAATTGGTGTAAATGACATAATAATAGAAGAAGCAGGAGAAGTTACAGGAGATCAAGTAGATTTTTTTATTGGCAAATTTGAAGATAATTTAACATACTCACTAACAGAATCACCACAAGAGATGACTATTGATTCTGAAACAGGTTTGATAGAATGGGTTCCTGAGGAAGAAGGAGAATATGATGTTACTGTAATTGTTGAAGACGGCAATGGAGGAAGCGACAGCCAGCCATATACAATTATTGTAGAAGATGATGATGATGTAGATGATGAAGAAATAATCATAGACAACAAACTTGCAGTAAGAGCAAAGATAAGCAGTGATGAGTATATGCCGGCAGGAGATATAGTAAGAATAAGAACAAGTGTAGAGAATATAGGAACAAATGATCTGGAAAATATTAAGATAAGTGCAAGCATACAGAAACTAGCAGTAAGGGATATGAGCGGATCATTTAACCTTAACAATGGAGATGAAACCTCAAAGAACCTTCAGCTAAGAATACCAGAATATGCAGAACAGGGAACATATACAATAAAGCTAAGTTTTAGCAATGATGATATGAGAAGAATAATTTATAGGGAAATAACAGTTATTTAAAAGTAGTTAAATATTGTTGTTACTCTAGTATACTAAAAACCAAAAGGTTTATAAAGGGTTCAAATTTATATTTTATAAATAAAGGGTGTGGGTAGATAATTCAAATTTAGATAAAAACCGTATACGGAGGGATACAAAAAATGAAAGCAAAAATATTAAGTGTATTGGCAATAATGCTAATAGGCTTGTTCGCTATCTCCGGAATAGCAAATGCGGATAGCGTACCTGTTTCAATCGAAAAGGTTTACGTTGACGGCAAAGTTGTTGAAGATGGCGACAATCTAGCTATAGAGAGAGGAACAGAAGAACTAGAGGTTGAAGTTAAGCTTGAAGCTCTGGAAGATTCTGACACTCTTAAAGTAGAAGCTACAGTAGAGACAGACCATGACAGTGATGAAGCAACAGACAAGACAGAAGAATTCTCAATGGATGCTGGAGATACCAGATATGAGACTCTTTATATAAGCTTACCAGAAAGAATGGAAGTTGAAGATGAAGAGTATGCTTTGAGAATTGAAGTAAGTGACAGAAATTCTGATGAAGAAGTTGAATATACAACTATAATCAGAGTTAAACCAGCAAAGAACCTTATGAAGATCAAAGACGTTATCTTTGACCCTGAAAATCAGGTTAAGGCTGGAAGAGCTTTGTACACTAGAGTAAGAATGAAAAACATGGGAGAAGAGACAGAAGAAGATGTTAAGGTTAGAGTAAGCATTCCTGAGCTTGGAATCAGTGTTTCTGATTATGTTGATGAAGTTGAGGAAGAAGACTCTGTAACTAGTGAAGATCTTTGGATGAGAATACCTGAATGTGCTGAAGCTGGTGAATACACAGCAACAGTAACTGTTGAATTTGACGAAGGAGATGAAGAAATATCTGAAAACTTCTTAATCAATATTGTTGAAGGAGATGTCTGCGGATTAGACGAAGACAAGACAGTTATCGCTGTTAGTGCAGAAGCTCAGACAGTAACAGCAGGTGAAACCGGAGCTGTTTATCCATTAACAATAAGCAACACTGGGAACTCAGCAAACACATATACAATAAGCGCTGAAGCAGGAAACTGGGCAGATATAAAAATCAGTCCAAATGTAGCTGTTCTAAGTGCTGGTGAAACAAAGGTTGTTTATGTATATGTTTCAGCTAACGAAGATGCTAGCGAAGGAGCACAAAGCTTTGGACTAACTATCAAAAGCGGAGACGAAACAGTTAAAGAGATTACTTTGGATGCTAACGTTGAAGCTGGAAGCAATGGCTGGGATAAAGCTAAGAAAGGCCTAGAAGCTGCATTAGTTGTTCTTGTTGTACTTTTGGTTGTAATCGGCTTAATTGTTGGTTTTAACAGACTGAAAGGAAAAGACGAAGAACTTCAAGAAGAAACTTACTACTAAATGTAGTATTTTTTTATTTTTTTTATCTTTTTCTCTTTAATTTATATTAAATCTCAGTTGAGGGAATATTCAACAAACTTGAATTTATTTAATCAAATAAGGGGATAATATGATTGTTATAATCGGAGCAGGGCCAATAGGCTGTTTTTTAGGGGGGTTGTTGGCTAAGAAAGGCAAGAATGTAGCTATATATGAAAAAAAGGCAGAGATTGGAAAGCCAATACAATGTACAGGTATAATAACTCCCGAAATTAAAAAAATTTTAAATCTAAAAAAAGAATTTATAGCCAATAAAACCAGTAAAATAAAGATTTTTTCTAAAAATCAAAAATTAACTCTTCCTGTAAATGATATTGTAATAAATAGGGAAAAATTTGATAAATATTTAGCTAAAAAAGCCAAAAAAAATGGTGCTAAGATTTATCTTAATCATAAATATCTTGGAATAAGAAATAATAACGCAGTTGTGGCTGATAAAGACAATAAAATACAGGAGCTTGAATCAGAATATATAATTGGAGCAGACGGCCCTTTATCAGAAGTTGCTAAATCCAACAAAATGTTTGGAAAAAGAGAATTCTATTTTGGAGTTCAAGCAAGAATTAAAGGAAATTATGACTTGGGATTATATCAAGTTTATTTGGGAAGCTTATGTAAGGATTTTTTTGCCTGGATAGTCCCTGAGTCTGAGAAAGTAGCTAGAGTAGGTATTGCTTCTAGAAAAGATTCTAAAGACAAGTTCAATAAATTTCTGAAAAATAAAAATATACTTAAAAAAAATATTATAGAGCATCAAGCAGGTTTAATTCCTATATTTGATAAGAAAATTAAAGTAAATGAAGAAAATATATATCTAGTAGGGGATGCTGCTGCTCAGTTAAAAGCTACTACAGGAGGAGGGTTAGTTCCTGGTTTAAAGGGAGCAAAGATATTAGCTGATTGTTTGGTTAATAAAAAAGATTATAAAAAAGAGTTAAAAAAACTAAATAGAAAATTAAAACTCCATCTAAAAATTAGGCAGGTGTTAAATAATTTTTCTGATAAAGATTATAATGATCTACTTAAAAAATTAAATAATCCAAAAATTAAGCAAATTATGAATAAATACAGCAGGGACAATCCAAAAAAATTGATTTTGGGGATTTTATTGAAAAAACCATCTGTGTTGAAATATACAACAAAATTTATAAATTAGGTTAATTTCCTCAAGAAGATAAAATGGAAGATGATGAAGAGATTTCAATTGATTTGAAAAAGATAAAGAATTTTTTCAAAAGAAAGAAAGCTAGTTCTAAAGCTGAAAAGGCTGAGAAAGAAGTTGAAGAAGATATTAAAGAAGAGAAGATTAAGATTGAGGAATTAAAAGAGGAAGAGAAAGAAGGAAAAGAAAGATTAGAAAAATTAGAAGACAGTGAGAAGATTATAGAAAAAGAAAAGAAAAAAATAGAAGATTTGGAAAAAAAAGAAAATAAAATAAAGAAAGAGGAAGAGAGGGAAGAGAAGAAGGTAGAGAAAGAAGAGGAGAAAGTTGAAAAGGTAGAAGAAGAAAAATCAGAAGAGCTTTCAATTGATTTTAGAAGAATATCTGGTTTTTTTAAAGATAAAAAATGTGCAATTCCTATATTATTGATATTGACTGCAGTATTTTTTTCTGTGTTTTTTAGGATGTATCCAGCTGATCTTCCTGTAACTGAAGAGTGGGCAGAAAACAGTGTTTATAGTTTTTATCAAAATCAGATAAAGAATGATATAGACAAGCAGTATCCTAATCTTCCTGATGCCAACAAACAAAGCTTGATCCAAAGCCAGTTTATAGAATTTTTGAATGAGAATGAAAATAGATTAGAGAAAGAGATTGAAGCTACTGCTGAGAGTTTTAAGGAAAGGATGAAAGATGAAGACGGAAATACCTATCTTTTAGCTATTGATCCTTATTATTATATGAGGCATGTAAGGCATTATATTGAGAATGGACAAGCAGGAACAACTTATGTTGGAGGAGAATATGGTGTTAGTGAAGATATAAAATTGTATCTAGAAGGAAGAGGGTCTGATATTAATTTCGATAAAAAGCAAGATTGGGATGGGCAAAGAATGGCTCCGATTGGCTCTCCATCTTCAATGTCGTTTCACAGCTATTTTTCAGGTTATCTATACAAATTTGTAAGTTTTTTTAATAATGATGTTTCTTTGATGGGAGTTATGTTTCTGATTCCTGTTATCATTTCAGCATTGGCTGTACTTCCTGCTTTTTTTATTGGTAAAAGAATTGGAGGTAATGTTGGAGGATTTTTTGCAGGAATGATGGTTGCAGTAAATTCTGCTTTTTTAGGAAGAACAGCAGGAGGATTTTCAGATACAGATGCCTATAATGTCTTATTTCCTTTGCTTGCTGTTTGGCTGTTTTTAGAGGCTTTTGAAGCAGAAAATTGGAAAAAGAAGATTGGGTTGACTTGTTTATCAGGATTATCTATTGGGTTGTTTGCTTTTGCTTGGTCTGGATGGTGGTATATTTTTAATGCCATATTGGGAGCGATTGGTGTCTATCTTATTTATAGTATTTTTATTAATAGAAAGAAGATTAAAGAGAATTGGTTGGAATTATTTAAACAACCAAAGGTTAAGAATACATTAATAATATTGTTAATATTTGTTGTTTTCTCTGGAATATTTATTGCCTTATTTAAAGATTTTAATATATTTTATGATGGATTCTTCAATAAACCGACCAAAATAATAACAGGTCTTAAAACAGTAGGAATTACTTCTATCTGGCCAAATATTAGAACAACAGTTGCAGAATTAAATACAGCTTCTATTAAAACAATAGCAAATCAGATTGGAGGGAAATTTTTGTTTGCTTTTTCATTGTTAGGGCTTGCTCTTACATTAACAAAAAAAGACAAATCAGGAGAGAGATATTTTAAACAGTTCTTTTTGCTTGCTGTATGGTTTATTGGAACTATCTATGCTTCAACACAGGGAGTAAGATTTGTATTATTATTGGTGCCTGCTTTTTCAATAGCTTTTGGAGCTGGAGCAGGAATAATTTATCAGTTTGCTTCTAAATGGATCAATAAAGAGATGAAGATTCCGAAGAATGTTGTTAATATTGTTCTGATATTGGTTCTTTTATTGTTATTGGCTGGACCTATTTCTTCAGCAAATAAAACTGCAAAGAATGAAATTCCAAGTATGAATGATGCATGGTATGATACTTTAACTGAGATAAAAGAAAAATCAAGTGAAGATGCTATAATCAATAGTTGGTGGGATTTCGGACATTGGTTTATTACTTTAGCAGATAGAAGAGTTACTTTTGACGGTGGAGGACAGGACAGACATATGGCTCATTGGGTTGGAAAAAGTTTATTGGAAAATGATGAAGAAAAAGCTGTTGGAATATTAAGAATGGTTGACTGTGGAAATAACAATGCTTTTTGGGTTTTGGATAATATATTAAATGATACTGTAAAATCTATTGATATATTGAATGAAATTATTGTTATGGAGAAGGAAAATGCAAAAGACTATTTAAGAGAGTATATAACTGAAGAAGAAGTTGAAGAAGTTATTCAATATACACACTGCGAGGCTCCTGAGAATTATTACATAACTTCAGAGGATATGGTTGGAAAATCAGGAGTATGGGCTCATTTTGGAAGCTGGGATTTTAAAAGAGCTTATATCTATAATAAATTAAGAAAAGTAAAAAACAGAGAAGAAGCAGTTGAAATTATCCAGAATAAATTCAACTATTCAGAAGAAAAAGCAGAAGAATATTATTATGATGTTCAGGCAATAACTTCAACAAGACAGGCTGATTCATGGATTGCTCCGTGGCCAAGTTATGCTGGAGAAGGAAGATGTGTAAAGGAAGAAAATTTAGTTGTCTGTAATAATGGAATGAAATTAGATATTGAAAATAATGAAGCATGGATTGATTCTTCTGGAGGAAAGATATATCCAAAGAAAATAGCTATTCCTGAAGATGAGGATATTATAGTCAAGGAATTTGATGGACAGATATTAACTACAAATAATAATGTTGAGTTAGGAGCAGTATTTGTGCCTTTGGAAAATGGAAATTATAGAATAATCTTGATGGATTATAGATTAGTTGAATCTACATTTACAAAACTTTTCTATCTTCAGGGGCATGGTTCTAAATATTTTGATCTTTTTAGTGAAAGAAAACAAATTACAGGTGGACAAATTTATGTCTGGAAGGTAGATTGGAATGGAAAAACAAAGAACAATATATTTGATAAAGAAAAAGAGGAATTAGTCAAAGATATTGAAATTCAAACAAATTCTACTTCTTAAAAAAAATTTATAAAGAATAAAACTTTTAATATAAAAATGAAAGAATTTATTGTGATTCCTGCTTATAATGAAGAAAAAACCATAAGAAAAGTAATTAAGGATCTTAAAAAAAATGGTTATGGGAATATTGTTGTTGTTGATGATAACAGTAGAGACAATACTTCTAAAGTTGCTTCAGATGAAAGTACAACAGTACTTAAGCATATTGTAAATAGGGGGCAGGGTGCTGCTCTTAAGACAGGAATAGATTATGCACTTAAAAAAGATGCTGATATTATAGTTACATTTGATGCAGACGGACAGCACAGAGCTGAAGATATTGAAAAATTAATTAAGCCTGTGAAAGAAGGAAAAGTAGATATTTGTTTGGGAAGCAGATTTTTAGATAAAAAATCAAATGTTCCTTTTTTTAAGAGAATAGTGCTTAAATGCGGTATATATGTTATAAGAACGATGTATGGAATTAAACTGACTGATGTACATAATGGTTTGAGAGCTATGAGTAAAAAGTCAGCTAAAAAAATAGAAATTAAATCCAACAGAATGGAGCATGCTTCTGAAATTATTGAGGAAATAAAGAAAAAGAGATTAAAGTATAAAGAAGTACCAGTAAATATCAGATATACAGATTATTCAAAGAAAAAAGGACAGAGTTCGTGGAATGCATTGAGAATATTTGTAAAAATGCTGTTAAAAAAACTTATAGATTAAAATGCAATTAATTCAAATTTTTGGAATAGTATTTGCATTGTTTTTGTTAGTCAAAACAATTCAAAAATTCAAGAAGGAAAAACTAAAAGCCTCTTCATTTGTATTTTGGAGCATAATATGGACAGCAATAATCATAGTTTCAATACTGCCCTCAACTACTAGTTTTTTAGCTAATATATTGGGGGTAGGAAGAGGGATAGATATTGCAATTTATGTGAGTATTATTATATTGTTTTTTCTTATATTTCAGATATATATCAAACTACAGAAGATAGAGGAAACTATAACTTCTTTAGTAAGTAGGATAGCAATAGAGAAGAAGGAGAAAAATGAAAAAGACTAAAATAAGTATAGTAATTCCTGTTTATAATGAAGAAAAAACAGTTTCTTTTACTTTACGTAAAATAAAAGAAACTATTAAGGATTTAGACTATAATTTTGAAATAATTGCTGTAGACGATTTTAGTAAAGATAAAAGTAAAGAGATATTGAAAAAAATAAAAGGAATTAGAGTTATAGAACATACAAAAAATAAAGGCTATGGTGGAGCTCTTAAGACAGGAATAAAAGAGGCTAAAAGTAAGTGGATTTTAATTACAGATGCCGATGGTACTTACCCAATAAAAGATATACCTAGATTATTAAATTATATTGATAAATATGATATGGTTGTGGGTGCTAGAATAGGAAAAAAAGTTAGTATACCTTTGTTAAGAAGACCAGCAAAATGGTTTTTAAGAAAGTTAGCAAGTTATCTAGCTAACACAAAAATCCCTGATTTAAATTCTGGATTAAGAATTTTTAAAAAAAAAATTGCAGTGAGATTTTGGGATCTTTTCCCTCAAGGATTTTCATTTACTAGTACAATAACAATGGCCTGTCTAACTAACAATTATGAAGTAAAATATATCACAATTAATTACAATAAAAGAAAAGGTAAAAGTACGATACACCCTATAAAGGATTTTGTTGGTTTTAATAGTTTACTTCTTAGGTTGGTTACTTATTTCAATCCTATGAAAGTGTTTGTTCCTATAGCCCTTATTTTATTTGTTGGTAGTTTAGTAAAGGGATTTATTGATTATTTGGGTGTAGGGCATGTAGGATCTGCTTCTGTAGCTTTTTTTTTAGCAGCTATTCAAATAAGTCTTTTAGGACTTGTTTCTGAATTGATAATAAAAAGAACTAATGTAATAGAAAATTTAAAATAAGGTTGTTTATTTCTATAGTATATGGATAAGAAAAAATGGTTCTCTTTTGCTTTAGGGTTCTTTATTTTAGCTGCCCTTTTCTATTTTGTTGATGTAAAAAATGTTTTTATTAAAATCTGTGAGATTAATTTTTATTATTTTTTGTTGGCTCTTGGTTTAACCTTTATTTCGGTTTTGATTAAATCTTATCGTTGGACTAAAATATTAGAGAGAAGAGGATTAGATTTGGGTTTGGAGAAATCTTTCAAAATATTTAGTGCATCTAACTTTGTTTTTTTATTTATGCCTAATGTGGCTGGTGATTTTTATAGGGCTTATGCTCTTAAAAAACTTAAAGATTATAGTTTTATAAAAGGTTTTAGTTCAGCTTTATTTGAGAAGTTTCTTAACTTTGGAGTTATTGTTGTTTTAGGTATTTTTTGGTTATTATCTTTATTTTTGTTGAATAGTGTGCATGTTGGAGAAGTTTTTGTTGTTTTTTCATTGTTAATATTGTTCATTATTTTGGCTTTTTTTTTATTAATAAGAAAACCCGTGTTTGTTTCGTGGTTATTTGATTTTATAGAAGATAATTTTTTCTTTAATTTTTTTGATGTTTTTGGTTTAAGGAAACATATGAAAAAGTATGGGAAATTATTTTTAGAAGAAATGCGAGATTTAAGTGGTGATAAGGAAGTTTTATTATTTGGTGTCTTATTGACTTTTTTGGCTTGGTTTATTCAGGGAACAAGATTTTATATCTTGTCGGTTGCCTTAGGTCTAGAAGTTAGTTTTGTTTCTGTTTTGGGAATTTATTTCTTAGCTGTTGGGTTGGGAGCTATAAGTATGGCTCCAAGTAGTTTAGGATCAAAAGAAGCAATCATAGTTTTATTATTTTTGATTTTTAATGTAAGTAGTGACCTAGGTTTTTCTTTGGCTTTACTTGACAGATCAGTTTTTATGGTTATGAGTATCTTTTATGCTTGTATGTTCTATTCATTGAATAAAAAGATTCATTTTGGAGAAAAAAATTAAATATTAATTTTTTTAATAAAAGGCTCTTTTTTTTTGTAAGTAGGTTTTTGTTTAAATTTTGATTCTTTTTTGAAAATATTTGTGAGTGCTTTTCCATCCATTTCTTTAGGTATAGGCACGTTAAGCATGTGTAGAATTGTAGGAGCAATATCAATCAAGGAAGGATTGATACCTCCTTTTTTTATTTCTTTTCCATAAGCAATAAATATACCATTCATTCTATGGGATCCAGACAGATTTCTGTGAGGGGGACCAAATAGTTTTGGAGAACCAAATTCAAAATAACGGGCTGCTATATAACGAAAATTGTTCATAATGAAGAACAAGTCAGGGCCTCTTTTAGTGAATGGTCCTTTGTAGATTTCTTCTTTTTTAAGAACTTCAATATCAATTGTTTTTTTTGTCTTTGGGTCTCTGATAGTTTTGAGATCTTTTGTCAATTCATTCCTAACTTTTTTGTAATCTTCTTTTTTGATGGATCCTTGTGGCTCTCTCCCTTTCACGTTGAGGTATATTTGTCCATAGTTACCTATAGAATAAGCTTTTGTTTTTGGCCAGTCAACATCTTTAAATGAGAGTAAAAGTAATGAGTTGAATAAGTTGAGGATTTTTTTTCTGGTAGATTCTGATTTCTTGCTAAGCCCATGACTTAACCCTAATTTGGTTAGTAGAGGGTTGTTGGCTAGTCTTAGTTTTTGGATGGTTTGAAAAATGTTGCTGAGATTGAGGCCGTTTCGATGAAGCGAATATTTTATTTTGGTGGAGACCCTATTTTTTAATTTTAGATATCTTTTTTTGATGAGCCAACTATTGATATAAACCCCTTTTTCATAACAACCAAAGCCGTGATCAGAAATGATAAATAAGGTTGTGTTCTTGTCTATAAGGTGGAGTATTTCTTTGATTTGTTTGTCTAGCAGTTTATAATAATTAAGGATAGCATTTTCCCATATTTTTGATTTTCTTGGTTGATGTAAGGAATGATTTTTGTCCATGTATCTCCAGAACCAATGAGACATATAATCAGAAGACCCATAGACAGCCATAAATAAATCAAAATTTTCTTTTTTATACATATGTTTGATTACTTTAGTTCTGGTTTTTGTTATCTCTCTTAATTCTTTAATTATCTCTTTTTCTTGTCCTGGTTGATAGGTTCCCTCTATGGATATTTTATAAGAAGGAAATTTTTTTAGTATTTCTTTTTTGAGTTTTTTTGGATAAGTGAAATTTTCTTTAGTAGAGGGGGTCATGAGGCCAGTTATCATATAACCATTAACTTTTTTTGGTGGATAGGTAACAGGAACGTTAATAGAACATATTTTTTTACCTGCTTTGCTGAGTAAATGCCAGATGGTTTTTTGATGGATTTTTTCAATGTTAATCGGTTCTCTCTGGTAAGAATTATTTTTTCTTTTCATAAAATCAAAACAACCATGCTTGCCTGGGTTTTGCCCGGTAAAAAAAGAAGTCCAAGCAGGGCCAGTTAAAGGAGGTATGGTAGATTTGAGGTTGCCACTTATATTTTGATCCAGTAGTTTTTTGAAGGTAGGTAGATGTCCTTTTTCAGCCCAAGGTCTTACTAAATCTAGTGTTCCACCATCAATGCCAAGAATGAATACTTTATTCATTCTTAACCTCATATAATTTGACTACTGTTTGGCCTCTTCTTTTAATTTCTTTTTCTAGAGTTAAGAAATTATCTAGAGAAGGATGCCAAGGATGGGTAAGATCAAATCGGGGTTTAACTAAAAGTACATCATATTTTTGAACGTTGCCTCTTTTGTTAGGGTTTAGTTCAAGATATTCTTCTGAATAAGTAACATTAAATTTTGTTAATATCTTCTTATTTTTTTCTGTGTTAAGCAATTCGAGAGGGTCAAATAAACCAACTATTTGTCCTTTTTCATTAAAGTGGAATTCACTTTCTATCCAGTAATTATCCCAATAGAAGTATTGAACATTGTATTTTTTAAATAGATCTCTTCTAGGGGTAGAACCATTTCCGTAAAGCATTAAGGCTAAATCTCTTTCCCTGGCATTGAAGTCATAAAGTAAGTTTTTATGGCCAACAGGTTGAGCAACCAATTTTCTTCCTGTTAAACCATTAATGGAAAACCCTAGTTCTTTATTGGTTAAGATAGCATCATTAACATTAGTATTGCTCTTTATGTAATTGGCTATTTCATTTAGGTGGGGGGAAAGAGGTTTCTTACCTGCTTGGTGCCATTTGTTGTTTTTGTAATCTTGGTAAGCTGCTAAGTTTCCTACTAAAAAGAATACAATCATTATGATGGCAATAATTAAAGATAGTTTTTTCCTTTTCTTTTTGGTTACTTTAAATATGACTAATAGAGAAAAAGAGCTGAGTAGAGTGATTGCTAGAGGTACCCAGAAATGATGAATGATTTTCAGTAAGACCGTATTTAGATTTATATTGGTGATGCCAGATAAGATTAATAGAGAGAAAATTGAGAAGATAGCTCCTATAGAAGTGAGTATGATATATTTAGTTGCTTCGTTGTATTTTTTGATAGCGGATAGTAAAGGAATAGATATTAAAAATAAGATAGTTACGAATGAATTGAATAAATTTTTGAAATCAAATATTTTTTTGAAAAAGTCTATGAAAGGGTTATAAGATGAAGGAACATTCATGTTTAATAGGGTAGCGGAATTAGAGGTTTCCTGTCCAAATAATGTGTTTTTAATAATGGGAAGCCAGTAAAGTTGGGCAATAATTAGTCCTGGGATGAAAATAAGAGCCAAGATAATGATATTTTCTTTTAGATCTTTTTTCCATAATCTTTTGTTGAATGTTATTTTTTTCTTTTTTTCTAAGTATTTCCATATAAATAAGTAGAAGAAAATAAGGATCATAAAAATACTTAAGACAGGGAAGATGATACCATGAGATAAGGAGCCCAAACCATACATTATTCCGGTTACGAGAGCAAAGAGATATTTCTTTTTTTGACTAGAAAAAGTTAAGTATAAAAATAAGAAGAAAGCTGGGAAAATTAATAGATATGAAAAGTAAGTATATTTAATGATTATTTTGAAGGGGTGAAGTAGGAAGTATATGAGGGGGACAAAGAGAGCAATTGTTTTATTTTTAAAGAGGAAATAGCCTAAAAGGTAAAGAGAGATGAGAGCAAGAGCGGTAAAGATATATGAATAAAAGAACATAGTGGACATAGGATTTGTATTAAACAAATAAGATGATCCACCAACAATTATTGTATAAAGAGGAAAGTAATTAGATATAGGATCACTATTACGGAAGTTTACTAGAGGGTTACCACCATGTTTGACATGATTGACAGCTCCAAGTTGACAATAAAGGTCTCCTCCGTACAAAGGTGCAGGTAGTTGTTTGTAACTATTGATTAAACTCATTTGTAAACCTAAAAAAAGAATGATGATAACAATTAACAAATAATCCTGCCAAGTTAATTTTTTGATAAATTTTTTGAAAAGTTGGCTCATGATTCATTTGTTACTAAGTATTGTTTATAAATATTGCTAAGAAAAGATTATAAATTTATAGATGAATATTAAGTAAATCTTTATAAAGTTCTTATTATTTTTTAAGGTATGGAAAATGTTTGTTATGTAAACCCAACTGTATTGTTAAAAAGACCTATTGCAGAGCTAATTGATAGATTAGGGGATGAAAAAGAAATAGGTTTGTTTATACCTAAAAAATTGTTTAAAGCAGTAAATAAAAAACTGCATTACAGTGATGTGAAAAAAGCTAAAATATATACTTATTCTACAATTAATGTTCCTTTTCTAAATATGGAATGGCCTATTCCAATTACTCCAATGTTTCTTGTTAATCTGTTGAGGATTTTTTTTAAGTATAAGAATATTCATATGTGGACTTATCATTATTTAGTAAATTTATTTGTAGTATTAGGGAATTTAATTTTTAGAAAAAATTTGATTTTAACAACAGATACAATTCCCAGTTATAGTTTTTCAATGGGAAAGATGTTTGATTTTTTTTACAATAGTTATTATTTCTTTTTGGGTTGGCTAATGTTTGGAGTGCCAGATATAATTACAGTTTATGGCAAGAGTTTAGCTCCTTATGCTTTGAAAGTAGGCATTTCTAAAAAGAAGTTAAAAGTTATTCCAACAGGAATTGAATTGGAGAAGTTTAAAGATGTTAAGGAAGGAGTGAGAGAAGAACTTGATATTAGTAAAGATGATACAATTGTGTTGTTTGTTGGTCTGATGGTTCCAAGAAAAGGAATTGATTTGATCATTGAAACAGCTAAAGAATTAAAAAATAAAACAAAGTTTGTTTTGATAGGAGATGGCCCTAGCAAGGAAAGATATGAAAAGATGGCTAAAGGTATTAAGGAAGTGGTATTTACAGGATTTAGAAAAGATGTTGGAAGATTTTATAAAGCAGCAGATATATTTTTTCTGCCAAGCAGAGGAGAAGGTTTGGCTGGGGTGATTATGGAGGCTATGACTATGAGCCTACCAATAGTGAGCAGCAGAATCCCCTGCACAACTGATTTAGTTGTTGATAAAGAAACAGGTTTTTTATGTGAAAAAGAAGAGGTTTCTTGTTATGCTAAGAAAATCAAGAATTTAGTAGAGGATGAAAAGTTAAGGAAGAAAATGGGTAGGAAAGGAAAGAAGAAAATCAAAGATTTTGATTGGGATAATGTTATTAGTGGGTATGAGAGGTTATACAATTAGATGTGTGGTATAATTGGTTTTGACTGGAAAGATGAAGAGTTATTGAAAGAAAGTAGAGATTTAATTAGTCATAGGGGTCCTGATGATTGTGGAGATTATTTTAGTGATGGAGTTTCCTTGGGCCATAGAAGACTGAGTATAATTGATTTGTCGAAAAGAGCAAAACAACCCATGAAATTGCTAGGTAGGTATGTGGTTGTTTATAATGGAGAGATCTATAATTACAAAGAGATAAAAAAGGAACTTAAGGAGTATGATTTCAAAACAAGGTCTGATACTGAGGTTTTAGTTTATGCTTATGATAAGTGGGGAAAATACTTTCTAAATAAGTTAAATGGTATGTTTGCTTTTTGTATCTATGATAAAAAAAAAGGAGAATTTTTTTTAGCCAGAGATAGGTTTGGAATTAAACCTCTTTACTATATCGATGATGGAAAATTTGTTTTTTCTTCAGAAATGAAGAGCTTGCTTTCTTTTTTAGATAAAAGAGAGGTAAGTAAGGAAGGGTTGAAGCAGTTTTTTAATTTTAGGTTTACTTTAGGTAAGACAACATTGATAGCAGGCATTAATAAATTTTTACCTGCTCATTATATGGTTTATGATGTTGGAGACAAAAAAGTTAGGGAGTATGAAAGATATTATAAATTAAAAAAACAAACAATAGGAGATAAATCCTTTATTTTTTATAAGAAAAGGTTGAAGAAGTTAATGAAAGAATCTGTTGAAAGGCGTATGGTGGCTGATGTACCTGTAGCTTGTCTTTTGTCTGGAGGAATAGACAGTTCTATAATCACTGGGTTAGCTAAAAAGTTTAATGATAGTCTTAATACTTTTTCCATTGGTTTTGACACTACTAATGAACTGCCTTATGCAAATAAAGTAGCCAATTATTTTAAGACCAATCATCATGAATTTAAGATTAATAAAGACAATGTTGAGAAATATTTAGATGATATGGTTTATCATATGGATGAGCCTATTGGAGATCCTGGTTTTTTGCCTATATTTGTTTTATCTAAAAAAGTAAGTGAATACAATAAAATTGTTTTGAGTGGAGATGGTGGCGACGAGGTCTTTTGTGGTTATGATAGGTATAAAATGTTTCATTATGGGGAATTTTTGAAACATTTTGTATTTTTTGATTTTAATAACGATGTTTTGAAAAGGTTGATGAAAATGAAAGGAAAAAATGCTTACTCTTCTTTTTTTGAAACTATTAGGTTGTTTGATAATGAAGAGCTAAATAAATTAGGGGTAGAGAAGTATGATGGAAGTATTTTTTGGAGGAATGATTATAATAAAGAGGTTTTGAATGCCCAGGAATTTGATATTAAGACTTTGTTGCCAAATGACTTCTTTTTGAAAGCTGATAAGATGAGTTCAGCTTTTGGTTTAGAGCAAAGAGTTCCTTATATGGATCATGAATTAGTAGAGTTTGCTTTCTCTATACCTTTAAAATACAAATTAAGATTGTGGAACGAAAAGCATGTGTTAAAAAAATCATTTGAAAAATTTATACCAAAGGAAATAATCAAAAGAAGGAAGCATGGGTTTGATGTGCCTATTGATTATTGGTTTAAGGATATTCTTGGTAAGAAATTGAAAAGGTTGTTAGATAAGAATAATCATAATTTATATAAAAAAGATTATATTTATAAGCTACTCTATAAGATTAAAAAAACAGGAGATAATTACAAGTTAAATTTTATTTTGGCACAGAAACTGTGGAGTATTTTAATGTTTGAAATATGGTATGGGTGGTTTATGAAATGAGGAAGAAATATATTAATGGAGATAGTGAATCTATGTTTAAATGGAGAAAAAAGTTTAATATGGTCTTTAATTTGAGGCGCATAACTAATCAAGTACTTTTTCTTAAAAAATTTAAAAATTTATTAAATCCTTTAAAAATTCTTGATTATGGTTGTGCTTTTGGTGATGTTTTAAAGATAATAAATGTTACTAATCATAATCATGATCTGTATGGGGTTGAAGTTGTAAAAGAAGTTGCTGATCGGGCCAAAGAAGAGATGCCGCACGTTAAAATATTTAACCAGTCATGTGGGGATAAATTGGATTTAGATAAGAACTATTTTGACCTTATTTTTTCTTTTGATATGATTGAACATGTTGGTGATAAAAAAGAGATTAAAAGAATGTATAAAGAGGTGGATAGAATTTTGAGTAATGAAGGTAGATTTATATTAGTAACCCCTAATTGCAATTTGATTATGAAGATTATTTATATTTTGACAGGTAATAAATATCTGATTGATAGCGGTTTTCACCCGAACCAATATACTAAAAATGAACTAGTGAATGAAGTCGATATTTATTTGGATGTGCACTCAGTGGAAAAAGGTTACGATTTAAACTTTTTTAAGAAATTACTGTCTTGGTTTGGAATTTATAAACACATTTGTGTGGTGGCTGGAAAGAATGGAAAATAAACGACCTAATGTGATAATATTACTTGTTGACGCATTAAGGGCAAGAAATGTTAGTAGTTATGGTTATAGATTGCCTACAACACCACATATTGATTCTATTGCTAAAGATGGCATTTTATTTGAAAATGCTTTTACTACTATAAATGCTACAGACCCAGCAGTTACATCTATGATGACAGGTTTGTATCCAATAAATCATGGGATTAGAAGACATGCTGAGTATGTTAAACAGAATAGCATAAAAAATTTTGTTGAGGGTCAAACTATGCTCCAAAGCATTCTGAAAAAAGAAAGTTATAAGACGTATGGTTTGGATTGGTTGGGTAGGTGGCATAAAAAAGACTTTGATTTTTATCTTAATAGTTTCGATGAGAATAAAAAAAATGTATTCTTAAAAAAGCTGATTAAGAAGATTAAAAAAAATAAGGTAGTTCTTAATTCAATGATGAAGTTGTATTTTTCTGATAAGCTTCATTGGTTGATTTCTAAGTTTAAACCCTACCCAGATGCGAAAGAATTGACAAAAAAGGCAGTCCAGGTTATTAAAAAGGAAGAAGATCCTTTTTTTATGTTTGTTCATTTCTGGGATGTGCATGCACCTTATAATTGTAGTAAAAAGTATAAAAATATGTTTTTTGGGGA
The DNA here is from genome assembly GCA_964521755.1 of uncultured Methanosarcinales archaeon. Lineage (GTDB taxonomy): Archaea > Nanobdellota > Nanobdellia > Woesearchaeales > WJKL01 > WJKL01. The sequence continues at coordinate 21,751 of CAZFSZ010000003.1, read as the reverse complement.
GAAGAAAGAAAAAATATCGATGGGTAATTTATTGGAAAGGTTTGAGAATGAAGAAGTAAAAGATTTTTATAAGGCTTTGACGGTCGGTTCAGATGATGCCAGAGATATTATTGCCAGGTACAATGGCAGTATAAGGTATGTTGATGATATGATTGGTCGTATTGTGGAAGAATTAAAACGGAAAGAATTATATGATGATACAATTTTGATCATCACAGCAGACCATGGTGAAAGTTTAGTAGAACATGGAATATTGTTTGATCATCATGGATTGTATGATGAAAGTCTTAATATTCCTTTAATTGTGAGGTATCCTAAGTTGGGTAATAATGTCAAATTTTCAGGCATGGTTCAAAATATAGATATAATGCCAACAATATTGGATTTGCTAGGGTTTGATTTTGATGGTTTGGATGGGAAAAGTTTGAAAGAAGTTATCAAAAGGAAGGAAGGAAAAAAATTCGTTTTTGCAGAGGAGAATCATTTACAGGAAAAAGTGTGTGTAAGAAGCGAAGATTATAAATTGATCTTGCCTGCTAGCAATGATTTTTCAGGTTGTAAGAGGTGCGGAGTTATTCATGGAGGAGTTAAAGAATTGTATGATTTGAAGAAGGATCCTTGGGAAAAAGATAATCTTTTTGGAAAATATCCAAAGGTGCAAAAAAGATTACATGAATTAATCGATTGCTTTTTTTTTAGAAAAGAAAAAAGCAAAATTAATGATGTGCTAAATCATTTGGATTTGTGAGAAGATGAAAAAGTTATATTTAAATGAGGAGAAGATAAGTGTTTATGATAGGGAATTCAAAAAAGAAAAAGAAATGTTTAGTTATGGGTATAAATGGGTTGAGGGATGGGCCGATAAGGAATTATATGGCGGGAAATCTCTTAAAGATATCTTGGTTTGGAATGGTCACACTCTTTGGTATTTTTATGAATACTTCATTAGAGATAGCTCTCGTGTATTAGAAGGTCCTCTTTTGTCTTTTTCTCGAGTTTTGTATAAGATTGATTTTTATTTATGGTTAGTTAAGGGTAATAAGCCGGAAGAAATCATTTTATCTGGTGTTGACAGTGTAGATTACTTTGTTTTAAGAAAGATAGGAGAAAAAGAAGGGATTGACATTGTAAAAAATAAAATTAAGAAGGACAAAAAAAAATTTTATCATAATAAATTTTTGGTTATATTTTTCATTAAAATTAGACTGTTTTTTAGATTTTTATTGTCGTTCTTTCATAAGAGAAATAGAGACAAAAAGGATGTTTTTATTTTGACTAATGATAGACATACACTGGAAGGTGTTAAAGATGATCTGTTTTTTGGTTCTATAATCAAAGAATTGGATAAGGAAGAAATCGATTATAAAATGGTGGAGTATGATAGGCCTCATAGTTTTAATAATTTGAGAAAGACAATCCGGAGGTATTTTTTGAGAAAACAAAAATCTAATTTTATAGGGGATTATTATGATGTTAGGTTGATCTTTAATATTTTTAAGAAAGGGAAAAAGTTTGGTGAATTGGGAAGAAATATCATGAGAAGATCAGAGTTTAAAGATTCTTTAAGTTACAAAGGCATAAATTTTTATCCTTTAGTAAAAGATAGTTTAGATTATATTTTTGGGGTTTTAAGTTATTATGTTGCTGATGTTTTGGTGTCTACAAGGAAAATGTTGGAAGAAGAAAAACCATCAATTGTGTTGTTAGAACATGAAAAAAATTTTTATGATAAAGGTTTTATTGTGAATGCCAGAAAAAAAGACACTAATACTATTTGTTTCGAAGGGGAATTAGTATATGACAAGAATGATTACTTAAGGAGTACAAAAACAAAGGAGATGAATAAATCTTCAAGTTCTTTGTGGAGGCCTTTGCCTGATTTAAAATTGTTGTGGGGCGATTGCTCTAAGAAATGGTTTGTGAAAGAGGCTCATTACCCAACTAATGCGCTTAAAATAATTGGTGCTCCAAAGTATGATTCTTTGGTAGAGAATCTAAGTGATGTTAATGAAGATAAGGTTTATGACAAACTTGGGTTTGATGAAAAAAAGAAAATCTTTCTCATTATTACTGGTTCTCTTTCTTGGGAAAAAAAATATTTGAGGACAGCTATCGAGTGTTTGAGTAATTATGATGGTCAGGTAATCATAAAATTACATCCAAATGAGGACCCAAACATCAAAAGTACAATAAAGAATTATTTGTCTAAGTTTGGTGTTGAAGATTATGCAATAGTGTGTTACATAGACTTTAAAGATTTATTGGCAGTATCTGATTTAGTGATTACCTATGAATCTACGATTGGTTATGAAGTTTTAATAGCAGGGAAACCCATGGTAGTTGTTAATTTTGGGAACAGTGATTTTAGATTACCTTATGCTATAGGAAAAATTGTTCCTCTGGCTGTTAGTCAAGAAGAACTTCAAATTGAGGTGAATAGAATTATTGAAGGCGATTTTTCTTCTTTTTCAAAGAAAAGTGATGACTTTTTAGAAAAGCATTTTTTTGCTTTAGATGGTAAGGCAAGTGAAAGAGCGGTTAAAGTCATTAAAGATATGTTATAAATTTTCGTAATATTTATAAATTAGTCTTATTTTTTAAGTTAAAATGGTTAAATTAGACAAAAAAAACTGCAAAATACTTAATTTATTGCAAAAAAATTGTAGGATGTCTTTAACGGATATTGGTAAAAGAGTGGATTTGTCTGTTGATTCTGTAAAGAAAAGAATAGAAAAAATGGAAGGAGAAGTGTTTTATCCAAAAGTCCAACTAAGACCGAGACATTTTGGTTTTCCTAATATAGTGGAAGTGTTGGTTAAATTACATGGTGATAAAAAAGAATTTATTGATTATTTGAGAAAACATGAAAGAGTGACAGAATTGATAGAACTTGCCGGAGAATGGGATTTTAAGATTGTGATAATATCTAAAGATTATGATGATTTAGGTAAAATTACAGATGAGATGAGAAAAAAGTTTGATAATATTGTAGATTGGTCTGAATCTTTGACAACAAAAGTTCATAAGTTTGAGGATTATGATATGTTAAATCTATGGAAAGGTGATCTAGATGAAAAATGAAGAAATGTTTGAAGGCAAAACAATATTAATCACAGGAGGCACTGGTTTTTTAGGAAGACACCTAATAAAAGGAATTTTAAAGTACAAACCTCATTCTATTCGTGTTTTAAGTAGAGATGAAGTAAAACACCATAAACTAAAAGAGTGGTTTAATGGAGATAATAAATTAAGTAAACTTAATTATAAAGATAATATCAGGAATTTGATTGGAAATGTAAGGGATAAAGAAAGATTGAAAAAAGCTGCTAGAGATTGCGATATAGTGATTCATGCAGCCGCTCTTAAGAGATTAGATATTTTAGAGTATAATGTAGAGGAATGTATAAAAACAAATGTTTTAGGAACTCAAAACGTGGTAGATGCTTGCTTAGAGAACAATGTCAAAAAAGCCATTTTTGTTTCTACAGACAAGGCTTGTTCTCCGGTCAACACATATGGAGCATGTAAATTTGTAAGTGAAAGGATTTTTGTGGAAAGTAATTATAATAAAGGAGATAAACCAACAATTTTTTCTTGTGTTAGATATGGAAATGTTTTACAAAGTACAGGATCAGTAATACCTTTTTTTGAGTCAAAGATAAAAAATGGAGAGAAAATTCCTTTGACAGATGAAAGAATGACTAGGTTCATTATAAGTCCAAAAAAAGCAGTTGATCTTATTTTTGATGCTATTAGATATGGTAAGGGAGGAGAAGTTTTTGTTCCTAAGTTACCTGCATTTAAGATTACAGATTTGATTGAAATTTTGAAAGAAAAACATGATGCAAACAACGGAGTGGAAATGATTGGTATTAGGCCAGGAGAGAAGATTAACGAAATGATGGTTAATACATCTGAGGTGCCAAGGACTTATGGGTTTAAAAATATGTTTGTGATAACTTCTCAAATAGAAAAGTACAATAAGAAGAACAATGCTGTTTATGTCAAAAAAGGAAAAAGATTAAATGAAGAAAAATTAAAAGGATATAGTTCAAAGAATGCAGTAGTTTCAAAAGAAGAAGTAAAAGATTTGTTTGAGGATTTGGATTTAATATGATAAATTATGGAAGACAAACAATTGATAAGAAAGATGTCGAAGAAGTAAAGAAAGTTTTAGAGAGTGATTTCTTAACTACTGGGCCCAAGATTAAAGAGTTTGAAGATAAGTTTGCTGATTATGTTGGAGTTAAATATGCTGTAGCTGTGGCTAATGGTACAGCAGCTTTACATTTAGCTTGTTTAGCAGCCGGTTTAACTGATGGAGATGAATTGATTACTTCTCCGATGACTTTTGCTGCTTCAGCTAATTGTGGTTTGTATTGTGGGGCAAAACCAAGGTTTGTAGATATAAATGAACGAGGTTTGATTAATGTTGATAAGATTGAAGAGAAAGTTGTCGATAAAACTAAAGTTATTGTTCCTGTTCATTATTCGGGGCTAGCTTGTAATATGAAAAAGATAAAAAAAGTTGCTGATAAAAATGATTTAATTATAATTGAAGATGCCTGTCATGCTTTAGGTGGTAAATATAAGGGTTCAAAGATAGGAGATTGTCAATATTCTGATATGGCAGTTTTTAGTTTTCATCCTGTTAAACATATAACTACTGGGGAAGGAGGGATGATAACTACCAATTCAATGGAATTGTATGAAAAGTTGTTGATATTGAGAACACATGGAATTACAAAAAAGGAAGACAACTTTGTTAATGATAAGGATGGCCCCTGGTATTGTGAAATGCAGGAGCTTGGTTTTAATTATAGATTGAGTGATATACAATGTGCTTTGGGAGTGAGCCAGTTAAATAAAATAGATGAATTTGTTGCTAAAAGGGGAGAAATTGCTGATAAGTATAAGAAAGCCTTTGAGGACATGGATAATGTAGAAGTGATCGAGGAAAATGAAGGCCAATTGAATGCTTATCATTTGTTTGTCGTTAAAGTTGACAAAGAAAAAAGATTGGATTTATTTAATTATTTAAAAGAAAATGATATTTTATGCCAGGTACATTATATTCCTGTTTACTGGCATCCTTATTATCAAAAGTTAGGTTATGAGAGAGGATTATGTCCAAAGGCAGAAGATTTTTATGGAAAGATACTTAGTCTGCCCATATATCCTAGTCTAAAGGATGAAGGGCAAAAAGAGGTTATAAAAGCAATAGGTGATTACTTTGAATAAGACAGGGATCATAATTCAAGCAAGGATGGGTTCTACAAGGCTTCCTAGGAAAATTATGTTAGATTTAGTTGGTAAGCCAGTTTTACAACATGTTGTTGAAAGATGTAAAAAATCCGATGTAGATGAAGTTATAGTGGCTACAACTGTTGAGAAACAAGATGATGAGATTGTTTCTTTTTGTGAAGAAAAAAGTTATAAATACTTCAGAGGTTCAGAGGAGGATGTCTTGGACAGATATTATAAATGCGCCAAAAAATTTGAACTTGGTAACATCATTCGAGTTACTTCAGATTGTCCTTTAGTTGACAAAAATATTATTAATAAACTAATTAAAATTTTTAAAGATGCTAATTATGATTATATATCAAATATTTTTCCAATAAGAAAATTTCCAAGAGGATATGATGTAGAAATGTTGTCCTTTGAAACGTTAAAACTAATTGATTCAAAAGCAACTAAAAAAATTAATAGAGAACATGTTACAAGATACATACATAAAAATGCATCTAACTTTAAAATATATTCATTAAATAATGATGAAGATTATTCTGAATATCGATTAACATTAGATGAACATAAGGATTTTGAACTATTAAATAAAATATTTAAAGAATTATATTCGAAAGACAATTTTTTTGATTTAAACCAAGTTGTAAAATTTCTTGAGAAAAATACTTTTTTAAAAAAAATCAATGAAAGAGTGAATCAAAAATGAAAAAACAAAAAATAAAAAATTATTTAATCATCTCTACTTATCCAGAACAAGGATCAAAAAATATCGGCGATTTACTTATTACTCAATCTGTTATTAAAGCTTTAAATAAGACTCAAAAAAATATATCTATTGAGATAATTTGGCGGGAGAAAAAAGACAAAAAAGCTCTTAAAAAAATTAAAAATGCAGATGTAATCATTTTTGCTTGTTTTGCAATAAGAAAAAATATTCTTAAATTTTACCCAACACTTAAATATATACTTAAGAAAAATAAAAAATTGGCTGTGGTATCTGCTGGTACTTCTCTTGATATATTTAAAAAAGAATCTATGTTATCTGGATATAGTGAAAAGGATATTGATTTAATTAAGGAATTAGATAGGCAATCAATTTTTTTTACAACTAGAGGGTATCTTTCTCAATATTTTTGTGAAAAGTTAGGTTTAAAAAAAGCTCATTTTTCAGGAGATATAGCTTTTCTTAAAAATTTTTCAAAGAAAATTGATATTAGTAGTAAAGTAAAAAAAATAGCAATATCTGATCCTCATTCTCAACAGAGATACATAAAAGCTCTTGATTTACTTATTTCTAATCTTAAATCATTATTTCCAAAATCAGAGGTAGAGGTTCTTTTTCATGGAGAAAATGAAATGATTAAAAAATTTTTAGAATATAGGAATATTTCTTATTCTTTATTATATAATAATAAAGAAGGCCTTAGAGAATATAAAAAATATGATTTACATGTTGGTTATAGAGTGCATGGTCATGTTACAGCTCTATCTTTTGGAAAACCTTCTTATTTGTTAGAACAAGATGGAAGAGGAATAGATTATGGTTTAACAATAAATAAAAAAATATCTGTTCCTACACCAGTTAAAAAAAAATTTAATACAATAATAACTCTTATTTTAAGATTATTTTATATCTTGTTCCCAAAATTTTTCAAAAAAAAGATAATATTTCTTAGTTATATTTTTTGTGAAGAATATCGGGACCAGATCTCACAAATTATTCCTCTTTTAAAACAAGACACTAAGAATAGTTTTAAAAAATTTAAAGATATAAATGAACAAATCAAACAATTTAACGAAGATAATTTACGCTATTTTGAAATGATCTCTTGATATTTAAGAAGATAATCATAATTTTTAAAAATAAAATGCGGTGTTGTTTCATTGACTTACAATTATTTAAAAGTTTAACAAATTAGAAAATGGAAATAAGAACAAAAAACAAAAAAATTAAAATTGGAAAAGATCAACCAGTATTTATTATTGCGGAGATGTCTGGGAATCATAATCATGATTTGGATAGAGCTAAGAAATTGATCGATAAGGCTGCTGAAGCTGGTGTTAATGCAGTTAAAATGCAGACTTATACTCCAGATACAATGACAATTGATAGCGACAAGGAAGATTTTATTGTAAAGGGGAAAAAAGAGTGGGAAGGAAAAACTCTTTATGATCTTTATGAATGGGCTCATACACCTTGGGGATGGCAGCCAGAATTAAAAAAATATGCAGAGTCAAAAGGGCTTGTTTGGTTCTCAACACCATTTGATGAAACTGCCGTTGATTTTTTAGAAGATCTTAATGTCAATCTTTACAAGATTGCTTCCTTTGAGATTACTCATTTACCTTTATTAAAAAAGATTGCAAAAACTGGCAAACCAGTGATTATGTCGAGAGGTATGGCAAATGAAAAAGAGATTAAAGAAGCAGTAAAAACATTAAAAGAAAATGGTGCTGAAGATATTATATTGCTTCATTGTGTAAGTTCTTATCCAGCAAAGTTTGAAGAGATGAATCTCAAGACAATTGCAGATATTCCAAACAGATTTGATGTTTTATCTGGCTTGTCTGATCATTCTTTAGGTGTAGTTGCCCCTATTGTTGCTGTATCTATGGGAGCAGTTGCTATTGAAAAACATTTTACTTTAAAAAGAGAAGATGGGGGGCCAGATGCAAGCTTTTCTCTTGAATCAAAGGAACTTTTAGAGATGGTAAAAAAGGTAAGAAATGCTGAGCAGTCAATAGGGGAAGTTAACTATAAAATAACGGGAGATGAGGTTAAAAACATGGTTTTCAGAAGATCAATTTATGCAGTCAATGATATTAAAAAAGGAGAAAAATTTACTAAGGCAAATATTAGAGTCATTAGGCCTGGTTATGGTTTAGAACCAAAACATTATGAAAAAGTTTTGGGTAAAAAAGCAAAAAAAGAGTTGGAGAGAGGAGAGCCTCTTAATTTAAAAGATATTGGAGAAAAATAATGAAAAAAGTTATTTTTTATGGGGGAAGACAAGCAGGCATTATAGCTTTGCTTACTCTTTTATCAAAAGGATATAGCCCAAGAGTTATTGCTGAAGATGCTCTAATAAAAGATTTAGCTAGTAATTTTGATTTAGAAGAGATAACTTTAGATGAAATTGATGATTTTGATTTGTTTGTTTGTTGTCATGGTAGAAAAATTATTCCAAAAAAGATACTTGATATGGGTTTATGTATCAATTTGCACCCTTGCTTGTATAAATACAAGGGGGCTGATCCGATTAAGAGGTTGTTGGTTGATGGAAATAAAAAGGCTTCAGTGGGTTGCCATATTATGACAGAAAATATAGATGAAGGGCAAGTCATTTGTGAAGATTTTAAGAAGATAGAAGGAACATCAATAGTAGAGGTCTACAATGAACTTTACCCACTGTATTCTCAAGTTCTTCTAAAAAGCTTGGAGAAAATTGAAAATGGATAATAAAAAAAATATTAGAGGGCAAGTTTTGAATATTAGGAATTCACTTTCGGAAGAAGAGATTAAAAAAAGAAGCAAAATAATTATGGGTTTGCTTTTAGACTGGGAAAAGTTTAACCAGAGCCAAAATGTTGGGTTTTATGTTTCTAAGGGAAAAGAAGTCTTTACTAAAAATATATTAAATATAAACAAAAACATATACCTTCCTTTCATAGGTAACCATATGGAGATGAATTTTTCTTCTTATGATGGTGATTTAGAAAGGGGACGATTTGGAGTTTTTGAACCAGCCAAGAAGAAAATATTTGAAGGAAAACTCGATATGATGATTATCCCTGGCGTGGTTTTTGATAGAAACGGAGCTCGGATTGGTTATGGGGGAGGCTATTATGATAAATTTCTTAATAATATAAATACAACGAAGGTTGGTTTAGCTTATAATTTTCAAGTTAAGGATGAGATACCTTTTGAAGAACATGATGAAAAAATGGATTTTATAATTACTGAAGAAAAAATAATCAGTTGTTCTAAAAATGAAAAATAAAATAATGGATGGAAAAAAATTGTCTGAAGAAGTATTTTCAGCTCTCAAAAAAGAGATTTTACAATTTAAGAAAACACCTGTTTTATCAATAGTGCTTGTAGGAGATAATCCAGAATCTATACTGTATACAAATATCAAGAAGGATAAGGGCAAGGAGATTGGAATTGACGTGAAGATACACAATTTTCCTAAGGGCATAGATCAAGAGATATTGTATAACAAAATTGAACAACTGAATAAAACTTCAAATGGAATAATAATACAATTGCCTCTACCTGATAAATTTGAAAAGGAAAAAATACTCAATAAAATTGATCACAAAAAAGATGTTGATGGTCTAACATTCTTAAATCTAGGGAAAACAATGTTTGGGAAAGAAATTTTTGCTCCCGCAACTCCCAAAGCCATTATTAAATTATTAAAGGATAATGATGTAGAAATCACGGGCAGAAATGTTGCAGTAGTCAATAGCAGCAACATTGTTGGAAAACCTCTTGCAATCATGTTGGTAAACAGAGGGGCAACTGTTACATTATGCCATAGAAAAACTCAAAATTTAGACTATCATGTAAAAAAAGCTGATATATTGATAACTGCTGTAGGCAAACCCGGTCTAATAAAAAATGTTAAAGAGGGAGCAGTTGTAATCGATGCTGGTATATCCAAAAAAGGAAAGAAAGTCTTTGGTGATGTTGATATTGAGAAAGTTGAAGATAAAGCATCTTATATTACTCCTGTTCCAGGAGGGGTTGGTCCTGTGACCGTAGCTATGTTGATGGAGAATGTTGTAAATGCATGTAAATTAGATAATGATTAAATTGAAAAAGATAACTTTAAGGGAAGCAACAAAAGAAGATTCAAAGTTCCTTTTTAATCTAAGGAACGATGCTGTTGTCCGTAAAAACTCAATTAGCCAAGAAAGAGTGTCACCTAAAGAGCATAGAGATTGGTTTTCGAAATCATTATTTGATGAGGATAAACACACGTTCATTATTGTTTTTGATGGTTCCAGGATTGGACAGGTTAGGTTTGATGAAAAGAACGGCGGGGCTGAAATAAACCTTGCTTTACATAAATTTTATAGGGGGAAAGGTATTGGAGATAAAGTTTTGACCAATGCTTGTAAGATAGGTTTTTCTGATTTAAATTTTAAATATATTTTAGGAAGGATAAAAAAACATAATATTGCTTCAATAAAGATTTTTAAAAGAAATGGGTTTAAAAAAGAGAGAGGAAAAAATAATCTTTTAATAATGAAACTGAGCAATGATGATAAAGAATGAAACCAGGAATAAAACTATGGACAACTAATGAAGAATGGTTTGAAGAAGCCAATAGATTATACGAAAAAGAAATAATTAATTATGTGGAATTATATACTGTTCCTGGTTCTTATGAAGGTTTTGATTTTGAGAAGTTAAAGATGCAGATAGTAATTCATGGTCCACATTATGGGCATGGTTTTAATATGGCTGATAAGAGTTTATTTGATTCCAATATGGAGAAGTTAAAAGAAACTTTATCTTTTGCAGATAAGTTAAATTCAAAACAAGTAATCTTCCATCCTGGTTTTGGTGGAGGTATAGAGAATACAAAATATTTTTTAAAGCAAATAAAAGATAACAGAATTATATTAGAGAATGTTCCTAAAAAATCATTGGTTGATGGGGAAATTTTTGTTGCTTATAATATTAAGGAATTTAGAGAATTATTAAAAATAGGAAATCTTGGGTTTTGTTTAGACTTTGGTCATGCAGCTAAAAGTGCTTTAAGTCAGGGAAAAGATTATAAAGAAGCCATACAAAATTATCTTAAATTTAATCCAAATATTTTCCATATTTGTGGAGCAGATTTAAGTAATGAAAAAGATAAACATTTAAATTTATGGGAAGGAGATTTAGATGCTTCTTTTTTAAAGAAATGTATTGGTAAGGAAAAGAGAGTGACTTTTGAAGTGCCTAAAAAAGGATCTTCTTTAGAAAACGATATAAAGAATATTAATTATTTTAATGAAATATGATGACAAACACTCTTGTGTTATTTTTAGATAAATTGTTTTAAAGAAAATTATGAAAGAATACAAAGAGTTAAAAATAACAGACAATATTGATATTTAGAAACCAAATACATTCCTTAGTTCTTTTATATTAACAACTCTAAATAACCAAATGGAAAATAAGTAGACAATTCCTCCTAAAAAAATAGCCAAGGTAGCTTCCAGGAAGATGTTGATGTCTAGGATGTTTTTAATTAAGTCAATAGTTCCAATGAAGATTATTCCAGAAAGGAATATCTTTAGCCAATTAAACCAAAGGGTTTTTATTTCGATGTGTTTGGTTAAGTAGAATATAGAAACAATTAAAGTTAATAAGTAACTAGCCAGAGAAGTTATACCTGCTCCGACCATGCCAAATTTGGGTATAAAATAAAAATTAGTTAGAAGGTTGAATAAACCACCTATGAGCATCATTTTGGTTCCAAGTTCTGGTTTATCGATGGCCCTTAACAAAGTCATATTGATTTTTGCTATAACTAAAAAGATGAGCCCAATAACTAATAGTTGTAAAGTTAAAGCTCCAGAAATATATTCTGCTCCGAATAATGTTTTTATGATTAATCTAGGAAAAGAAAACATAATCAATGCAGCAGGGATGACGATGATAAAAGAATATTTTTGTAATAGTAGGGCGCCCTTAGAGATGTATTTTTTAAGTTTTTTAGCATGAAGTTCAGAAACCATTGGAAAAATAACCTGTCCTACAGATTTTCCAAAGAAGTCAAGGAGCATAGCGGTAGGAACTACAACGTTATAGATACCGACTTCTTCTAAAGAGCTGAAGTGAGTTAATATTAATGTGTCTGTGTAAAGGATGATGGTGCCTCCAACTCCTGCTAGTGTAGTGAGGATTCCAAATTTAAAGAGCTTTTTTGTTAATTGGGAAGACAGATTTGTTTTATATCTAAAGATGTTGTAGGTTTTAAGGAAGATAGGAAAGAACAAAACAAAAACAAACAAATAGGCAGACAAGTAAGCTAAAGCCGGAGAAAGAACACCGAGATTTAGATAAGAAAATAATATTATAAGAGTTAAGACCGTTAGATTTTCAATAAAATACATAAATGAAAAAGAAGTCATTTTTTGGAAAGCATTGAAAAGAAGTTTAAGTGTTTCTTTTAAGTTTTGAATTACAATGATGAGGGCAAATATAAAAAGTAAAGGAACGGCAGCTTTATTTTTAAAATAATGGTCAGCCAGATAGCCTGAAAATAAAATTATACCCAAAGCAAAGATCAAAGAGAGAACTACTTTCACACCTAAAACAGTAACGATAGCACTTTTAATTGAATCTAGTTTTTTCTTGACTTGAAAGTCAGGAATATACTTGACTAATGCATGTGTTAAACCCAAATTTTTAAAGATACTAATAAAATTTACAAAAGTAAAGACAGCAAAAAATAAACCATAGTCAGCAGGAGTTAGTTTCCTAGCTAAAACCATTCTAATTAAATATCCTAAGAAAGCAGCAGCTATACTTATAACAAATACAATAATTGTGCTTTTAGCAGCTTTTCTCGCATAACCCATAAAATATATATTTTTTAAGAAGTATTTAAATTTAATCAAAAAGTTTATAAAATAATCTACAATTCTTGTTCTAAATATGAAAATAAAAATACCAAACAAAATAACAAAAAAACTTCAAAAGAGAGTAGATTCTTCAGATGAATTCAAAAATGTGGAAAAATATGTGGAATATATTCTAAAACAGGTTGTGGATAGGCTTGAGAATGAAAAAGAAGATAATGAAGAGGAAAAAGAAGAAGTTTATTCTGAAGAAGATGAAGAAAAAGTAAAAGAAAGACTAAGAGGATTAGGATATTTAGACTAAATTCCTCCGTATTTTAAATTAGCTTCTTCGAACTGTTCTACGCTTCCAATATCATACCATGATTCTGAAAATACCCAACCGTAGATTTCATCGTTTTCATAAAGCCATTCTATGAAATAACCTGGTGCATCTGGATTGTTTCCTTTTTCTATATATTCTGTTATTCTAGGAAGAGTTTCTTTCTTAAAGATATAAGTACAGATAGCAATCAAAGTTGATTTTGGTTTTTCAGGTTTTTCTTCAAAATCAATTAATTTATCTTCAGGATTTAATTCCACTACTGAATATTTTTTAACTGCTTCATGGTCTTTTATATCATGCAAAGCAACTACATTTTGGTCTTTTTCTTTGAAATAATCAACAGTATCCTGCAGATTAAATTCAAATAAGTTATCTCCGCCAACAATAAGAAGATCATCTTTGATATTTTCCTGGTCAACAACATATTTCATGTCTCCTATGGCTCCCAGCTTTGTTCCATCTTTTACAGTATTATCATTTATTATTTTTATTTTCTTGTCATAAACTCCTGCTGCTTTTATCCTATCATACCAAAGCTTAAAATGAGGATAGAATTTTTTGTTGGTTACAATATAGATTTCATCAATCTCGTCTATTAAAGATATTTTATCTAGAATATATTCAATCATTGGTTTTCCATTTACTGGAAGAAGCGGTTTAGAAATATGTTTGGTTATTGGATAAAGTCTTGTTGCGTATCCTGCTGCTAATACTAAAGCTTTTGTCATTGTTTTTGCCTCCAATGACAAACCTTACTCATTTCATTCGTAAGTTTCATTTATTATCACCTGTAGAATTTATTTATTTTGTCTTTTTATATGTTTCGTTTGCCTTTTTATAGCTTTCCATATTTCCAATATCAAAAATAGGCTCTTCTATAATATAAGCATAAAAATCAGTTTTTTTGCACAACCATTCGATAAAAAACCCTGGGGCATCTGTATTTTCTCCTTTGCTGATATAATCATCCAATAAGTCTATTGCTTTTTTGTTCAAAACATAGCAGGCAATAGATTTTACTGTAGATTTAGGAGCAGACGGCTTTTCCTGAAAATCTATTACTTTATTTTCTTTATCTAAAACAACAACTCCATGTCTGTTTTTAACAATATCTATATTACCAGTATCATAAGCCAAGGTTACAGGAGCATTCTTCTCTTTATAATAATCATAAAGATCTTTTAAACTAAATTCAAAGAGATTATCTCCTGCTAATACAAGTAAGTCTTCATCAATATTTTCCTCATCCACTGCAAACTTTATATCTTTTATAGCTCCAAGCCTGTTTTCATTTGAAGTAGATCCATCATTTAAAATCTTGATCGGGATCTTAGAATCAAAAGAAGATTTCCATTCTTTAAAATCTTCATAAAATTTAGCATTAGTTACAACAATAATCTCATCTACACATTCAACCTCATAAATTTTTTCTATGATATATTCAATCAGAGGTTTTTCAGCTACAGGCAATAAAGGCTTTGCTTTATCTTTAGTTAAAGGATATAATCTTGTTGCATATCCTGCTGCTAATATCAACACTTTAGTCATTTTCTTCCTACACCAATATAACTAAATCCCAATTTTTTCATCTCTTCAGGCTCCCAAATATTTCTTCCATCAACAACACAGGGGTTATTTAAAAAAGACTTTATCTTTTCTTTGTCCAGTTCCCTGAATTCATCCCATTCTGTGGCTATCAACAGGGCATCTGCATCTTCAATCGCCTTATAGGGATTTTCAGCATATTCTACTCCTTGAAGATATTTTTTAGCATTTTTTTGGGCAACTGGATCAAATGCTTTTATTTTTGCACCTTGTTTTTGCAATTCATGAATTAAATTTACTGCCGGCGCTTCTCTAATATCATCTGTTTTGGGTTTAAATGCAAGCCCCCAAACAGCAATGGTTTTGTTTTCTAATTCAGGAATAAATGATTTTAATTTTGGAATCAGTGAAAGTTTTTGTTTTTTATTTACTTCTTCAACTGACTCTAATATTTTTGCACTGCACTTATTCTTTTTCATGGTCTGTACCAATGCCTGAACATCTTTTGGAAAACATGATCCTCCATACCCTACTCCTGCCTGCAAGAATCTTGGGCCTATTCTATCATCAAGCCCCATTCCCTTGGCTACTTTTTTTATATCTGCATCCACTTTTTCTGCCAGGTGAGAAAGTTCATTCATAAAAGATATTCTTGTTGCCAGCATTGCATTAGAGGCATATTTAATAAGTTCTGCACTTTTGATATCGGTAAAAAGAATTGGCCTGTTTGTTCTTGCCAGCGGCTTGTAAAGATTCTCCATTATTTTTTTTGCTTTTTCTGAATCAGAGCCTATAACAATCCTATCGGGATTTTGGAAATCTTTTATTGCTGAGCCTTCTTTAAGAAATTCAGGATTTGACACAACATCAACTTCAAATAGTTTTTTTTGATTTTCTTTTATAATCTTTTTTACTATGTCCCCTGTTCCAACAGGAACTGTGCTTTTATCTACTATAACTTTGTATTCATTCATATAAATTCCAACATCTTTTGCAACTGCCTTTACGAATCTTAAATCTGCTTCATGATTCTCTCCCATGGGGGTGCCAACTGCAATAAATATAACTTGAGAATCCTGTATTGCTTTTTCTTTGTTTGTAGTAAAAATCAGCCTGCCTTCTCTCTTATTCCTTTTTACTAATTCTTTTAATCCAGGCTCATATATTGGGAGGATTCCAGAATTAAGATTATCTATCTTTTTTTCATCAATATCCAAACAAATTACATCATTTCCAAGGTCTGCGAAACAAGTTCCCATCACCAATCCAACATAACCTGTTCCCATTATTGTTATTTTCATATTTTAACTATTTTCCCCTCTTTTATATCTGAATAAACTTAAATCAGAAGAAGTCTCCCCTCTGACATAGATAGAAGCAGTCATATTGTGATTAAAGAAAGGCCTTCCCAATGAATTATGATATATTACATTATCTTTGCCGTACAATTCTTTTGCCCACTCCACTGTAGATTTAAAATCATGATCAGGACATTCTTCTTTTCTTAAATCTATATTTCTCGGAACTGCACAATCTTCATTTGTAAGAAAAGTTATAAGATATGGTTTTTTTTGTGTTTTTTGTTTGCATACTTCTTTTTCTAATATATTAGCAGTCATTTTAAGAATGAAATTTATTTTTTATTTAAATATCTTACCTTTATCCTACTTTTTCCTACTTTTTGGGAAGCTTTTTATAGTTAAAGAATCTTATGAAAGACATGAAAGAAAAGATAAGCATTACTATAAACAAAAGGCTGTTAAAAGAAGTTGATAATATAGTTGATAATATTAACATTAGAAACAGAAGCCAGGCTATTGAGCATTTGGTTGACAATGCCCTGGGAGAAAATAAAACTGCAGTTATTTTAAGTGGTGGAAGTGTAAAAAAACAAAAGATCAATAAAAATGAATATAGAATAACTACAAATATTAAAAACAATACTTTAATTGAAGAAGGAATAAAAAAACTAAGAAAAAATAATTTTAAAACTATATTTATTATTGCAAGAAAGCCAATTCTTACTGCTGTATTTAACTTAGTTGGAAATGGGGATAAATATGGTGTTAAAATCAATTATATTGAAGAAAAGAAATCATCAGGAAGTGCAGACAGCCTAAGATTATTAAAAGGAAAAATAAACTCTAATTTTTTGGTCATATATGGAGACATATTCTTTAATAAAATAAATATTGAAGAGCTTTGGAATGATCATCTAAAGCAGAATGCTGCAACTACTTTGATGCTTACTTCTTCAGCTACTCCAAGTAAAAAAGGTATTGTTAAGATAGAAGGAAGCAAAATACTCAAATTTATACAAAAACCAAAAGATTCAGATACATATATTGGTTTCAGCAGTATGTTTGTTACAGGGCCTGAAATATTTGAATACAGCGGAGATTGGCTGGAAAAAGATGTATTTCCTGTATTAGCTGAGAAGGGCATGCTTAACGGACATTTAAGCAGTGAGAAAGAGATTCATATACATACAAAGAAAGATACAAAGAAAATAGTTTAATTTTTCGTAATCTTTATAAATACCTGATTTTTTCTTATCTATAGGCGGCCATAGGGGCTTGGTTCACCTGTACCCATTTGAACACAGAATGTTAAGCTATTGCTTACATGTGTAAAAGTTAAGCAAGCCTCCGTATCATGGTGTACCGCACTACGCGGGAAACATGATAAGCTGCCACCTTTTTTTATTTAATATATATAACAACTGATTTTTCTTTGGGAATAACTTCTTTGATAAGTTTATGTTTTTTTAGCTTTTCTTTTATCTCTTTCCAAGGATGTTTTTTGGAGATTTCTTTAAGCTCGCTAAGGAGTTTGGATATTTTTTGATAGTTCTCATATATCTTTTCTGCTTTTTCTCTGTTGATCTTTTCCTGTTTTTTGAGATTTTTTATGCTTTGCTTCTGTTCTTTTATGATCTCTTTTATTTGGTTAAGCTTTTTCTGCTTTTTTTGCTTTTGGATTCTTGATTTTATCTTTAAGAAATATTTGCTTAATATCTTTGAATATGATTCTGCTTTTTTCTGCTTAAGATCTTTATATATATCTAGTTTAAATGGAACAAGATCCATTATCTTATCTTTTTTATAGACTATTCTTGGGTCCAGTTTTTTGTTTTTAATTTCAGTCAATGCAGAAAACAATGAAGTGATCTCTTTATCATCCATTTTTTTAGTGTCTTTATCTTTGTCAATTTTGGATAGTAAACATGCTTCTTCTGAATATGTTCCCCCAAGACCCAGGTCAACAGCAAGGGATTTTACAATATTTTCCTTGTTTGTAGAAGAAAGAAGCTCTTTGAAATCTTTCTTTTTTATGGTCAAGAAATTATATTCTTTTTTGGGATGTTTATATACTGCTCTAGGCCTGATTGTCCTGGTTTTCCATTTTTGATATTCTGCAGCAACCAGGATTTTCTTGTCCTGAACCAAGATTATATTTCCTCTGCTGAAAAGTTCAGCAATAAGCTGAAAATTCTGGGTTTTGGTTTCAAATGTCAAAGAAACTATCCTTTCGAACCTTATTTGGTCTATTTTCCTGAGCCTTGCATTAGATAATTTTTTTCTTAAATACATGCAGAAATCAGAAGGAGAAGACGCTTTTGGCCTTGATTCAGTGAGATACATTGATTTTTCATCTATCTTTAATATTCTTTTTCCTTTATTTGGGACATGAAGCCGCAGAAACAGCTCTTTTTTCCTGGGAGCATATATTTTGTCTACTTTTGCATCTATCAAAGTTTCAAATTCCTTTAAAAGATAATGAATCTCTAACGCTGCCAGTTTTTTTGTCATTTTATTTTTTTTGCTATTTCTTTTATATTTATTGTTTTTGTTGTGTCTATTATTAATATATTGTGGCCTCTTTCTTTTGCTTCATTTAAACAGACATCAAATATCTCTGAATCCATGTTTTCTCTTATTTTTTCTTTGCTGTAGCCCCTATTTTGAAGCCTTTTCTTTAAGGTTTTTAAACCTGTTTTTGTTATAATACACAAACCTACATATTTTTTTGGAAGATAGTGGGAAAGATGAGATTCTATGATCATCCCTTTAGGCGAATGCTGGTTCTGGACTTTTTTAATCTCTTTTATAATCTCTTTATTCAGCTTTTTTATATCTATGATATTTGTTTTTCTTTTTTTGTCATAGGATTCTGCAAGATTTTTTTCCTTTATGAAATGTTTTAAATCAAGCAGAGGATAATTTAATACATTCATCAATTTTTTTGCAAGGGTGGTCTTTCCGGTTCCAGGGGTTCCAGATATAATGATTATCATACACAAACAAATAAGAATTAACTATAAAAAACTACTTCTTTTTTGGTTTCTTTTTTGGCTTGCTTTTATGAAAGCTGATCTTATGGATAAGATGTTTTCTTACTATCTTTTGAGATATCCATATAATCAAAAACAGGACAAGTGAATATGCCAATAATGTTAGAATATCCCTATAAAGCAGAGAAAATTTTGTCTGAAAGATTATTGCTTTTCTTAACAGGGATTCTCCAAGCACAAAAGGATTGAATCTTGCAGCATTCCTTATTGAATCAGGCATTGTTTCTAATGGCAGGATTACATTAGAGAGAAATAAAAATATTGCTCCTATGGATATTGCTGCAAGTGTTGAAGTTTCTTCTGAAGTAAAAATATATCCTATAGTCATGCCTACAAAAGTAAAAAATGTTATGGACAATAAAAGTATCAAGATTGTGGCGGGAATTGTAGACAGAATCTGGGCTTTAAAGAAAACAGAAGAAATCAACAGAATAATTATCAGTTGAAGAAATACAAGAATGACATTGGTTAAATAAGTTGCAAGAATAAAGATAATGTCTCTAGTTGGGGTTATGAAATTCCTAAAATAAGCAGGAGAGTGTTTTTCCATCATAACCAATGTATTTCCCAAAAGAATTGATATGAACATAATTACTAGAATTACAAGAGCAGGGAATAGGTAATTAAGATAACTTCTTTCTCTGGTTACAGGCTTTATTCTCGTTGTTATTGGGTTTACAATAGTGGTTGCGTTTGTTATTTTTATGTCAGAGACTTCGCCATATACTTTATTGACCGCTGACTGAATCTCTTTTATCTTGATTTCGGATTTTTTGAGATTGTTGTCTATTGAATTAAGATTATTTATAGCGATTTCATTAATGTCTTCTAATATATTTTCCAGTATTTTCCAATCACTAAGGCTCTCTCCCTGAACTGTTATTTTATTCTCTAGGGCAATGAGGTCTGTTTTTAGCTCCTCTAGTTTTTGTTTGGTGGAATTATATTCTGTCTGATCTATCACTTGTTTAATATCGTAAACCAACTCTTGTGCGCTATTTATTTTACGAACCAAAGTAGTGTGCATTGCTGCCTGTTTTTTCCTTAAATCATTTACATTTGCAGTAATTCTTCTTTCTGCATCATCTATAAGATCTGCTGAATTCTTGTTTTCTGTTTTAAGATTTGTTATGGTTGGCCGAATCTTATAAAGTTCATCATTAGTTAAATCTATCTTGTTCAGCAGATCTGTGGTCAGATCAAGGCTTAGTTCTGAAGAACGCTCAGAAAGCTTGTCTGATATTGACTCTAAAACCATCCAGACAAGATTTATCTTAGAATTATCAACATGAAACACAATCTCATTCATCTGATCTGAATCCAGATCCAGATTTTTGGGAAAAGTTATGCAGGTATTAAGTTTTCCCTGTCTTATCAGATCAATGCACTCTTCTTCTGAACTTATTTTTTCTACCCTAAAATTCTTTCCCTCAAGTTTAGTTATAAAAGAGTCAGTTAAAGGAGAATAAGATTTTGAATAAGTCCCTATACTTAAACTATATTGATTTAAGTTATCAAAAGCTATTCCAACAAGAAAAATAACCAGCAAAGGACCTAATATTATGATCAAAGCTGAGCTCTTGCTTCTGATCAACAACTTTAGATTCTTCTTTATTATCTTAAACAATGAAAGCATCTTTGCTGCTTTAAGCAGTTCACCTCTTTTATTTGCTATATATTGACTCAAATACTTCTTTTAGTGAAGGTCTGCTAACCTCCAATTCCAAAACCTTTTGCTTTAATTTATCAACTTTATTTAAAAGATTATATAATGTTTTTAGTGGATTAGGGGTGTAAAATATAAGGGTGTCTCCATCTTTTTTTATCTTTTTGATATATGGCGCTTTTTTCATTATTTTTTTTATTTGGTTGTGTTTTCCTGAAACAGTAAGTCTTATCTCTTCATTTTTTGAATATTTTCCTTTTAACTGGTCAGGTGTCCCTATCTTGACTAATGAATGATTATGGAGTATCCCTATCCTGCTGCAGATTGGCTCAAGTTCATCCAACAGATGAGATGCTACTATTACTGTAGTGCCTGACTTATTTATCTTTTCAACAAGCCCCCATGTCTCCTCTCTTAGAACAGGGTCAAGATTTGCGGTTGGTTCATCGAGTATAAGTACATCAGGGTCATGGACAAGAGCGCATGCTATTCCCAGGCGTTTTTCCATACCTCCTGAAAGGGTTTGAGCAAGAAGGTCTTTTTCAGACTTTAAATCTATCATCTTAAGGAGTCTTTTGATGTTCTTTTTCCTTGTCTTGCTTTTTAGGTTATAAAGAGAGCCAAAATGGTCAAGATTTTCCTCTATTGTTAATTTGGGGTAAAAAGACGGCATCTGAGTTGCAAAGCCAAACATCTTTCTTTTTTTAAGAGGATCTTCAGAAATCGGCTCATGTTTTTTTGTTTTTTTGTTGTAATAATAAATATCTCCTTTTTCAGGGTCTAAAAAACCAATCAAAGTGTTTAACAAGGTTGTTTTTCCAGAACCAGACATTCCAATAATGCCAAATATTTCTCCTTTTTTAATTTTAAGATTAATGTTTTTTAGGACTATTTTATCCTTGAATTGTTTGGTAAGATTCTTGAATTTGATAAGTGAAGGCATAATGTATAATATTATTATAATCTATTTAAACTTTTTGCTTCGCAAAAAGAGACTCTCAGAAACTATTCTGTGAGTAAACTT
>CAZFSZ010000002.1:0-75116 GCA_964521755.1 uncultured Methanosarcinales archaeon | reverse complement strand
GGATGAACCCATTTTATTCTTTAAGGGCATTAATTTAAGCTATGCACATACTCTTAATAGCAAGTTTTTTAAGGATAATAGTTTTTTGGTAGATTATGGCCAAGAAAACAAAGAAATCCAAGAAAGAAACTAAGAAAAAAGAGACAGGAAAAAGAAGAAAGAAGATAAAGGCTGTTTTTTCAAGAGAAAGAATCGTAACAGAAGACAGCAGCGAGGCAAAGGAATTATACAACCAAAGCAGGTATGGAAAGCTGCTGGAAAGCGGAAAATTACAGCTTTCGCTTTTAGAAGGGCTGTATTTGCTGGAAAAAGGAAGATTTATTATATCTGACGGAAGAGGAAAGAAACTTGATTTTGACAGTTATCTGAGAAAAGCAAAAAGAAAAGAAAAAAATTTCTGGATAAGATATTCTGTATTTAAAGATATAAGAGAAAGAGGATATATAATCAAGACTGCTTTGAAATTTGGAGCAGATTTTAGGGTATATAACAGAGGAGTAAAGCCAGGAGAGGACCATGCAAGGTGGGTTGTTTATCCTGTGCACGAAACTACTGCACTTACCTGGCATGAATTTTCAGCAAAGAACAGGGTTGCCCATTCTACGAGGAAGAAACTCATGATAGGCGTAGTGGATGATGAAGGAGACGTCACTTATTATGAGATAAAGTGGATAAGACCTTAATATAAAAATATATAAATAACAGATTTCTTATTTAATTTAATGGTTTCACAGGATGAAATATTAAATATAATTGGACGCAAGGGCCCTTTACTTCCTTCTGTTTTAGCTAAAGAGATAGGAACGGATATTTTGATAGCTTCTGCCCATTTATCTGATTTAGTGGACAAAAAAAAGGTTTTTGTTTCCAACACCAAAGTTGGAGGGAGCCCAATATATTATATAGAAGGGCAAAAATCAAGACTACAGGATTTTGTGTCCAACTTAAATGATAAAGATCAGGAAACTTTTCAATTTTTAAAAGAAGAAAAAATTTTAAGAGATGACAAACTAGATCAATTAAAAAGAGTTTCTTTGAGGAACATAAAAGATTTTGCAGTTCCTCTGCAGGTTACCAAAGGAAATGACAAGATATTGTTCTGGAAGTGGTATTTAATATCCAACCAAGAAGCAGAATCACTGATTAAACATAGACTAGAAGGAAAAACAGAAAAAAAAGAAGCAGAAAACCAAAACGCTTCAAGGGAAAAAGAAAAAAACCAATTAAATGAAAATAATAAAAATGAAAGCAGCAGAACAAAAAAAGAAAAAGAGATGTTAGAGAAAGAAAAAAAGAAAGCAGAAGAGGAAAGGAGAATAAAAGAAGAGCAGAAAAGAAAAGAAGAAAAGAAAAAAGCAGAGCAAAGAAAGAAAATAGAAGAAGAAAAAGAAAAAAAGAAACTGGAAAAAGAAAGAAGAAAGATAGAAGAAGAAAAAAAGAAAATAGAAGAAGAAAGAGAGAAACTAAAGGAAGAGATAAAGAAAGAGAGGCAAAGTTTATTAAAAGAAATTCAAAATAAAGAAGGAGAAAGGAAAGACAAACAGAAAAAGATTGATGATCCTTTTTTAAAACAGATAATAGAATATTTGGACAACAAAAAGATACAATTAGAAGAATATAATGTAACAAGAAAAAAATCAGAGATAGATATGATATTAAAAATACCATCAGTTATTGGGGATTTAGATTATTACTGCAAAGCAAAGAAAAAGATGAGGGTTAGTGATTCAGATTTAAGTTCTGCCATAGTAAAAGGGCAGTCAAAAAAGCTTCCAATAATATTCCTGACTACAGGAAAGCTTAACAGAAAAGCAAAAAAACTGATGGAATCAGAATTTAAGGGAAGCATAGTCATCAAAAAGATTTAAGTTTTAATTATAAATTAAAGATGGGAACAAATCTAAAAAGTCTTTTAACAATGGATGAAATATCCAGAAAAGATCTCAAAGACAAAAAATTAGCAGTAGATAGTTTTAATATTCTTTACCAATTCTTAAGCACAATAAGGCAGAGAGACGGCAGTTTATTAAAAGATTCAAGAGGGAATGTAACTTCACATTTAATAGGTCTTTTTAGCAGGACGACAAGATTGATGAGGGACGGTTTGCAGCTGGCATTTGTTTTTGATGGAAAACCACCAGAATTAAAACAGAAAGAAAGACAAAGGAGAGTAGAGATTAAAAAGAAAGCAAGAGAAAAGTATGATATTGCAGCAGAAAAGAAAGATATCAAAGCAATGAAAAAATATGCCTCAAGAACATCTAAACTAACAGGAGATATGATAGAGGAAAGCAAAGAGCTGATAAGTGCCCTGGGTTTGCCAGTGATACAGGCGCCAAGCGAAGGAGAGGCGCAGATGGCATATGTTGTAAATAAAGAGAATCTATATGCTGGAATAAGTGAAGACTACGACAGTCTGCTTTATGGAATTCCAAGGCTGGTGAAAAATCTTACTATAAGCAGGAGAAGAAAAGTAGGGGCAAGTTATTTGACAGTAAAACCGAAGGTTGTGGGAATTTCAAAAAACCTAAATGAACTGGGGATTGATCAGGAGCAGATGATAGTGCTGGCAATAATGGTAGGAACTGACTATAATTTGGGCGGTGTAAAAGGTATAGGTCCAAAGACTGCCTTAAAATTAGTCAAGGAAAATGACCATGATTTTGACAAGATATTCAAAGAAGCAAAATGGAAAGAACATTTTGATATTGACTGGGAAGAGATATATTATCTTATCAAGAAGATGCCTGTGAACAAAGATTATAAATTAAAGTGGGAAAAGATGAATAAAGAGAAGATATATAAATTATTAGTGGATAAACATGATTTTGCAGAAGAAAGAGTAGAGAAAACAATGAAAGCTCTGAACAAGTTAGATCAGAAAAAATTACAGAAATCTTTGGTGGATTTTTAATTTAATTAATTAAAAATTAATTTAATAAAAGAGGTGTATGATTTTTGGCAGTACAATGGTGGGTTTATGCAATAGGGGCAGCGTTATTTTCTACAGCGTTTTCTTTGAGCAGGAAAAAGGCTTTGTTGAAGATGCATTCAATGAATCTGGAAAGTACAAGAACATTAGCAATAGCTTTTTTTTGTCTTTTTTTAATACCTTTTATTAACTTAAATCTGGAGCCATGGGTATTTTTTTTAATCTATGGAACTTCAGTTTTAAGCACCATCGGAATATTGTTTGCATCAAAGGCATTAAGACATGAGGCAGTTTCTTTGATCGCACCTTTAAGCAATCTAAGACCAGGTATAGTGGCAGTTTTGGCATTCTTATTTTTAGGGGAGGTATTGAGTGCAAAGAAGGTAATTGGAATTGGAGTATTGGTGCTTGCCGCTTATCTGCTGGAATCAGACCATCATTTTTCTGATTTTACAGCTCCAATAAAGCATCTTATGAGAGACAGATACAGCAAGTTCTTTCTTTTTGCAATTTTTTTGTTCGGGACTTTGTCAGTACTTAACAAGTATCTTGTTTCAAATTACATAGATATATTTACCCTTTATTTTTTGACCTGGATATTTATAGGGGTTAATTTTAACATAGTTCATGCATGGAAATATGGATTTAAAGATACTATTGAATGTTTTAGGAAATTGAGTTATCTTCCGATTTTAGTCGGAGGGCTTTCAATGATAATGAACCTCATGTATCTTAAAGCGATATCGATAGCATATGTTTCTTTGGTTTCACCTATAGTTATGCTGTCTACACTGTTTATTGTTTTTATCGGAGGAAATTTTTTTCACGAAAAGTATATATATTTTAGATTTTTTATTTCTATACTTATGATAGCAGGAGCTTATCTGATTATAATATGAAAAAGAAAAAACCAACCAGTTTAAAACAAGCATTAAAGAATAAATTAAGCAAGAAAGAGCTTTCTTTAGTTGTTACAAGCTATGATATGGTAGGGGATATAGCAATAATTGAAATTCCCGCCGAACTAGAGAAAAAGGAGAAGATCATTGCAAAAACCCTGCTTAACCTGCACAAAAATATCAATGTTGTGGTCAAGAAAGCCGGGATTCACAAGGGAATATACAGAATCCAAAAGATGTTTATCTTGGCTGGGAAAGACAGAAAAGAAACAGTGCACAAAGAGAACAATGTAGAGATAAAGCTGGATATTGAGAAGGTTTATTTTTCAGTAAGGTTAAGCACAGAAAGAAAAAGAATAATGAAACAGATAAAGAAAGGCGAGGAAGTGCTGGTCATGTTTTCAGGAGTTGCGCCATATTGTCTTGTTATAGCAAAGAATACAGATGTAAAAGAAGTTTATGGGGTTGAGATAAATCCTGCTGCACATGCATATGCAGAAGAAAATATAAAGCTAAACAAGTTAGAGGGGAAAGTTAAGCTGTACAACGGTGATGTAAGGATGGTTGTTCCCAGGCTAAGGAAGAAGTTTGACAGGATTTTGATGCCTCTGCCCAAGGAAGGGGAAGGGTTCTTGGATATTGCACTGAAAGCAGCAAAAAAGGACGGAAGGATACATTTCTATGATTTTGAGCATGAAAAAGATATAGATCTTGCAAAGGAAAAGGTTAAGGAAGCCTGCAGAAAATTAAAGAAAAGGTGCAGGATATTAAGGACAGTGAAATGCGGGCAAGTAGGTCCAAGAGAGTATAGGCTGTGTGTGGATTTTAAGGTTATTTCTTGATTACATAAGTTTTATAAGGGCGCAGATTTTAATATTATAAAAGGAAATCCTTTGGAAGTGCAACAGTGCGATGATCCATGTGAACACCGACTGACGAAAGGATGATGAACGGAAGTAACTGGGTAGCACTGCACAAATTCAAATTATAAATCATTAAAACCAAGAAAACAAATCTAACCAAACATCCTTTTATGCTCTTCTGACTCTTCTTCCTGCCTTACTTTAGTAATTGCCTTAAAGAAATCCTGCTTGTTTATGGAGGTTCTGTTTTCTCTTATAGCAAAATAACCCGCTTCTGTACATACTGATTTTATCTCAGCTCCAGAGAAATTTTCCATCCTTTTGATTATATCTTTGTAGGGAAGGCCCTTTTTTAAAGTCATATCTTTTGAATGTATCCTGAATATCTCTTTTCTAGCTTTTGCATCAGGCAGATCACAATGAATTAACCTATCAAGCCTTCCTGGTCTGGTTACTGCAGGGTCAAGAATATCTTTCCGGTTTGTTGCCCCTATGATCTTAACATTATCAAGAGGCTTGAATCCATCTATTTCAGCAAGAAGCTGCATAAAGGTTCTCTGCACTTCTCTTTCACCTGAAGTGCCTATCTCTATCCTTTTGGAAGCCAATGCGTCTACCTCATCGATGAAAACAACCGCAGGAGCTTTTTCTCTTGCCAGCTGAAAAACTTCTTTTACAAGTTTAGCTCCTTCCCCTATGAATTTTTGGACTAATTCAGAAGCTACTATCTCAATAAATGTAGAATCTGTTGAAGCAGCTACTGCTTTGGCGAGCATAGTCTTTCCTGTTCCAGGAGGACCATGAAGAAGTATACCTTTTGGAGGTTTTATTCCTACTTTTTTGAACAGTTCTGGTTTTTGGAGAGGAAGTTCTACCACTTCTTTGATGTCCAAAGTTTGATCTTCTAGTCCCCCAATATCTTTCCAATCTATTGTAGGTTTTTCAATTATGACAAAAGATTCAACAGAGAATTTTTTTGATTTTGGTATTTTCTTGATTATAGCAAGACTTTTTTGGTCAACCAAGACAGAATCTCCCGGTTTTAATTTCTCTTTTGAAGTATTTTCAACATAGAATTGATTTCCATTAGGAATCTGGATAATAGCTTTTTTTTCAATCAAATCTTTTACTGTACATATCATCAGAGGAGTTTTTTTAAAACTATCCAACTCTTCTTTTAGTTTTTTTATCGTTTCCTTTAGTATCTTGTTTTCTTCTTCTAGTTCATTGGAGCTGGTTGTATAGGAATAAATTACTTTTTCCATCTCTTTCTCTTTTGCAGTCATTATTTTGATTTAGATTTGGATGGTATATAAAGGTTATTGTTCTTTTTGTTTTTTTATATTTGCACTTTATGAGGTTTTTTTAAACAAAAAGGTTTAAATAGGTAAAGGGTTAGCTAAAATTATGGCAGATCCAAGAGCAAAAAAACTAGCGAAAATTCTTGTTGATTATTCTGTAAATATTAAGAAAGGAGATATGATAGAGCTGAATTTTGGGGTCGGAGCAAAAGAACTGGCTTTGGAAGTATACAAGGAAATATTGAGAAAAGGCGCCTACCCTATTGTGCATGCAGGAGTTCCCGGCTTTAGCTATGCTTATTATAAAAACGCTTCTAATACCCAGCTGAAACATTTTCCGCAGCTAGGGATGTATGAAGCAAAGAAAGCCACAGGATCAATAAATATAGGCGGGGATTATAATACTAAAGAGTTGACAAGGATTGATCCAAAAAAGATAGCATTGAGGAATAAAGTCACAAAAAGGATAAGCGACGTATATATCAAAAAAAACAACTGGATAATCTGCAAGTTTCCAACCCACAGCCTTGCACAGGATGCTGAGATGAGTTTAGAAGAGATAGAGGATTTTGTATATAATGCCTGTTTAGTAGACTGGAAAAAAGAAAGCAAAAGACAGAATAAATTAAAGAAAAGATTAGATAAAGCAAATGAAGTAAGGATAACAGGAGAAAAAACAGATATAAGCTTCAGCATAAAAGGAAGACAGGGAATAAAATGCGACGGACACAGAAACATGCCTGACGGAGAGGTTTTTATAGCTCCTGTTGAAAATTCAACTGAAGGATATATAAAATATACATATCCTGCAATATATAGGGGCAGAGAGGTAAGCGGAGTATTCTTAAGATTCCACAAAGGGAAAGTTGTGGAGGTAAAGGCAGAAAAAGGAGAGAAATTCCTAAAAGAGATGATAAAGACAGATAAGGGAAGCAATAAATTAGGCGAGTTTGGAATAGGCCTTAATTACAATATCAAGGAATTTATAAAGCAGATATTGTTTGACGAGAAGATAGGGGGAACAATACACCTTGCTTTAGGGATGGCGTATCCTGAAGGAGGAGGGAAAAACAAGTCTGCAGTGCACTGGGATATGATAAAAGACCTTAGAAGAGGAGGAAAGATATTCCTCGATGGAAAATTGATACAGAAGGACGGGAAGTTTAATTTCAAACTTTAATCCCAAGATTTTTTAATTCTTTCTTAAGCTGGCCTAAACCAGTATAAAGGATGCTGTGCATGCCTATCTTTAAAGAAGGAACCATATTTTTTTCCATATCATCGACATAGACACATTCCTCGGGCTTTAATCCTATCTTTTTTATCATAATTTCAAATATTTTGATATCCGGTTTTGCAAGTTTTGCATCATAAGAAGTAACAATAACATCAAATATCTCGTCAAGACGATTTTTCTTTATATCTTCTCCAAGCCAGCTTTTTATATGGTTAGATAACAACCCTATCTTATAATGTTTTTTTAATCTTTTGATCAGCTCAAAAAGTTTTTCATCAAATTGAGGATATTTCATAAAATTTTTTCTAAAGCTTTTTTGATCTGTACCTAAAAAATCAGCCAAGTTTTTCCAAAATTTTTCATCATCAATTTCTTTAACCCTAGCTTTATGCCAATTTTCAACCAAAACCTGGTGCATTTTTTCTATATCTACTTCATATTCTGGAGCAAACCTTTCACAGATAGGGTGCAATGAACCTGGAGGAGAAAGAACACCGCCGTAATCAAATATTATTCCCTTTATCTCAATTTTTTTTTTCATTTTGTAAAGATATCATTTAATCGAAATCAATCTTTTTGTAGATTTTGTCAGAGGCTCTGGATTATCTTTGACCAAGACCGTATCTTCAATCCTTAACCCGTAATTGTTTTTGATATAAATACCGGGCTCTACAGTGACTATATCTCCTTTTTTTAAAATTTCAGATGTTTTTGGGCTTAGGTTTGGAGGCTGGTGTATCTTTTTGCCCACACCATGGCCCAAAGAATGGAGAAAGTATTCTCTTTGTTTTTTTAGTCTTTTTCTTACAAAGTAATCTATCTCAAAGCATTCTATACCTGGTTTTGCTTTTTTTACTGCAGATTTTTGGATTGAAAGGAGATTATTGTAGATATCATTTTCTTTTTTAGATGGTTTTCCTTTGTATATTGTCCTGGTCATGTCAGAACAATATCCCATGTACCTTACTCCAAAATCAAGGACAATGAAGCCTCTTTTGATTTTATATTTGGTCGGTTTGGGATGTATTTTTGCAGACCTTTTTCCAGAAGCAATAATCGGAGGAAAAGCAATCTTTAGTTTTCTTTTTCTTATCTGGCTTCTGATAAATTTATCTATCTGTTTTTCTGTCTTAAGATTGCTGTTCTCTAGATTTTTGATTATCAGAGAAAAAATCTCATCAGTTATAGAGCAAGCTTTTCTGATGTTTTTTATTCTTGAAGAATTCATTATGGATATGCTTTTTTTATCAATGATTCTTTTCCTTTAACAGCTTTTCTTATTGGTTTTACCAATTCATTGATCTCTTTTGCCAATGCTTGTTTAAGATCCATAGGGTGCAGCTTTTTTTCTTTGTAGTCTTTTTCAAGCTCTTTGTAGTTTTTGTAGGAAAGATCCCCTCCCCATTTTTCAGGGCGGTTTATTATGAAATCTTCTTTAATCATGAATATTACATGTTTCACAAAAGCTAAAACACCATTTTCTTTAATTTCTCCTTCAGGACAGTATGCTGAGTTAATCTTTTTCTTGATATCTTTTTCTGAATCAAGCAGATCTATTTTTGAAGATTTTTCTGAGGCAGACATCTTTCCTGAGGCAGTAAGTCCTGGAATCAAAGGGGTCATCACCTCAATTCTAGGTCTGTAGTCTATCTTGGGAAGATATTCTCTGGCAAACATCAATATCTTTCTTTGATCTATTCCGCCGTACTGTATGTCTACCTTGAGATACTCCTCATCCAGTGCCTGCATTATGGGATATATAAGACCAGATAATTTTGGAGACTCTGCCTGCTTTACTACATCTGAAGAAGCTTTTTTACAATCATGTACAGAAGCATAAGTAGCAATCTTCAATACATCCATCGTGTATTTCTTACCTAGCTGAAAATCAGAGCCCTTTACAATCTCAAAGTTCTTTATATCAGCGCCTATCGATTTAAACATGGCGGGAATCACGATTGAATAATATTTTAACCTGTTTTCAAGCAAATCCCACGGGGTGTTGTCCAGGGCTCCATGAATATCTGCAAGCAAAAGTTTTACATTGAATCCAGCTTTAAGAAAATCAGAAAGTTTCAGAACCCACATAAAATAACCGATATGAGGTTTTCCAGTTATAGAAACCCCCAAGTAAACAGAAGGCTGTTTTTTTGTCTTTAGAAGTTTTTCTAGTTCTTTTTCTGTAACAATCTCCTGGGTGTTTCTTTTTATCAGGTCCAATTTTTCTTTGATATCCATTAAAGTATTATTTAGGCAAATAGTATAAAAAGGTTTCTTTAAGATGGTCGCATTGAAAATTTTCATACTTCGCTGACTGGAACGCCCCACTAAAGTATGGCAACCCAGCCAGCTACGTCTGACCATGCCATTATTGCTGTGCAATAATTGGCAATAGCGAAGAGTCGCACATCGTGCAGGCACCTAACACAGACGGAGAACTTTTCAATGCAAACTTAAGATTTATTGTTTTGATTTTATAATTTAATATATAAGGGTAGGAGTCCAGATAACCACTGGTCACTGGACAGAGCGTAAGAGTCCAGATAACCACTGGTCACTGGACATTTACCCATAAGCTATATAAATCAAAGATTTTAATAATTTTATATGGCTAGAAAGAGAAGAATATCTGTTACTATGTTAAGTTCTTACCTATACTGCGCTAGAAAGTTGTTTTTAGAGAGGGTTTTAGGGCTGTTTGAGCCTGAAAAAGCAGCTTTAGTAAAGGGCAGCATAAGGCATGAGACTTATGACGAGGCAAACAAGGTAGAAGAAAGAATTGTTTCAAGTATCAAAAAAGGAGATGAATTTGAAGATATCTATAACAGATATGCAAAGACTTATTCTGCTTTATTAAGAAAATCCATTACAAAGAACAAATACAGGTTAAGGAACATCAAGCTTCCTTTGATCGATGCATATCATGAGATATGGCCTTTTTTTAAGAGAGAAAGTGAGATAAGAGCATTAAACATATACAAATTTATTGTTAAATCTAACCTGTATGGGGTTGAATTATGGGACAATTTGGTTCCCAAAGTTGAATCTGAAAAAAAGATAGCTTCAGATGAACTTGAATTAAAAGGGATTGTAGACAAGATAGAGATTTATCCTGAAGGTTATGTGCCTGTAGAATTAAAGACAGGGAGTATGCCTAAGGAAGGGGTATGGCCCGGTCACAGGGTTCAGATAGGAGCATATGCTTTAATGATGGAAGAGAAGTACGGCAAAAAGATAGAAGAAGCCTTTATCCATTATCTTGATCCTGATGAAAGAAGACAGGTGGTGATAAATCCTTTTTTAAAAGAAGAAGTAAAAGAACTAAAGGATAAGGTCAGAAGATTATTAGAAGAGAATAAAATCCCAAAAAGAACAGAGAACCAAAACAAATGCTGTAAATGCGGTCTGAAAAAGCAGTGTTTTGATGAAGATTCTCTCAAAGGATTATTAGAAAAAAGAACAAAATAAAAATAAACAACTAGAACCATTTTCTTTCTTTAAAGAATATAATCATAATTACACCCATAAAACCGAGTATAAGTACCATTATCCAGAATCCATTTTGGGCTTCAGATCCAGGGAGGTTTATGAAGTTTGTCCCATATATTCCAGAGACTACAGTCATTGGAAGAGCAATAGTGGCAATTATAGACAAGACCTTCATCACCTCATTCATCTCATTAGAGATTGCAGTCATATATGCATCAAATGTTCCAGCTATGGCTTCTCTGTGGTTTTCTACAACATCTGAGACCCATATTGCATGATCGTAAAGATCTCTGAAATAAGGCAATGATTTTTCAGGAATAAATTTATATCGTCTTCTTGACAAAAATGAAATCTTTTCTCTTTGGGGAAATGTCATTTTTTTGATTCCTACAATCTTCTTTTTTATCTTTAATATATTTTTAAGCATGTTTCTATTCGCTTTTTTTGTAAGCTGATCATCTAATTCTTCCAGTTCATCATCTATCTCTTCAAGGACTGGGAAGAAATTGTCAATTTCTTCATCAAGCAGCCTGTGGAAGATCATATAAACACCTTTTTTCATAAGATATTCCAGTAAATCTTCTTTTTTCTTTATCTTTTCATAACTTTCTATCTTATATATATGGGAACTGATCACAAGTTTATTTCCAAGAACAAAATCCATCGGAAGGAGATTTATCTTGTGATTCTCTTTTTTTTCCAGGCCATAGAATGTACAGAAAAGATAATGGGGAAATTGTTCAACTTTGATACGTCCATGGGACGTGTTTAAGTCTTCCATAGTTACAGAATGAAAGTCAAACAATTTTTTAAGGAGTTTTGTCTCGGATTTTGTTATCTTTACAGCATCAACCCATATCTTTTTGTTCTTTAACTTAGTCAAATCTTCAACTTTGCCTTTTTTTAATTTTTTATTCTTATCTAAATAAAATATATCAAGCATTTTAATTTGGTTTTATTCTTTTGAAAAGCCAGTGGTTCAGCAGCATAAAGAAACCAACAACTGCTGGAGAAATCCAGACAAATATCCACCAGCTTGTTAAAGGTTTTTCAAGCAGGATAGTCAGAACAAAAAAGATAAGTATGCCCATAAATATGAATGAAAGTCCAGATACAGTTGGGTGGTCAAGTACTTTTCTCTTGACTTTTAGACTAGATCCCATATAATAATTAGCATTCAATCCACGGTCGATAAGCAATCCAAGGAATGCTATAACCAATATTCCCTCCCATATTAGCAGCATTATCTGCTGCTGTTTAAAGAAAACGATGGATACAAAGAAAGCAGTGGCAGCTATATATAAGAAATAAGCCCACCTTCTGAAAGCCATCATCAACGGATCTGAAGGGGGATTTCCAGCCATCTTTTTTATATTCCAATATATGGTTCCCATAACACTCAATAATAATCCTGCAGTTACAGCAAAGACAATCGAAACGAATACTGAAGGTTCAACAAGCAAGATCCTGATAAACTGGGTGGCAGCTACAAGCAAAGCTAGGATTATAAAATTCATAGCGGTAAACTGGTGCCCTTTTGGCTGAGCCAATTCAAACAGCCTATAATGGATATACCATATTACAGATATAAAGAAAAGCAGCTTTCCGAACATCAATATGGGAATCAAGATTCCCTCTGATGAAGATAAATCTATATCCATAAGAGGGGTAGCAGCCAGCACAAGAAGCAGGCCATAAACTAACAAAGAAAAAAGACCTATCCTTTCAGATTTGTGAGGTATATTTTCTTGAGGTACATTTTGAAGTTCAGGAGGAATATTGGGTTTTGCTTTTGGATTGATCCAGGTAATAAAAGGATATTTATTAAAATATATGAACACAATAATAAACCAAAAAGGCCTTATCGCAGGAGTAGCGATCAATGCACTAAAATAACCTATTGATTCCCAAAGCATGTTTTTTGCAGAAGCCCTTGCCCATTTTTTCTCGTTTTCTCCACCATCTGATATCCTAAGTGAAAAGAAAAAATAAAGAAATGCAGTTGACAATGCTATAAGGAAAATTGTTATCGTGGCAAGATAGCTTCCCACTACAGGATTTACTCCCCATATCCTTATAAACTGAGTAAATATAATAACCAAAAATCCGATAAACAATGTTATCATTTCTGATAAAAATGAAGATCTTTTGAACCTGTTAACAAGGGCCATATGCCTGTACCAAAAGATAATAAGAAACACAAAGAT
Organism: uncultured Methanosarcinales archaeon; assembly: GCA_964521755.1. Classification (GTDB taxonomy): domain Archaea; phylum Nanobdellota; class Nanobdellia; order Woesearchaeales; family WJKL01; genus WJKL01. The sequence goes on along the minus strand of CAZFSZ010000002.1, from coordinate 62,188 downwards.
CAATATGAACTGTGTAAAAGCCATCCAAGGACTCACAGTGCTGCCATATATATGTTCAAGCTTTTTTGCAGACATTGCCAAAGCAAGCGCAAAAAGCAAATCAAAGAAAAGCTCAAGCCAGCTTACTTTTTTAACGTCTAAGCCAGGTCTTGAAGCTATTTTAGACATATCACGGGACGGCATGTTATAATCAGCACCTCTTTTTATCTAGATTTCTTTTTTAAGCTATTTAAATCTTTCTAAAATCTTCTTCAAAATAAAAAACTTTAAATATCAATTGCACTACTCAATAAAATATCATCTTTTAATGATAAAAATAACAAGGGGTTTTATAAAATGACTAAAGACGAAAAAAAATATTCAAAAGATTTGCTCGGAAAGACGGTTGTAAGCAAGACAGGAAAGAGATTTGGAGAAGTTGGAGATGTAATCTTCGAAACTAGAAGCGGTGAATTGATTCATCTGGTTTTGTCTAGTCCGACCCCTTATACTGAAAAATTAGAGCTGGAAAAGGATAAAGAAGGCAATATATTGATCCCATTCTCTGCAGTAATTGCTACAGGAGACTTTATGGTCGTTTCTGAAGAAGATATTATCTAAAAAACAAAACTTTTTTAATTACAACTCTTTTTCTAGTTATTAATAACATAGTTATAATTTTGTATATATTATGGATTATTAGGGGGCGAAATGGAAAAGAAAACAAATACAGCAATATGGACTGAAAAATACAGGCCTGAAACCTTTGAAGAAGTTAAAGGTCAGGAGGAGATAGTCAAAAGAGTCAGTTCTTTTGTTGAGAAGAAGAATATGCCTCATCTGATGTTTGCAGGACCTGCAGGCATCGGAAAGACAACTTTGGCTTTGGTAATAGCAAGGCAGCTATTTGGTGAAAGCTGGAGACAGAATTTTCTTGAATTAAATGCTTCTGATGAAAGAGGCATAGATATCATAAGACACAAGGTCAAGGATTTTGCAAGAACCAGAGCAATTGGAGATGTTCCTTTTAAGATAATCTATCTGGATGAGTGTGATGCATTAACTAAAGAGGCTCAACAGGCCTTAAGAAGGACAATGGAGAATTTTACAAGGACAACGAGGTTTATCTTAAGCTGTAATTATTCTTCTAAGATTATTGACCCGATACAGTCAAGATGTGCAGTTTTTAGATTTAAGCTTCTTCCTAAAAAAAATGTTTTTGAGATAATAGACAAGATTATCGGAGAGGAGAATCTAAAGATTGATGAGAAAGCAAAGGAGGCTTTGTATGTTATAAGCGAAGGAGACTGCAGAAGAGTAGAGAACATACTTCAAAGCTGCGCTTCTATATCTGAAAATATAACCGAAGAGATTGTTTTTTCTTTGGCTTCAGTAGCAAAGCCTAAGGAAGTTAAGGAGTTTTTAGATTTAGCCTTGGAAAATAAATTTATTGAAGCAAGGAAAAAGATGTTGGATGTAATGCTGAATTACGGATTAAGCGGACTGGATGTTGTAAAACAGATACAGAAAGAGATATGGAATTTAGATATGGATGGAAGAAAGAAGATGAATCTGATAGATAAATGCGGAGAGATTGAGTTTAGGATGACTGAAGGCAGTGATGAATATATTCAGTTAGAGGCTTTGTTAAGCCAAGTAGGGTTAGCTGGTTCTAAGGAATAAAAATTAATAAAAAACAAAAAGAAAAAAACATCAAAAAAGAAATTAAATTTCTTTTTCTATCCTAATTTTTTGTTGAATTATATCTCTGTAGTCATAGCTTAGGGTTAAACCAATTGCTTTTGTGTATAAAGCATCTTCTTCCAGAGGCTCTCTTAGCTTACATCTAATAGTGGATTTATCATCAATTAGCCTTGCTTCATTTTCCCTTGCTCCTGCTCTGCAGAGCCATTTATTTCTTTCTGTTTCTGGTTCTATAGTGAATGCAACTTGGTCGTATTGAGGTGAGAATTCTTGTCCAGGTATTGTTGCTCTTCCTCCACCCACATTCTCAATCTCAAAGTCAAGCTCTATTATCCCAGACCCTGCAGGTTTTTCTTCTGCTGAAGTTACCTGGATCGGAGCTCCAGAGCAGAAAATATCTTTTGATTCTTCTACAGTGCATACCCTTTCGTCTCTTAGATCTTCTTTGAAGCAGACATTAGGGACTGATGCATAGGTTTTATAGCTGTATGTATAGCTAGCAAATACATTTAAATCATAGAATGTTCCGGGAATTTCCTGTGTATATTTTACATTTTGCCCGAAATCAATTATTTCTTCACCACCTTCTTCATTGAATTCTGAAATTTTTTCTATTTCCTGGCTGTTTGTCTTTGTTCCTGATTCTATTCCAGAAAAATCTTCTAAAAGAATACCATATATTTTTACTTTAGCATCTCCAGATTCTATATCGTGCTCTCCCTTGTTTTTAAGGAGAACTTGGATAGGAAACTCTTCATTTTCATAAAGAGAATAAAGACCATTATCTTCAATACCCATAGGTTCAAATTCAGCAGTAATGCCTTTAGTTCCACTTATATAAGGGGATGGTCCAGTAGTTTCTTTTTCTCCGTCTTCACAGCCTGCAATGAATAATGCTGCAAAGACAATAATAAACATTGCTAATATTTTTTTACTCATTTTTAAACCTCCTTTTTAATTTTAATCATCCTGGTGTTTTTATTATTTCAACATCTTTTGAGATTGAATCCATATAGTTATAGTCTAAAGTTATCCTTAACGGTGTTGTATAGGCTGAATCTCCTGAAATATCAAAGGTGCAATATATTGTTCCTTTGTTATTCACAAGCCTAGTTTTTTCACTTCCTTCAATTTCAGGAGTGCATCTTATTTTTGTTCCTCCTGACATATCAACTTCATATCTTACTATATTATAATCTTTTGGGTTTATTTGATAAGGGCAGTCAGTGAATACATCTGCTCCAGAGTTTAGCACTGTCCCTCCCCCTGTATTAGATAATTTTATATTGAAAGATACTTTTTCTTTGCCAACCATCTCAACATTAACTCCTGATACAGCAACAGGTGCTCCCTGGCCCCCCGGTACTGAGACGTCTCTTACTGTGCACCCTCTTTCGATAGGGCCAATTTCATAAAGATTAGGGTCAATACATACAACAGGGGAGGCTTTTGTCTTGTATTCGTAGCATGCAGTCAATAATATTCTTTGATTAAGCGAATCAAGATAATCAGGAAGATTGATGAGGTCTGTAGAAAATTGTTGAGTGGAATATCCGCCTTCAGGGTTTAAGGGACTTTTTCCTTCCAGAAAAGAAGAACATATCTTGGTCTTATCTAATCCCCTTATTATTTTATCATCGAATCCAGAAAGATATAATCTACAATTGGTTCCAGAAAGATCATAAGTGCCTTTGTTTTCCAATTCAAGCAGGATAGTTAGATCCGATGTATCATAAATCCTACTTTGAGGCATGTCTTTGATAAAGTTCATTTCAAGGCCTTTGGCGCCTTTATAGATATCTCTAGAGATATCTTGTTCATCATCTGGTCCGGGCTGTCTCCTACAGCCGCAAATAACTGTAAGAACCAATACAAATAAAATTAAAGGTAGTTTTTTCATCTTATTTAACTGCGTTTATTATTTATTTAAGTTTTTCGGAAAATATTATTGTTTTTTTATTTGAACTGCCTTACTTATTCTTGATATGTATTTGTAATCTAATTTAATCGAAAGAGAAGTCAAATATGCTCCAGCATCTGCCAGTATTTCTGTATAGCATTCTATCTTTTTATCCTCCTTCAATTCAATGTTCTTTTTTGTGCATGCTATCGGTACGTTAGCAAGCCTTACTTCATCTATTGTGATGTTGTCTTTAATATTTCCATCTCCTTTGTTTTCCAAATAAATATTGAATTTTATCCTTATCTTGTTTTCGAAAGGAACAGGCTCCTGCTGTATCTTAGTCACTGCAACAGGCGCTCCCTGACCATCAGATAGGGTAATCTCTTTTGGCTCGCATATATTTTCTTTGGTTTTTATATGGCTGTATATGTCAGGATTTATGCAAACCTCTGCTCCTGCTTCTGTCTGATAATCATACCTTGCAATTATCTTCAATTTTGCTGGATCTATTTCTTTAATCTTTGGAAAATCTATATTCTTTCCCTGAAAATTCATGATTTCATATCCGCCTTCAGGAAACCCTGGTTTTTTGCCTTCTATATTAAAGTATTTTTCAGGGTCATCGATTTGAATCTTGCTTTGGTCATATCCAGATATTGAAATTTCTCCATTTTCAATATCGAAAGCCCCTTTATTTTCTAATTCCAATCCTATTATAAATTCACTTCCTTCGGTAATCTCATCAGGTGGGAGATTTTCAACAAAATTCATCTTTAGTGCATGGGTTCCTTTATGGTATTCTATCAACTCGGGCTCTAAATCAGGGGTTGTTCTTTTGCATCCAGCAAGAATTATGATAAATCCAGTAATCAATAAAATTAATATTTTTTTCATTTTAAGCTGTGCTTACCAAGTCTATCTTTTTTTGTTTGGTGTATTTGTAAGTATAAACCATCTCTGACCTAAATTCTACCGGATAATCTTCAAAATCCTTGATATTTCTTAGTTTTTCTGGAACAATTAAATCACATGTCAAACGTGATGGTTTGCCTGTACCTTCCCATATTATATTATAATCCTGAGTTATCCTATAGCCTTCTTTTTCACAATTGGGTGAAGGGACTACACCATATTCTCTTAGGTCTATAAGAACATTTTTTACAGACAAAAGCTCCCCCCCTTCATCTTTTTTTAGATCTTCATATTTTCCAGTAAAAGTTAATGTAGATTTATCATAGACAAGTTTGTCTGCTCCTATCCTGAAAGTATAAACTGCAAATTCATCTCCAGTTATAGATGCCTGGCTTTCCCTTAAGGATGAGCCAGCTGTTTGCTGAACTTTTTGTTTTTCTTTTCTGTCCATCCATATTTTTTCCCCTACAAATATTCTTTCCAATACTGCTGTAGTTGTTATGTCTTCAGCAGTTACCTCAAATACAGCTGTGATGCTGTCTTGTTCAGGGTAATGAAGGTCAGGGGAACAATATACCAGGTCCTTGTCATTTCCTTTTACAATCATTTCCCTTGCCCTGGAAGGATTTATTATTCCAGGAATCTCATTTTCATCTGCAGTTTTAAATAAACAAGATAGTTTAACATTTATAGGATTATCTATAGGGGCATTCAGGATAACATTCATAGGTATCTCTTCTCTGCTGTTCGATGGTATATTTTTATACCATGCGGCATCTGTAAGTTCTTCAAATCTAATATCTGTAGCAGTATACTCTTCTTTTATCTCTACTTCCACCCCTTTTCCAAGTACTTTATTTATACATTCTTCACGCTCTTCTGTTCCTGCCTCATATTCTGAGCAGATTCTTTCTGCACTTCTTTTATTTAAACATTCATCGTAGTTTTCCTGGCGAGAACAATAAACAGGATCCATCAATGAACCCCATGTATCCCCAATGTTTTTTAAGGATCCTGAAATAAAACCCTTGGCTTCTTCTAACTGTTCAGGTTCAAGACCTGCTTCAATCCTTCCGAGCTGTACTGCTCCGTTCCAGAATGCAAAGACATTTATTATGATTATAAAGAAAGTTATAACATTCATCCAGGTTGGTTTGTCTTTTGTAGTAAATATTATTGCATATATCCAAATAGGGATTATCAATCTGTTGGAGATAATTGGATTATTTACATAATTTGCCAGGATTCCAAATCCAAAGAAATCTATAAACAAAAGAATAGACAGTACAAAGTTTGCTGTTGTCTTGTCTCCTGAAACAGGATACAAGTAAAAAATATAAAAAGATATAGCAAACAGAATGTGAATTATACTTCCCGGATCAATTCCTCCCAATGTTATGATCAGACTTCCTACTTCCAACAGAAGGAAAAAAGATAAAAATTCTCTTTTGCTGGGTTTTTTTAATAAAAGGTATGATATTGCCAGTACCAGTACAACCCCATTTAAAAACAGCCTTGCCATATTTTCAGGGCTAAGCTGTATAAATCTTGAAAAAAATACTCCCATGTCTATTCCATTAAATTTTGTAATAAACAGATCTAAAAGGTATAAAACTATAGCCAGAATAAACCATATTCCAGCTCCGCCTGTTGGACTTCTTTTTTTACTTGTTTTTCCTTTTTTTAATGCACCTAGAGCAGCACCGCCTGTTGGACTTCTTTTTTTACTTGTTTTTCCTTTTTTTAATGCACCTAGAGCAGCACCGCCTGCTGCCATTGCTCCTGTACCTACTGCCTTTAATCCTTTCAACGTACCTTTTCCAGTTGCTTTTGCTCCTTTTTTTAATCCAGACCCCGAATAAGGAGAATCCGTTTTTTCATCTTTTTGGGGCGCAGTCTCATCACTTTTTTCTGATGCGTCTGTTTTTGCCTCTTTTTCTTTTTCTTCCTGATATGCCGCTTCTGCAGATGATTTAGTCCTATGCCATCCTTTAAGCTTGCCATCTATATAAACATCCCATCCTTTTTCAGCAGAACCAAAAACACCATCTTCAGCCATTTTAATTTAATCAAAAGAACTCTTCTTTATTCACCTCTTTTTTATTTAAGTTTAATCTAAGTTTCCAGTGAAACCTTTAATTCAACTATGTCAAGCACTTCTTCAGGCTCTATCTTTAAGGCATTGTTGCCCTGGTCAACCCATTTGCTTATAGTTTGGTTGAACTCTACTTCAGTCTGGTCAAGCCTCATAAGGCGGTTGTTAACAGTGATGTCTGCAATTTTTTCACTTATATCATCGACAAACTCTATGTACAACACTGCTTCTGTTCTGTTCTCTTCAATATCTTCAAAATCTTCTTTTTCAATCTCAAAGTAATAAACAGGAGCAACAGCTTCTTTTAATTCTGAGTTTAACATTATATTGTCAATAAGGTATCTTCCCTTATTTGTAATAAACTTTAGTGTATTTTCTCCTGCAATCAATCTTTCAGGAATGAACTCTAAAGGTTTTATAGGCACATTACAGTCTGCAACTGCAGAGTAAAGTTTGTAATTATTAATCTCTACAGTAAGTGTTCCTGCTGTGCTTTGAGTGCAGTCAGGAGTGAACCTTAATTTTACCTTTTTCATGTTGTTTATCTCCTCTTCACTGGCTACAAAAGCCAAAGAACTTTCCTGGGTTTCTTTCCTGAGTATATCTGCAGTCACCAAGATACCTTCCAGAGAATACCCATTTGTTCTCCAGAATGCTGCACCGGGAGAGGAAACTTCAAATTCAATCAAATTTTCTCCTTGTACAAGATATTCATTAAGATTAATGGGGTCTATATTTCCTTTTTTTTGTTCTTTATTAAAGATTTCTTTTCCATTTAATCTTATCATAAGCCTTCCCTGGCCTTCTTTTATATAAAAGTTTAGCAGGGCATTCTCTATGTTACCAATATTTACAACTTCAAAACTGATATTGTTTTTGTTGCTGCTGAACAATGATCTTCCAGCATATAAAGAATCCAGTTTTTTTAATTCCATGCCTTCTTCTCCGACATATATGCTTACAGCTGGAAATGACTGTTCAAATTCTCTTTTTTCAGCAGGGAAGAGCCTTCCAGGAGATTCGGAAAGAAGAATATTCATTTTTTCTCCTGCTTCTTTGGTTTTTTCCAGTTCATCTTCTCCTAAGATTTTTTCTCTTTCTTCAGGAGGAATTAATAGTATATATAATATGATAAACAAACCAATTAGCGCTATCAAGACAGCAGCAGCTGAAGCATTACCTTGTGCTTTTTTCTTTAATTTTGAAAACATAGTTTACACCTCTTAAAAAGGATTTTTTTATAATATCGATTGTTATACTAAAATGATAAAGTATATATAAATGTTTTTCTAAATTTTGTATATAATGAAGATAATTAGAAAAAATCTAAGAAAAAATGAAATAAAAGTTAAAATAGATAGTCTTGATGATTTGTGGTATTTAAGCCATATAATTGAAGCAGGAGACATTATCAGCGGAAAAACTGTCAGAAAGATAAAGATAGGAGAAAAAGAGCAGAGAAGGACAGAGACCACAAAAAAGAATATTTTTATTTCAATTGAAGTGGAGAAAATAGAGTTTAAAGACGATATATTAAGGATTTCAGGTGTTGTTAAGGAAGGTCCTGAGGAAGTTCCAAAAGGAAGCCATCATACATTTAATTTTAAGGAAGGAAAGATAGCAGAAATAAAAAAAGAGAAATGGCTTAAATTTCAGTTAGATAAATTAAAAGAGGCTGCATCTTTTAAACAGCCTTCAATATTAATATGTATCTTGAATAGGGAAGAGGCAATCTTTGCACTTTCAAAAAGAAAAGGATATGATATCTTAACATTTTTAGAAGGAGAGGTTCAGAAAAAGGAAGAAAAAGCAGTAGCGAGAGGAAGTTTTTATGAAGATATTATAAAAATGCTGAAGGAATATTCAGAAAGATACAAAACAGACCATATCATTGTTGCAAGTCCTGCTTTTTGGAAAGAAGAATTAATCAACAGAATTGAAGATGACAAATTAAAGAAAAAGATTATAACAGCCACGTGCAGCAGCGTTGGAGAAAACGCAGTTAATGAGGTTTTGAAAAGGCCTGAGACAAGGGAAGTATTGAAGAAAGACAGGGTTTCAAAGGAACTGAAGTTAGTGGAAGAGCTGCTGACAGAGATATCAAAACAAGAGTTAGGTTCATATGGATTTAAGGAAGTAGAGAAGGCAGCAGCTGCAGGAGCAGTAAAAGTTTTATTGATAACTGACAAATTTATAGACAAAAAAAGAGAAGAGGGAAAATACAAAAAAGTTGATGAAGTGATGAAATTCACAGACAAAACAAAAGGAGAAGTTCATATCATCAGCAGCGAGTTTGAAGGAGGAAAGAAATTGGAAGGTTTGGGAGGAATTGGAGCAATATTGAGATATAAGCTGAATTATTGATTCTTGAGAATTATTATTATTATTATTATTATTATTATTATTATTATTATTATTATTATTATTATTCTATCTTTTTTGACGCCCGCGTTTTATCAAAGCATCCATAGCTAATGCTGCTTTTTTAATGTCATGGTAATTTGGAATCTGATTTGCTTCGAGAATGTTTCTGGAGCGTTTGCTGAATCTTCCTCCCATATAGACACATATAATGGGTTTTTGATGATATTTTTTTGATAGCTCTATTATTATGTTTGCATCAGCATCAGGATTAGTCATTGTCTGAAGAGTCTGGATCACAATCAAACCAAAGATATATTTTTCTTTTAACAAAATTTCGATAGCAACCCTGTATCTTTCTGGAAGAGCATCTCCCACAATATCCAAAGGATTTGCTCTGGAATAAGCAGGATGCATCTTTCCGGTCTTATCCAGTTTTTCAATTGTTGATTTTTTTAACTCAACTATATTTACCCCTAATTCAGAGCAGTGGTCTGCTGCAAGGACACCGCATCCTCCCCCGTTAGTTACAATCGCAACTGCATTTTCTTTACAAGGGGGCTGATTAGCCAGAGCTTTGGCAAGATCAAAAAGCTCTTCTATCGTATCTGCAATTATTACATTGCTTTGCTTGAATGCAGCTTTGTATATATCATAGGATCCAGCAAGAGAGCCTGTATGTGAGGCCATTGCTTTTGACCCTTTTTCTGTTCTTCCTGATTTTAATACAATTATCGGTTTTTTCTTTGACGCTTTGGAGGCAATCTCCATGAATTTTTTTCCGTTTTTCAGGCCTTCCAAGTAAACAGCAATGGCATCAGTTTTTTCATCTTTAGACAGGTATTCAATAAAATCATGAATATCAAGGTCTGCACTGTTTCCGTAAGATATTATGTTGGAAAATTTGTAGTTGTTTTCAATGGCCCAGTCAATTATGCTGTCAGCAATAGCCCCTGACTGGGAAACAAATGCAATATTTCCTTCAGGCGGCATGGCGGGTGCAAAGCTGGCATTAAGATTTGCAGAAGGACGGATTATTCCAAGGCAGTTTGGGCCAACAAGAGGAATGCCTGATTTTTGAGCTATCTCTTTTATCTCTTGTTGAAGTTTTTTCCCTTTTTCTCCGAGTTCTGCAAAGCCTGCTGAAATCACAATAACCGCATTTACTTTTTTCTTTACACAATCTTTCATTACTGAAGGCACTATTTTTGCAGGAACAGCAATCACTGCCAAATCAATATCCTCTTTTATGTCTGTTATCTTTGGAAAAGATTGGATGTTTAGGATTTTGTCTGCATTTGGGTTTACTGCATAGACTCTTCCCTTGAAAGGTTTGCAATATTCATTTTCAAAAACACAGCCATTTACTATGTTTTTTAAGATTCCATACCCTACTGAATCTTGATCACGAGAAGCTCCGATCACAGCGATACTTTTTGGTTTGAATAATTTTTCAAGTTTATCTTTCATTTTCCAAGATCCTCATATCCACAACCAGTGCAGATTTTTCATCTGCGATGACAGGATTAAAATCAATCTCCTGGATATTATTATTTTCCAGAGCAAGCTTTGAGACTTTGGTCAGCAGGTTTACAAGTGCAGAAATCTTTACAGGCTTTTTTCCTCTGGCTCCTTTTAATATCTTATACCCTTTTATCTCTTGGATCATCTCTTTTGCCTGTTTTTTATCTATCGGAGCCACCCTAAATGAAACGTCTTTTAATACTTCAACAAAAACACCCCCTAATCCGAAAATCAAAACAACATCAAACTGGGGGTCTCTTTTCATCCCAATGATTATCTCTGTTCCAGGGACCATCTTTTGGAGAAGGATTTTAGCATCCTTGATGTTTTTTTTAGTTATTATTTTTGACAGTTTTTCATAGGCAGATTTAACTTGTTTCTGGTCCTGTAAATATTTTTCAACCCCATGAATTTCAGTCTTGTGAATTACAGAAGGAGAAGAGATTTTTAGAACAACCGGAAAACCTATCTTCTTTGCGAGCTTAACTGCATCTTTTTTGGAACCAGTAATTTTAGATTTTGGATAAGTGATTTTATATTTATCCAGAATTTTTTTTGTCTTTTTGAAATTCAGCTTTTTCATTATATTGGTTTCAAGATTTTTAAATTATTTAAACTTTGTTATAATTTTTGCCAAACAAGACAACCTAAATATTTATATATTAGTTCTATTTTTATGACTCTTGAGAGATTAAACATATCTGTAGCGAAGTGAAAAAAGATAACATATTTATAGCGGTGAATGATTGTTGTATACAAGCAATAGTAAAATACCAAAAAAGAGGGGGGTTATAAATGATTGTAAAAGACGAATTTTTAAGCAAACTAAGGAGGTTCTTTGCTTTAAACTTATACGAAGTTAAGATATGGACTGCACTACTTTCTCGAGGAGTTTCTACAGCAGGGGAACTTTCTGACATTGCTAATGTTCCAAGAAGCAGAAGTTATGATGTTCTGGAAAGTCTGGAGAAGAAAGGCTTTGTAGTAATGAAATTAGGTAAGCCAATAAAATATATTGCGGTGCCTCCTTCCGAAGTCATTGAAAGAGTTAAAAAGAATATGAGGCAGGAAGCTGACAAGAAAGTAAAGAAGCTTGAAGATTTAAAAGACACAGAACTGCTTAATGAATTAAACACGCTGCATACACAAGGCATAGAATTAATAGATCCAACTGATTTAAGCGGCAGTTTAAAGGGAAGACATAATTTATACAATCATCTTGAACTTACAATCAGAAATGCAAAGGATGCAGTAACAATAATGACCACAGATAAGGGTTTGATGAGAAAGATCGAAGGGTTGAAACCTGTTTTTGAAAAGTTAAACAAGAAAGGCGTCAATATCAAAATAGCTGCACCGATTACTAAAGAAAATAAAAATTCTTTAAATGATGTTGCCAATCTAGTAGAGGTCAGACACCTAAAAAACAAAGATCCTAATGCTAGATTCTGTGTAGTTGATAATAAAGATGTTATTTTTATGCTGATGGATGACAAGAAAGTTCATCCTACAAATGATACAGGAATTTGGGTTAAATCTCCTTTTTTTGCAAATGCATTATCAGGATTGTTTGACAATGCCTGGAAAGGTATGAAAAAACCATAAAATTCTTTTTTTCTTTTCTTTTTTAACATAAGATTTTTAAACCAATAATATTTTTGGAAATATAATGGATATAAATAAAACTATCAATAAATTGCATCCATTGGAAAGAAAGGTTTTGCCTGTTTTAGATAAAGCAGGAGATATTGAAAGTATTTCTAGAAAAACAGAATTAAAAGAAGTAGAAATTATGAGGGCATTACAATGGCTGAGCAATAAAGACGTTTTAAAAATAAAAGAGAAACTTAAAAAAGTAGTTGAACTAGGAAAAAACGGGAAAGAATATTTGGAAAAAGGAATGCCCGAGAAAAGATTTTTGGATATTATAAAAGACAAAGCAAAAAATGAAGATGAGATTAAAAATAAATTAAACAAGCAGGAATATGGGGCTTGTATTGGAATATTAAAAAAGAATTCTGCAATTATTATAAGCAAGGAAAAAAATAAATTAAAATTCAAGTCAACACCCGCAGTAAAATTTTTTTTAGAGAACTTGAAAAAAACAGGAGATTTTTTGAAAAATGATTTTCCAATTGAGGTAAAAAAACTTTCTGATGAGGAAAGGAAGATATTTGAAGAACTAAAGAAAAGAAAAAATATTGTTGAAGTGAATATCAAGAAATCAAAAAAAATTAAATTAACTGACTTAGGAAAAAAAGTAATCAAAAAAGGAATCAAGGGAAAAGTAGAGGATAAATTAACTACTGAAATGCTGAAGAAGGAGAGTTGGAAAAACAAAAAATTCAGAGGTTATGATGTAAGCATAAATGTTCCTGTCAGGTTTGGAGGGAAAAAGCAACATTATAGAAAGTTTTTGGATGAGGTAAGAAACAAGTTTATCTCTTTAGGATTTATAGAGATGGACGGGCCCATAGTTGAGAATGATTTTTGGGATATGGATGCATTGTATATGCCCCAATTTCATTCCGCAAGAGACATCCATGAAGCTTATTATGTGAAAGAGCCTGAATTTGCTGATATTGATAAGAAATTTCTAAATAATGTGAAAAATGCTCATGAAAATGGATTTGGTACCGGAAGCAAGGGATGGGGTTATAAGTTTGATACCTTAAGGACAAAAAGGAACTTATTGAGGACACAAGGAACAGCATGTTCTGCAAGAATGCTTGCTTCTGATGATCTTAAGATTCCAGCGAAATATTTTGCGATTACAAGATGCTTTAGATATGATGTTATCGATGCTACCCATTTACCTGATTTTAACCAGGTTGAGGGAATTGTGGTAGAGGAAGGGCTCAATATCAAACATTTATTTGGGCTTTTGCAGATGTTTGCAAGAAAATTTGCAGATACTGAAAAAATAAAGTTAGTTCCAGGATATTTTCCGTTTACTGAGCCTTCAGTAGAATTATTTGCAAAGCACCCTGAATTAGGATGGATAGAGCTGGGAGGAGCAGGTATATTCAGACCCGAAGTAACAAGACCTCTTGGAATAAATGTTCCAGTTATTGCTTGGGGTTTGGGGATAGACAGGATTGCGATGTTTAAACTTGGGTTAAAAGATATAAGGGACCTGTTCAGCCATAATCTTGACGTGTTAAGAAAGACAAAGGTGAATATTTAATAAAATGCCAACCATTTCATTTCAAAATAAAGATTTGTGCAATTTAGTAGGGAAAAAGATTCCAATAAAAGAATTAGCTGAATTATTGGAATATGGAAAAGGAGAGTTGGAAGGATATGATGAAGAAAATGACGAAATTACTGTCAGTTTTGGAGATACTAATCTTCCTTATCTATGGAGTGTTGAAGGTGTAGCAAGGCTAATCAAGGGGTTGATAGGAAAGCAGAAAGGAATACCAAAACTGGATGTGTTCAAGAAATCTGAGCATAGATTGATCGTAGACAAGTCTGTCAAAAATATAAGGCCGTATGTTGCTGCATTTGTCGCAAAAGGAAAGAAGGTTGATGACAAGTTTATCAAACAGGTTATCGATTTACAGGAGAAATTTTGCGACAGCTATGGGAGAAGAAGGAAGAAGGTCGCTATTGGTGTTTATAATTACAAAAAAATAAAATTTCCAATACATTATAAAGCAACCAAGTCAGAGTCAATCAAGTTTGTACCTTTGGAATACAAGAAAGAGATGACCCAGCAAGAGATTTTGGAAGACCATCCAACTGGAAAAGAATATGCATGGATCTTAGAAGGGATGCCCAAATATCCTATTCTTTTGGACAATGATGATACAGTATTAAGCTTTCCACCAATTATAAATTCAAATTATTCAGGCAAGATAAATATTGGAGATGAAGATTTGTTTTTTGAAGCGACTGGAGAAGATCTGGATTCTGTACTATTGGCGGCAAATATATTTGCACAGGCTTTTTTTGAGAGGGGATTTAAGATAGAATCAGTTACAGTAGAATATCCTGACAAGAAAAATGACAAGATCACAACACCTTTCCTTTTTGATGAGAAAGTGAAGATTTCTTTGAGCCAGGTAAATGAGATATTGGGTTTGAAATTAAAGGAAGATAAGATAAAAAAATTATTGGAAAAAATGCAGTATGGATATAACAAAGGGGCTGTAAGAATTCCAAATTACAGAAGAGATGTAATGCACCCTGTTGATGTTATCGAAGATATCGCAATTGCGTACGGGTACAGCAATATAGATATGGAATATATGAAGAGTTATACTGTGGGAAAAACTTTTCCGGTTGTTAATTTCGTTGACAAAGTCAGAGAGTTAATGGTTGGGCTGGGATACCAGGAAGTGATGTCAGCGATGCTTTCAAACAAAGAGGTTTTATTTGAGAAGATGAATGTCAAGGAATTTTCTTTGATAGAATTAAAGGAGTATATGTCTGAAAGATATTCTGTACTTCGTAACTGGATGATGCCTGTACTTATGGATGTTTTAGGAAAGAACAAAAGTGTGGAATATCCTCAGAAAATATTTGAAGAAGGACTGGTCACAGTCAAAAAAGATGACAAAGCTGTAGATTACCACAGGATCGCTGCTGTTTCTGCACATGAGGGCGCTGATTATACTGAAGCTAGGCAGGCAATAGATTTTATATTAAGAAGCTTTGATATTGATTGTGAGATTGTGGATGTTGAACATAAAAGTTTTATCAAAGGAAGAGTTGGAAGAGTAGTTGTAAATGGAAAGAAAGTTGCTTATATTGGAGAGCTTAATCCAAAAGTTCTTTCTAATTTTGATATAACTGTACCTGTTTCTGGATTTGAGCTGAATCTTACAGAATTATTCTCAGTTTTGAAATAAAACTGAAAATTCACCAAAAAAGTTTGAAGTGTTTGAAGCGATATAATAAACTTTTTATTCTATCAATATTTTTTATTTATATGGCAATTGAAGATATACTAGAAAAAATTAGGGATGGGAAGGAAATCAATAGAGAAGAATTTATAGAAATAACTAAAGAAACAGACTGGAATGAATTTACAAATAAAACTTTGGATTATATTAGAAAAAGATCTGATGAACATGATAGGGCAAGACGTAATTCTTATGCAAAAGGATTTTTTAGATATATTAGATAAAAATATAAGGTAAAAAGGCAGTAAAATTAAAAAATTAAATCAAGAATTATCTCTTCATGGTTTCTTTTTTTGATGATTTTGCTTCTTTTTTCTTTGATGATTTTTTAGGCTTAGATTCTTCAGATCCAGACTTTGATTTTTTATTTCTCTGTTTTTTTGGACGTTCTGCAGATTCTTTAGGTTTTGTAGATCTTGCTTCTATGTCTATTTTTTTCAAGGTTTTAGTAACTTCCTGATGAGATGCTCCTTTCTTGACCTTGACTGTTTCTTTTAATGGTTCAAGATGTTTGATGTTACAGTTTCTTCTTCTTGTCTCTCCGTCTATCAAAACAATATCATCATCTATAATATCTACAACAACGCATTTCTTTCCTGCGTCTCTTCCTGCAATTTTAATGCATAATCTTCCAACTTTAATCATTTTTTATCACTTTGTTATTATTTTAATTAACTCTATCACTGGTTTTAATATTGAAACTATTATCATTTAGTCCTAGCACTTTTTACAATCTTTTTTCTCATACAATCTGAACACAGATAACCCCCATAAGGTCTTTCAGGTCTTTTTGAGTTTTTAGATATATTTTTCATTTTTGAAGGATGTTTTCTTAATGTTCCTGCCAATTGCTTTCCACACTCAGCACATTTTGCTTTTGAAGGTTTTTTCTTCTTATAATGAATTTTAGTTCTTCCTCCAGGAGTTTTAACATATTTTAGTTTTTTGCTTCTGGATTTAAATCTAGCGTAACGCCCTTCTTTTTGAATTTTGACCTTTGTTTTTCTTTTTGTTCCCGGCATTTTTTTCAGTTATTTTAATGTATTTTTAAAATTTTTCTTAAACTCATGCTGAATATAATGGAAAATATGATATATGTTCCAAGCCAGCCCCAGTTTTTAACCCATGGAATTCCTGTGAATGAAAGAGGGGTAACTTTTTTATTATTAACTATTAATTGATTCAATCTGCCTTTATTTATAACTTTAACGGGTTCTTCATAATCTCTTTGTTCAGTTATCAATATTTCTTTTTGATAGCTTTTATTGTTGTATTCATATTCTAGGATATAATTTCCTGTAGTTCCTTTTAATGTCCAGTTAATCTGTTTATTTGTTATTGATTTTGTTGCATTATCAATTATTTTAATCCCTTCGGGTGCAATCAATTTTATATCCCCAGTAGCTTCTTTGTCAAACAAAGCAGAGGTTGTAAATTCCTGGCCAGGGTTTATAGATTCATATGCAAGATTTGCATTTAACCAACTGAATATGATTATAATGGGGATAAAGGTTATTAATGTAGGTTTTAAAGAATGCATCATATACTTCATATTTGTTTGCATCGCTCTTTTCTGAACTTTCATGATTTCTTGAGGCTTGTCTTTAAGTTCCTTCATCTGTTTCTGAAAGTTCTTTATATCTTCTTTTAGTTTTTTCATCAGATGTTGATCGGTCATCCATTTGTATATCAAGGTAATCAAAAGAGCAACAAGTAATGAAATTATCAATATTGCCCATAAAGCAGGCAGTTTTAACAATGGTGAAAACACCGGATTAAGTATTGTTTCAAACATTTTGTATATTGTTATTATTTTTTAAGCCTTTAATAAGCTTATGTTTTTTTATTTTATTCCATAAATTTACGCATCATAGGATGCATGTCATACATGTGCTGTTTAGCGATTTCTTCATACAGCCTATAAATAATCATGACAGCAAGTAATATTCCTGTTCCTCTGCTTAATGCTCCTGATAAGTCTGCTATTGCAGCAATGAATCCCACAGTTATGGCACCCATAACTGTTAGTGGCCAGATGTATCTGTTTAATAATCTTTCTAAAACCCTTTGGTCACGTCTGAATCCAGGTATCTGCAAACCGGATGACATTATCTTTTGGGCCTGTGATTTGGCATCCATTCCTGAAGTTTGCATCCAAAATATTGAAAACATAACTGCTCCACCCACCATAATAAGCATATAAACCAAACCATGAGAAACATCTGCAAACGTAAGGCTACCTTTTATCAGTTTTCCAACTATATTCGGAGAAGCCAGCCAGGCTACTAATCCAGATGCTGGACTGTTCCCTACAAATGTTCCTAAAATAGGGTGGCCCCAATTTTGGAGCAGTCTTGCCCATAATTGTATATTGGCCATTAATGCTGCAATCAATATAACTGGGATGTTAGATGTGTAGATAAAACTTAAAGGCCATCTTATTCCATGGCCACGAACCCTTCCAAAAGACAAGGGAATCTCTACTTTCATAGCTTGTCCGTAAACAGCGATACAGAAGACAAGTATTGTTGAGATTACAGCTGCAATCATTAATGCTGCAGTTACAGGGTCTCCTGCAGACAAAGACTGAAAAAGTGCAGGAATAGCTCCTGTAGCAATATTTGGATTGGTAGGAGAGGCAAGCGGTGAAAGAGCTCTTATGAATATCTGTTCAGATACACCTGCAGCAATAAACAAGCTTATTCCTGAACCAAAGCCCCATTTTGAAATAATCTCATCCATGAACAATATCAGCATACCTCCAAGGAACAACTGAAATACTAATAATGACTGTAGCTGGAAATAAAGTCCTGTTCCAATAAATTCCTGGGCAGGAGCAAGCCCACCCATGAATACATAGATAGCTGCTTCAAATATGATAAAAAATATTGCTAATAATTTTTGGGTTCCCTGAAATCTTTTTTTCCCTTCTGGAGAGTTTAAATCAAACTTAACCAGGCCTGAACCATTAAGAAGCTGCAAAACAATGGAAGCAGTAACGATAGGACCAATACCAAGCGAAATGATAGAACCAAATTTAGCTCCAAGAATCAAAGATAAATATTCAAACTGCTGCAGCGCATTTGCTCCAAGCCCAAACAAGGGAATTAATCCAAGAATGAAAAATATCACTAAAGTAATCAAGGTCCATTTTAATTTTTCTTTAAAAGAAAGCCTTTTTTGTTCAGGTCCCTTAACTTCAGGCAGATTATCTAAGATAGAATCCCATAAACTCATTTTTCAGTTTCCCCTGCAGGAGATGTTTTTTTAATAGACTGTTTTTCTTCTTTTTTCTTTTCTTCAATTTCTTTTTTTGGCTTGGGTTTTTCTGATTCTACTGCTTCTCCTCCAGCTGACTCTATTTTTTTAACTGCTTTTTTGGAGAAAGATGGAGAGATGATTCTATATTTTTTAGTCAACTTTCCGCTGCTTAAAACCTTGTTGAATCCAAGATTTTTAACATCGATAATATAAATATCATCTTCTTTTTTTATTAGTTTTTTTGCTAACAACTTATCAAATTTTTCTTCAAAATAATCAAGATTGATAGCTTTTGTCGGTCTAGAAACCCCTTTTTTCTTGAAGCCGTGTTTTCCAAAATATTTAGGATTTTTCCATATAGAAGGTTTTTTAGCGTCTCCTTTTTTTCCTGTTCCAGCCATGCCTCTGCCTCCACGGTTGCCAGCTCCTCTTCTTTTTTTCATAGAGCCACAGCCATGAGTTGTACTTCCACGTCTTCTTGACTTGCTTTTTCTTTTGTTTACTACCATTTAAATCATCTTTTTGATTAATTCATTTATCTTTTCTTCCCTATATCCAAGTGCGCCCCCTTTGTTAAAAGGAAGCTTTATCCCTTTTCTTTTAAAGCCTTTTCTAGGAGGATGCAGCCTAAAGATTTTTGAATCTTTTTTCCCTCTTTTTTCTTTTAGCAATTTAAGGGTTTGATCATCTATTTCTCCCCATGTAACAAAACCCTGCACTTTTTTAAGCATTCCAATGCTGCTTGGACTTGCATCTAAGATAACACAATTATTTTGTTTGTAAAGATTGAGCATATGTAATGTATCTTTTGTCTCTCTTTTTACCTTGACAGAACCTCTGACTCTAACTATAGCTATCTTTTTACAATCTTTTTTCTTTTTTGGAATTTTTTTCTCTGCTTTTTTTTGTTTTTCTTTTTCCATTTTTATTCTTTTTTATCTTTAGTTTTTTCTTTTTCTATTTTGCTATTCTTTTCTTCAGGCTGTTTTTTTGCTTCTTTTATTTTAGATTCTTTATCTTCAGGAATTATTTCTTTAAAATCATTTGCAGAAGGTTCTTTTTCAGCCTTTATTTTCCCTTCTACAAGCCCAAGAACAGAAGCATCATTTGCTTTTGTTCTTACAGTCATCAATCTTTTAAGAGCTTTGATACAGGCATAGATAAGATTATATTTAGTGCCTGCTTTACCAAGTGTTTTTGACCACACATCTTTTATTCCTGCCAATTCCAGAATTTTTCCGCATTCGTTCTCTATTTTCAGTCCAGTTCCTTTTGGAGCAGGGAATAATTTTAATATGACCGAACCACATTTTCCCTCTACTTTGTAAGGTATTGTGTGGGGTTCTTTACACCCGCACTGCCAGCTTCCGCAGCCCCTTCTAATCTTGAACAAATTTAATTTTGCATTTCTGATGGATTTTTCTCTTGCAGGGACTGTTTCCTTGCTTTTTCCATAACCCAATCCAATATAGCCATTTTTATTCCCAATTGCAGCAATAGTTGCGAACTTAGGCTTATTACCTTCTCTGGTTTTTTTCTGGGTCTGTCTAAATATTCTTCTGCTTCCTCCACCAAATTTACCTTTTGATTGTCCTACAAGCAAAAGTTCAACTTCTGTATTAGGGACAAGTGTATCGATTATCTCTGCTTCAAGTATGTTTAATCCATTATCTAATATATATTCAACATCATCTACCTCACCTGACTTTACTTTTTTGCCTAAATTTGTTTTAGGTTTCCAGGCATCTTTATCAAATTCCCTACTAAACCCTTTTTTGGATCTATCACGCTTTTTCTTTCTTTTTTTATTTTTTTCAGGAACTGTTTCCTGCCCTTCTTTTTCTTTTTCTGGAAATTTCTTTTTTACTTTTGGCATTATTATTTCACCTTGATGTTGTTTTTGACTTCTTCAAATGTTTTAGTGATTTCTGAAGAGTTTTTATTAAATTTAGCTATATGCTCTCCCTTTATCCTTTCTTCTGAAGGAAATATTTCTTTTTTATGGGGCACTTCAAGTCCAGCATCCAAAGCACCTTTTAAACAGGCAAATATCCGTGAACCTTTAGTGGGGTGATTTAATCCCGTGTCAAGAATAGCATCTTTTATTCTAGCATCAACCGCTTTTTTACCGACCAAAATACCGGTCAGATAAGCCGCAGGTAAATTGCTTTTATTATATTTCCAACCTTTTTTTTCAAGTTCGCGAGATGATGCAGCTGCAATAACCTTATCTCCTTTAGTTTGATATTTGATTATCTGGGCAGTGACGCTATTCAAAAATATCCTTATGACTAACCTAGGCTTTCCTGATTTTAATATTTTTAGCCTTTTTTTATAATTAGTCTTTCCTTCTCTTTTCCTTCTTAATGGAACATTGTACCTTTTTGAATTTATCATTTCGTTTTAATTTTTATTTTTCCTCTGGTTTTTTTGCGAGCTTATGTTCTTCCAGATATAATTTAATATGGCGCTTGCTTCTGAAAAAGCCCCCTTTGGCTTTTTGATAGAGGGTATGATAATTTTGTTTAGTGATTATATCTTTGTCTCTTAATTGTTTAAGGAAAGCTCTTTGTTTTCTTATCTTGTTCATCCAAGCTTTTTTCTTGGAAAGTCTTGATGTTTTTTTGCCTTTTTTTGAACCAGGCCCTTTTCTCTTTCCTTTTCTTTTTTGGATCTTTATCTTTCTTGCCCGGAACCTTGAATTGCCTTTTTTTTGTTTTTCTTTTATTGCATGTTCATTGATTAGGGATTTTATATCTAATTTAGTGATGGCTTCTTTGATATTTTCAAGCCTGTCCTGATTAAATACAACCCTGCTTTCCGAACATCTCAATATGTCTGCAGCAAGCCTTTTTTGGAGATTGAATTTCATTTTAGTTTTCCTTTTTTGTCAATATTTTGTCTTTTTCTTTTTTCTTGAGCCTTTGTTTTTCTTCTTCAGAAAGCTTTTCAAGTTTTGACTCTTTTTTCTCTTTCTTTTCTTTTGCTTTCTTTTTTTCTTTTTTCTCTTTTAATTTTTGCTCTTTATCTTGTTTTTTCTTCTTTTTTATTTCATCTATTTTCTTAAGATATTTTTCTGGATTGTTAATATTTATGATATTGATGCCTTCCTGCTTGGCTTTTTTTATTATGCTAATTCTTTTTTTACTTCCTATAGAACCTGCAATGATAATTCCCTGCCCTTTTTTATCTATCTGGGCTTTTAATTTTTCTAATTCAATTTCAGAAGATATCATTATGGGCTTTAATCCTTTCTTAAGACCATATACTTTTTTTGGAGAGCCGTATCCAGGAGTTACCATCTTTCTATACCCTTTTTTGCCAAGTCTTATCTTTGACTGCCATCCTCTGGGCTTGTTCCATCTTTTTCTTATCCTTTTTCTTTTATGGGAATCCTGGCTAACAAACTCGGGTTTCCTTGATTTTATTTTCTTCCTTAATCTTAAAAGTTTGTCTTTATTCATTTTCTATCTTTTTTTCTGATTTTGATATTATATATATTCCATCCTGGAAAACTCTTCTATCCCTTCCGCTTATCCTACAGAGTCCTTCTATTGATGCTGCAGTCTGTCCAGCAAGCTCTTTGTCAGGGCTTTCAACAATTATCTCCTCGCTTTCTATCTTTACATCAACATTTTCTTTGATCTTTAATTTTCTAGGCACTTTTTCACCCAAGAAATTCTGCAGGACAAATTCATTATCTTTGATTGATGCAGTCATAGGAAAATGAGTAGAGCATATCTTCAGCCTATATGTGTGATTTTCAGACACGCCTTGGATTACGTTTCTTATGTGGGATTTGAATGTTTCAATTATCTTTTTTTCTCTTTTAGTTCCTTTTTTTGCTGAAAATATGATGTGTTTGTCCTCAATTTCAATCTTTACTTTTGGATTGATGAGTTTTTTTGAAACTTCTCCTTCGGGTCCTTTGGCTTTTATCATACCTTTATCTATCTGAATCTCTGTCTTTTCCGGAATTTTTATCTTTTCTTTGATGTCTTGTTTCATTTTTATCTAATTTCTATATCTATTTCTTATCTTTTTAATAACAATATGCCAGCAAAACTCCCCCACTTTCTTTTCCTATAGCATTTTCTTGGGTCATAATCCCATAAGGGGTTGATACTATGAGGATACCAAAACCTTTTGCAGGTAAATATTTTTGCTCAAATCTTTCAAACCCATCTTTTTTTGATGAATAAGGAGGTCTTATTACTCCACATTTGTTAATCTTACCTAATAGCTCTATTTTGACGGCTCTACCTTTTCTTTTTTCAGTTTCCTTAAATTCTCCGATAAATTTATTTTCCTGCATAATATTTAATGTCTGAATTATAACCTTGGAGACTGGCTTAACTATACAAGAGCTTTTACCTAATCTCTCGGCATTCATTATTTTTGATAAAGCATTTGCAAGCGGGTTGTTTAACATTTTCTCACCTTAACTATATTTTTTGAATCCTATTTTGGTTGCTATTTCTTTAAAGCATTGTCTGCAAAGATTTAGACCATATTTATTTATGTGGCCGCCTATTCTTCCGCATTTGCTGCAGGTCTTTAATGCTTTGCCGCAACTTCTTTCTTTAGGAGCATTATGTTTGATAAATTTCTTTAATTTTGCAGGTTTTGATTTCAATTGTTTGAATACTTTTTTGTGGCTGCTTGAACTCATTCTTTTTCACCTATCTTTATATTAAATTCTTTAGACATAAAATCCATTGCTTCATCTTTTGTTATATTATGTTTTTTTGGTATTTTTTTTGTCTTTATCTTCCTTCTTTTAATCCTAAATCCCGGCCTTTCTAGTGTAACACATACTTCTAATCCTATTATTCCAATATCAGGATCATATTTTATTCCAGGAATATTTATATAT
Source organism: uncultured Methanosarcinales archaeon (assembly GCA_964521755.1). GTDB lineage: Archaea > Nanobdellota > Nanobdellia > Woesearchaeales > WJKL01 > WJKL01. The sequence continues at coordinate 38,663 of CAZFSZ010000002.1, read as the reverse complement.
TCAGGAACACCAAATGCAAGATTGCCAGATGAGTTAAACTGTTTTGGAGATAGAATATTGTCTCTGGCTTCAAGCAGTTTAGGGAGTATCTCTTCGGCTTTTTTCTTTCTAAGAGTCAGTTTGCATCCTATAGGGAGTCCAGGTCTTATACCCCAACCAGGTATCCTTTTTTTTGCAGTTGTCTGGATAGGCTTTATTCCTGTTATAGTTTTAAGCAATTTAATGCCTTTCTTTAGTTTATTCTGGTCTTTTCCAGTACCTATATTTAGGGTAATCTTCTCTATCCTTATTTTTCTCATGGAATTCATCTTATTCTGGTATCTTAATGGCTGGCTTTTCTTTTCCTATAACAAAAGCATATTTTTTAAGCGTCTCGAATTTATTTTTACCTCTTTTGTAAATGATTAAATTATCTTTTATATCTTCAATAGTTCCTGTCTCACCAACATGTTTTCCACCCGTAAGATAAACAAAAGCCTTTTTTTCAAGCTTGAACGATTCTTTTATTTTTTGAGAAGGGAGATCTATCAAGACAGTATCCCCAACACTAATTTTCTTTTCTTTTGATAAAATAATATTTTTTCCATCAAACAAGTTAAGCTGTATTTTTCCTTTCTTAATTGATGTTTTTCCCTTTACCTTGCAAGGTTTGACCTTGGCCTCATTTTTATCTATAGGGAAAGTGATTATCTTTCCTTTTTTATCTAACAGTATTCTGAAATTTTCTTTTATCTTTGGAGTAGATATTACGTCCATAAGACCCACAATAAACCTGTGGCTTTTTCTTCTTACCTGATCTACAAGTATTTCTTGGTTGTTAAGAATATATTTTGTTTCTTTTGTTGTTCGGGTATATGATAATATGTTTCTGATTATCAAGTTGATAGGCATGCCTAGTTTAAATGAGTGAGTGCCAGGCAAAGGTCTGGTAACCCATTTTTTATCTTTTCTTTTTATTTTCCATGTTCTTGGCATTGCAAGCCTTGACAAATGTTTTTCTACTCTACTTCCCATTCATATCACTTCCGTTCCAATATTTTAGCCCTTTTTTTGTCGTTAAGGTTTAATTCTGTAAGCATAAGATTTGATGGTTCAAGAGGCGGAAATGCTTTAGTCCCGTCTTTCTTGGATAATTCAATTCCGTCAACATAAATTTTTGATTTTTTCAGGTCAACCCCATTTATCTTTCCTGTTTTTCCTTTAAAACTTCCTCTCAAAACTTTAACTGAATCCCCTTTTTTAGCAGAACAGTTTCTTTTACTATATTTTTTTCTAAGTTCTTTTGACAAGTGTATGGAAACAAAATCATTTCTGGTATGAAGAGGAGCATTGTACCTATACTTATGCTGTTTTCTTGGGCTTTTGCTTTTTTTCCAGTTTCTTGAAAATCTTTTTATTTTTGCCATTTTATCATTTGAATTTTATACTATGATTTTTGCGAGTTTTGCTATTCCAGGCCATCTTTCACAGGCTTCTTTTGCAATGGGTCCTTTAAAGATAGTTCCTTTAGGGTTTCCCTGATCATCTTTCAATACAACAGCAGCATTGTCTTCGAACTTGATTCTTGTTCCGTTAGGTCTTCTGAATTCCTTTTTCTGCCTTACAACAACTGCAGGAACTACTTGTTTTCTTATATCGGGGCGGCCGCTTTTTACAGAAGCAATAACCAAATCCCCCACTCCTGCTCCCTGGACCCTTCCTTTTACAGTCTTGTGACCTTTTACACTGAATATTTTCAGGACTTTGGCTCCTGAATTATCACATGTCTTAATCTTTGAACCTGCCTGCAGTGCTTTGGTCACTCTAGCTTTAATTGGCTGCATTATTATTTACCCCTCTTTAAATCTTTAGCATTTTCTTTTTCCTTTTTTTTCTCTGTTTTATTTTCTTCTTTCATTGTTTCTTTTTCAGGTTTTTCTGGTGATTTTTTAGTTTCAGGCTCTGCTGCTCCCTCTACAGTCGCTTCTTCTCTTGCAGCAAGTTCTTCGATAAACCCTTTTTTCTTTCCCATATTTTCAACTATTACGAATTTTTTTGTCTTTGATAGTGGTCTTGTTTCCTGAATCTTTACAATGTCACCTATGTCAGCATCTATACAGGAAGGATTATGAACATGTATCTTTGTTCTTCTTGTCTCACTTCTTTCATATTTTGGGATAACTACAGGATAAGACCATTCAACTGTTGCAGTGTTATGGGTATCTTTAGCTAAAACTACCCCAGTAAAGCTCTTCCCCCTTAGTTTTATATTACCATGGAAAGGGCATTTCTTGTCTGTACATTGTTTTTCTTTTGCCATATTTGTTCTTCCTCATTGCCTATTTTTTTATCCTGTCTTTTGGTTTTCCAAACAGCAGCTTTCCTTTGACAGCAGCGGTCTGATCGTTTACCTTGATATTTATGGTTATGTTGTCTTTTAACATTATTTTTTCTGAACCTTTTTTTTCATTGATAACAACCGTATTTTTTGTTTCATCAATGATTGTTCCTTTGATGCCTATATTATCCTTGTTTTTTGAACCTATAACTTCAGCTTCTAGGCCTATGATCTCAGACTTAATGATATTCTTTAAATCCGATTTCATTATGTTCTTTTGTTTTATCAAAGTTTATTTAACTTCAATTGCCTCTGGAGCAAAGCCGTATTGAACCAATCTTTCCTTTATATCTTTTCTGTGATCCCCCTGCAGCTCAATCTTGCCTTCTTTTGCAGTTCCTCCGCAGGCAAACTTGGTCTTTAGAGTTTTTGCAAGATCCCTGAGATCTATCTCTTTTTCGTCTATACCTGTAATCACCGTATTTACCTTGCCAAACGCTTTTTTAACTGTTTTCACAGTTATCTTTTGGCTTTCTTTTGCTATCGATTCACAAACACATAGTTCTTTTGGCAGCCCACAATCTGGACAAACTTCAGCCATTTATCTTTTCCCCTGTTTGTTTTTTTGTTTTTTTCATAGACTTTTTTGGTGTATGCACAGAAGCTTCTTTATTCTTAGCCTCTGTATTCACTATTGTTAAAATTCTAGCAATAGTTTTTTTTATTTCTCTGATTTGCCCTGGATTCTTTGGTGTAGTTCCAGTAGCAATTTGAGCATTATTTTTTATCATCTCTTTTTTGAGTTCATCTAGTTTTGAATTAAGCTCTTCTTTTCCCATCGAACGTAAATCTTTAATCTTGGTCATTTTTCTTCTGTTTTTTCCTCAGCTTTCTCTTCTGCTGAATCTTCTTCCTTTTTTTCGTCTGTCTTTTTTTCCGGCTCTTCCTCGGTTTCTTTTTCTTTGTTTTTTTCTTTAATTTCTTCAACAACTTCTTCTTTTTCTTCCCTTAATTCTATATGATCAGGTAGTTTTGTATCTGGGGGCATTATCCTGACCTGGATGCCAACAACACCTGATTTTAATTTGGCTTTTTCATATGCCGCATCTACGCCTGACAAAGCAATGTCTCCGCATTTTTTCAGATAACCCTGATAGAATCTCCAGGATTTTGCCCTGCTGCTTGGAACTTTTCCTGAAATTACTATTTCAATACCCAATGCTCCGGCACCCATAACATCAGACATAACTTTATGACCAACACCCTTAAATCTGCTCGAACCAAACCTTTCAAGAGATGAGGCTATCCTTTCTGCAACTATGTTTGCATCAAGATTGGGGTTTTCAACCTCAGCAATCTCAATCTGAGGATTTTCTAATTTAAACCTCTTTTTTAAATCTGCGGTTAATTTTTGAATATTTTTACCTTCTCTTCCAACAACAAGCCCAGGTCTTGAAGCATAAACTATGATTTTTTCTCCAAGGGGCGTTCTTTGCATCTTGGTTTTTGAATGTCCTGCATTATTCAGATGGTTGATTACAAAACTCTGAATCTCGAATTCTTTCTTTTTTTGTTTAACAAAATCTCTTTCTATCATATGATTTCACCTAGGATTTTTTATTGCCCTCTTGCTGTTTTGATTCTTTTTGTTCATTATTTTTTATCATCTCTTTTCTCTTTTCTTCTGTTTTTTCTTTAAGTTTACTTTCTTTTTTTTCAGTTTTGATTTTTTGCTCTTTTTTAGGTTTTGTCTCTTCTTTTTTAAACTGCTTTTGCTCTCTTTTTTTAGTTTTCTTATCTGCTTTTTCCTCAAGGATAATTTCAATATGGGTTCTTTTCATGGTTCTTCCACGCATCCTTCCGTAATGAGGCTGTTTTTTTGCTTTGTGAGCGCAGATATGTTTGATTATCATACTGGAAGTGTCAAGCCCCTTGAACTGGGCATTTGATTCTGCAGATTTTAGGACCGCAAGAATCTCTTTACTTGCATTTATCGGGTAACTTCCTCCTGCAATCTTTCCTTTTTTGTGGGCAACCCCCCTGTTAAATTTTTTGAGAGGAACAGGCATATTCTTCAACATTATATTGTTTAAGATGTCTTTTGCTTTCTGAAGATTTTTAAATCTAATCAAATCACATATTTCAACTGATTTCTTTACTGAAATAGGAAGAGACAAGCCTCTTGCTCTTGCCATATGTTCAGCATTGAATTCTGTTGCTGCATATTTTTGTTGTGCCATTTTTTGTTTTTAGTTATTTGTTTGTTTATTTAACTGAAAGCGCTGCAGACGATCTTGTTGCACCTATTCCGGGAGCAGAGTGTGAAACTCTACTTCTGGTGGAAACAAACTCTCCCAGATAATGCCCTACCATCTCAGGTTGTATTACAATCTTTATGAATGATTTACCATTATGAACATTAACAGCAGAATCCACCATTTCAGGCAGGATAATCATATTTCTACAGTGAGTTTTTATGTTACTTTCCTTATTTTTTATCTTTTTGAGCAGTTTTTTTTGGGGATCACTAAATCCTCTTTTAAGCGATCTTCTGATACTGGCTGGAGCTAGTTCAGCAAATTCATTTAAGCTCAGTTTTTTTAGCTCTTCAATTGTTTTTCCATAATAAGTGAATTCTTTTTTTACCATTTTTATTACCTCTTGTGACCTGATCTTTTAGGAGCAATATTTCCAACTTTTCTTCCAGGGGGGGCGTTTCTTGAAGCTTGGGTAGGTCTTCCTTTTTGATGCGAGCTTTTGCTTCCAAACGGATGAGCTACAGCATTCATGGATGTTCCGGATACTTTTGGATATAGTTTATTCTTTGCTTTTTTTGCGTAAAATTTGTTTCCTGCTTTTAGAAGAGGCTTTTCAAGCCTGCCGCTTCCAGCAATATGCCCTATACATGCCCTGCAATTTGGATCAAATATCTTTCTTTTACTTGAAGGCAGCAGGACGACAATACCTTTTTTTGTCTTTTCTATAATCTTTGCTGAAGTTCCGGATGATTTTACAAATTTTCCGCCATCTCCAGGGTTTAATTCAAGATTATTGATGGATGTTCCAGAAGGTATATCTTTTAACTGAAGCGTATTTCCTGGTTTAGGTTTTGCTTCAGAACCGGATGTTATTACATCCCCTGCTCTTATTCCTTCAGGAGCAACAATATAACAAACCTCTTTATTTTCATATTCAATCTTAGCAAGAGGGGCTGAATGTCCAGGACATTTTATCAAGTCAATTATCTTTCCTTTTATCGTTTCTTCAGTGAACCTATTATGCCCTGATTTTGCCTTGTATCTAAAACTAGGGGCCCTGTGTGTTGAGCTTCCTTTTCCTCTTCTCTGTTGAATTAATCTTTTACCCATTTTGTTACCTTATACTATTTATATTAATCCAAGCTGTGTAGCTATGTCAATAGCAGGAGTGTCTGCTGCAAACCTGACATATGCTCTTTTTTCTCCAGCTTGTGTTATTAATGTGTTAACTTTTTTGACTTTTGCTTTGAACAACTTTTCAACTGATCTTTTTATCTCCTGTTTTGTTGCCTTCTTATCCACAGCAAATATCAGCTTGTTTTCTGATTCCATCAATCTGATTGATTTTTCAGTTGACAAAGGGTTTTTGATTATTGAGTATGGATCTTTCATCTTTATCACATGAATAGGTTATCTTTTTTTATTTTATCTATTGCAGATTCTGTGAACAATGTTAGTCTTCCCGGAACTGCACCAGGAGCCAACAGTTCAGCATTTATACTATTAACAGGAACAATGTCTATTCCAGAGATGTTTCTTGCAGCTTTGGAAAGTTTGCATTCTTTTGAAACAACAATCAGGATGCTTTTTTTCTTTCTGTATTTTCTGCCTCTTGATTTCCCTTTTCCTGCTCTTATTGTCTTTTTAGAGCTTCTTTCAAGCTCTTTTTTGAACCCCAATGATTCTAATATTTTTTTGACCTCTTTTGTTTTTGATAATGATTCAAATGAATTATCTATTATAAATGGATAATCTTTAGGAGCAAAATGACCTCTTTCGTTTACTATATCCTGCTGAACCACTGCTGAAAGTGCAGATCTTATCGCTTTTTTGTTCTCTTTTTTGTTCATCTTTTTGCTCCAGTCTTTTCCTGCTTTTGGAGGGTGGGCTCTTCTTCCCCCTACTGTCTGCGGAGCAAAAGCACCAACATAATACATCCTTGTTCCCCTTCTATTAAGTACTTTTCTTGGAGTTCTTGACTGTCCAATGCCGTATGTTCCCCTATATTTTCTTCTTCTTTTGGACAGGAATGAAGAAGCTCTTTTTCCTGCTTCTGGAGATGCACCATATTTTTGCCTTTTATTTGCTTGAAGAGTCATTACTGCCCTATTTATAAGGTCAGGTCTCAATTCTTCTGTAAACTGAGACGGAAGGCTTTTTTTGCCTTTTTCTTCATTTTTTGTCGAGATTATTTTGAGTTCCATCTTAAATTATCATCTGCTGATATGATTTATTGAGGGTTTTTCTTTTGGATGTCTTCTATTAGGCCTCATAGGAATAGTCATAATTTCCAATCCTTTAACAGCTCCACCTAAAGAGCCTTTAAGAAGAACATACTGGTTTTTGACTAATCCGTATCTTTTGAATCCGCCTTTTTTGTTTATTTCTTCAGGCTTATTGTCTATCTTTAAAAGCCATTTGTTCAGCTCTTTTCTCTGCTGTTTTCCAAGCTGTCCGGCTTTTGCAACCCTCCATTGCCTTGCACCGGTCCATGCCCCCAGGTTTGCTGGAGTTCTTACTCCTTTTTCTGATTTGTGGGATGTTCTGGAGATTCCCATTCTTTTCATAGGACCAGCAAGGCCTTTTCCTTTAGTTATAGAATGAATGTCAATATGCTGTCCTTCTGTGAATATATCATGGATATTGATATCTTTGCTTATGTTTTCTTTTGCCCAGTTAAATTTATCCTCTATCTTTCCACCAAGCCCAAGCTCGAAAAGTTCCGGCTTTTTCTTGCCTATAGATGTAAGCTTTGGCTGGGTATATACCTGAATCCTGATATCTTCATATTCTTTTATGTCGTAATCATCTAGTTTTTTCTTTGATGTTTTTTTAGGAAGCTTAATCTTTTTTGAAAGTTCTTTGTCAATTTTTGGAGCGAGAAAAACAGAAGAAGATTTTAATCCAGAATCAGTTTTTTTATAAAAAATGATTGAGGCGATTTTTAGCGGAGGACATTCAATGACAGTTACAGGCGTTGAAACTTCTTCATTTTTTGTCATCGTGTTTGGCCTGTTGTCAGTAAAAGTGATGTGTGTCATGCCCACCTTGTAGCCTGCAAATCCAAGGGGTTTTGGGTCAGAGGCTTCAGGCCAAGAGTTGACTCTAGCATAAGCTCTTTTGGCCCTGTTTCTTGGCCAATATTGCAGTGATCCGCTTCTTGGTTTATGTTTTTTTGACATCTTATGAATTAGAGATTTTTGTCTCTATCTTTCTTTTTTGAAAGCAACCTTTTTTTAAGACTTTTTATAGAAAATAGTTTCTTCAAACCATTTGTACTGAAAAAAGTCTTTTTTCAGGCTGTAGGTTTACTAAATGTGTTTAAATCCTCTTTAAACACTGTCTCGAGTATATGAAAGAAAAAGAAGGTATTTAAAAAGGTTTCGAAAATAAATTATGATTTTTTTCTGCTTTTATTTTTGTTCAGAAAATATGTCTTTCTTTTTGAATACTGCACAGGGTTTTTTATCTTTCTGCATAAGTTGTCAGGCTTGCATATTCCGAAGTCTTTGTAATACATGGAATTCTGGCAGTTTGGAGGAGGGATGTTTTTTTTCTTGTTTTTGTGGTATCTTAGCTGGCTCACAAGCAAGACTTCTCTTAAGGGCTCATCATTTTGCTTATTCCATTTTTTGAGAAGAGTTTTTATCTTGTCATGCTCCCATCCGCAGCATGTCAGAAAGTTTGTCAGGATAAACAAGGAGCGTTTTTTTCCGTCGCTTAATCCTGTTAGGATGTTTTTTATGCACGGGGGGAAGAATTTTTCAGGTATAGCATCTTCTGGTATCTCTTGTTTTGGTCTTATCTCCCTATTCTTGAAATCCTCCATGCTCTTTTTTATTACCATCATTTCAGTTGCCTTGTCAAATAATTCTTTTGCCTGGTTTTGCTGTATATTTTCTCTTTCCAGGAACCTGAATTTTTTATTTACAAATATGTTTTCAGGTTTTGCACTTGACTTATCAAACCCCATAATCTTATCAGGATCAACAGGGATTGAGCAGAGCCCTGATTTTTCATGAAGAGAATAAGGCATCCTATAGAGGTGCCTGCTTGATATCAGGATAGTGTCTATATCAATCATCTTTTCAGGGTCAAGTTTTTTTCCTGTAGATATCTCTTTTAGTGGTTTTTGAAGATTTTCTGCTATCTTTTTTATATTGTTCTTTTCTATTTCAAGGACTTTTTTAAGGAATACGTTCTTGATCATATTTTTAAGATAATTGGCTATCAATCTTATGTGGTCCGGGAATTTCTTGCTTACGTCTTCATCCCCTATCTTTTTTGGAAAGGCTTCAAAAGGAACACCGATATGAAATCCTTTATTTCCTGAGAATTTTACACTTAAAGAATCTATATTATAATGCTTTAATGCCTTGACAATCAAGTCTGCAATAAGCTTGGAGTAATCCCAGTAAGGGCAGTCTATATCTATAACAAGGTCCCAGCCTATCCTTAACTTTTCAACATCCTGCTTTTTCATCATAGGGTCGATCTGCAGAGGGTTGCTCCATAGCTCTTCTGAAGCATGGAAAGATGTTATGCCTTGTTTCACAAGCTCAAGTATGTCTCTGGGATAGGTCAAGGTGTCAGGCCTTTTAGCATAGCCCTCTCCTTTGAAGCTTCCCACTACCTCCTTGTTTTCAGCATGTAGAACCATCTCTTTCTGAATATCTTCTTTTTTGTAGTGCCTTAATGCTGTTCCGATGTCAACCAATTTATTTCCCCCGTGCTCTAGAATTTGTTTTGGATATAAATATTTATTGCTAAGATTTGATTTATATTCCCATTAGTAAGTTTTTTATAGTCCTTTCCTTTTGATAAAAGTATGATAAAGAACCAAATCAAAACAGTGGTTTTGCTGGGGTTGTTGACTGGACTATTATTAGGGGCAGGACAATTATTAGGAGGGAGACAGGGGCTGTTTATCGGACTGTTTTTTGCAGTAATCATGAATTTTGGAAGCTATTGGTTTAGTGACAAGATAGTTCTCATGATGTATAAAGCAAAGGAAGTAGAGAAAAAAGACAACCCAGGATTATATGATATAGTTAAGGAAATAGCTGAAGATGCTAAACTGCCTATGCCTAAATTATATATTGTTCCTACAGAAAATCCAAATGCATTTGCAACCGGGAGGAACCCCAAGCATGCTGCAGTTGCCGTTACGAGAGGGATATTAGGTTTGTTGGATAAAGAAGAATTGAAAGGCGTGCTTGCTCACGAGATGGCCCATGTCAGGAACAGAGATACACTGATACAGGCAGTCGCTGCTACAATCGCTGGTGTAATATCATATCTTGCTTTTTTTGCAAGGTTTGCAGCTATATTTGGAGGCGGAAGAGACAGGGATGGAGGAGAGATGTTTCAGCTGCTGGCATTGGCAATATTGACTCCATTGATAGCTACTATAATCCAGCTTGCTATTTCAAGGAGCAGGGAGTATCTGGCTGACGAGACCGGAGCAAAGACAATAAAGAATCCTGAAGCGCTGGCTTCAGCTTTAGAGAAACTTCATAATGGGGTTAAAAGGAATCCTTTAAGATTTGGAAGTCCTGCAACAAGTTCTTTGTTCATTGTAAATCCTTTTTCTGCAAAAGGAATGATGAACCTGATGAGCACGCACCCTCCGATGGAAGAAAGAGTTAAAAGATTAAAGGAGATGAGGTTTTAGAATGAAAAAAATAATAATTGGGATATTAATATCTTTGATTTTAATAAGCGGGTGTATAAATAAATATGAGGGGGTTGAACCTGAAAAAATAAATCCAGAATTAGCAGAATTTGCTGCAAAGGATTATTTGCCTAAATATTATCCAGGAGATTATGGGGTTTTAGGTTATATCAATATGTATGATTTAGAAGGAAAATTAACTGCTTATGCATTTGTTTTTAAAAAATCTGGATTCAAATCCAACAGTTTAGATGGAATAAAATCATTAGTAGAAGATACAGATAGCATTCCAGAAAAATATTTTACTGGGGAAACCGCTACAGTTGTGGTTTCTGCAATCAATACAGTTTCTCCACTTCATAGAGCATATACAGGTCTTCCTGGAATATTTGTTGCAGAAAAAGAAATTGAAGATTTTATTAAAGAAGAATACCCTGAATTGAACAAAGGAAGGATTATTTTTTTAAGCCCCCTTGATATTGTTTATGAGGCATCAAAGCCAGGAGATGCAGGAAAAAAGCCCCTTTCTGAAGATTCTCTGTTAATATCTGCTGGAAAAATGGATGAACCCAGGAAAGCATCTGATATAAGGCATAAGCTAGAAGAAAAAGAAAGACTCGAAGAAGAACAACTAGCTAAAATGAACAAAGAGACACGAAATGATTTCTTAGAAATGCAAAGAAATAAGATACAGGCAAACATAGATAAATGGAACGAGTTCGAAGAAAAATTTCATATTGAATAATCAATATTTAAAATCTTCCTGATATCTTTTGCTTTTTTGTCTCCAATCTTTTTTACTTTTTTTAATCTTTCTTCAGAAGCATTTATAACTTTTTTTACTGTTTTGAATTCTTTAAGCAGTTCTTTTGCTAAAGTTGGGCCTACACTGGGAAGAGAGGAGACAATATATTCCTGCTGTTCTCTTTCTGACAATGGTTTTTTGTCAGCATGCATTGAGTAATCATTTTTGCCAGATTCTTGCTGTTCTCTTTTTGCTATTGTATGGATGAGGGCAGAAGATTCTTTTGGATTTTTTGTGAAAAGAACCGGTATTTTATAAGAAACTGCAATTGTCGAAAGCATGCCTCGGATTGCATTGGGGTGGATGTTTCTTGCAGAATAGATATCATTTTCTCCTTCAACCATAACCAGCGGACATTCAAAGTTTCTTTTTAACTGCTTTATCTGCTCCAGCAATCTGCCGTCTATGATGGACTGTGCAAAATCATCTACTGTCTTGAACTCGATGCCGCATCTACTGCTTAGGATATAATCTGCAGAATCCAGACTGTCAAGCTTAATCTGTGCATTGAGATTTATCAGTTCTTTGATTACTCCAGAACTTTTTTCCCTGTGATCTGCAAATATCTTTATCTTTTTTTCTTCTGGGATATATTTTTTAAGATCTTTTTCTGGTTTTTTTGTGTTTAGTTTTATCTTGGATTTTAATTTTTCCAGATTCCTGTACATCCTTTTTTCTTTGTGATGGGCTGACCATCTATATCCCTGGTCTCTGGTGTTTTCAGTCATAAGAATTATGCATCTGCCTTTTTCCTGTCTTCCTGTTCTTCCTTTTCTCTGGATATGCCTGATAGCAGAAGGAATAGGCTCAAAGAATATGACCAAGTCCACTCTTGGAATGTCAATGCCTTCTTCTCCCACAGATGTAGCAACAAGCACATTGAATTCATTGTCTCTGAAATTTTCCAACATCTCTTTTTGCTGTTTTTGTGACAATCCAGACTCCTTTTTTTTCTGCTGTCCCACAAAAAGCCTGGCAGAAATATTGTCTATCTTGTTCAGCTCATCGACTATATTTTTGGCATTGTCTCTGTACTGGTTAAATACAATTATCTTTATGTCTTTTTTGTTATTGACTTCTTTTTCAACCAATTTTTGCAGTTCTATAAGTTTAGGGTGCTGGAATTCCTGTTCATACATCTTTTGGGTTTTGATTAAAGCTGACCTGAAATTCAAATCTTTAACAATATTTTTTACTGCTTTGGTTTTACCTGAATACCCTTCTTTTTGAAGTTTTTTCATATACTCATTTAATGCAATGATGCCCTGTGTTTCAAGAAGCTCCAGTGCATGCTGTATCTTCATTATCTCAGCCAGAACAGAAATTGCAGTCCACAATACATAATCTTTTTCTCCTGAAGCAGCTCGTCCCCTCAGCTGACCCTGCAGCTTAAGCAGATCCTTTTTGCTAACTATGCTGATATTTTTTCTTTTAAGTATGCCCCATTTCTTCAGTTTAGATGACCTGTCTTTTACAATATTCTTTAAGAATTTTTGAACTTCTTCAAATGGAGGAGGAAGCTTTACTTTTTTCCATTCGATGTTTATCTCTTTTATATACGGCTTTACATCAGGGTCTTTTTCAGTTCTGATCTCTACTTCTTCTATATATAGGTTTTGTACAACCTCCTGGATCTTCTCCATGTCAGAACCGGGAGAAGCGGTCAACGCAAGTATCCTTGGAAAATCAGCTTTTTTATGGTACTGTTCTGCAACGAATACATATGCATAATCTCCAACAGCGCGGTGGGCTTCATCAAAGACCAATAAAGAGACTTTATCTAGTTTTATTCTTCCGGATATAATGTCATTTTCAAGGCCCTGAGGAGTAGAGAAAATTATACTGGAAGATTTCCACAACTCTGCTCTTTTTTCAGGTTTAATATGACCTGTAAAAAGGGAGAGTTCTTCTTCAGATATTTTTAGATGTTTTTTAAAAGTTTCAATGTGCTGCTGAACCAAAGGCCGTGTGGGAGCAAGAACCAATATTTTAGATTTTGGATGCTGTTTGAATCTCTGGACAGCCAGAAGCATGGAAATAGCAGTCTTTCCCATCCCTGTAGGAAGAACAACCAATGTGTTGTTTTTTGCAGCTGCTGCTAGAATTGTTTCCTGATACAACCTTGGCTTGAAATTTTTAAGCATTGTTCAAAAGAAAATAATTTATTTTATATAATTTATGGATTGCAGAAGTTATATTTAATTAGCCTATCTTTTTGTTAACATCAACTTTAGTCTGTCTTATCACTTCATCAAGATCTTCTTTTATCTTTTCTATCTCTGTTTTTAGGTTTCCAATTTCTTCCATAGCCATATCTCTGAATGACTCGACTTCTGCAATAAAATGTCCAAATTCTTCTTTTGTAACCATCCCTAAAAGCAAGAAAGAAGTTCAAGTTAATATATTTTTTGAGTTTTAATAAGGAATATAGCCTTTTTTGTGCACATAGTGGCTTGTTATCCAACCAATTATGAACAAGACAACCACAATTTTTCTGCTGGCAGAAAAAGAGCCAAGCACATATCCAACAAGAAATCCAATTATTATTAGGAAGAAGGGAAACAAAGGCTGTTTTCCTATTTTATTAAAATAGTATCTTCCAGCAAGTATCCCTGCCAGAAAAACAACAAAATAGGTAAAAAAAGGATTGTCCATGGATATGGCCAAGAAGAATCCCATAATCAAAAGACCTAGAGCCAGAATTTCCGGCCAATTTTTCCAAACAGTTTCTCCAGATGTCATTATCCATACCACGCTGTTCTTTCAAATGTTATGTAGAATATCAGCCATGCAAGTCCGCCTGCAAGCAAGGCAAATATCCACGAATATAATGTGAATAAAAGCGACAATACAGTATATGTAAATATGGTTCCAAATATAAATATATAGGTAAGTCTTGAAGCATAAAACAGATAATGGCCGTCTAATGGAGGTATAGGCAATAACTGGCTTACAGCATAAGCAAGGTTAAAGATAAATATGCTGTTGAAAACCATAGAAGATCCAGCAAAGAACCAGACATCTATCTGCTTAAAGATTGTCGCGAGGATTATTGATGCAACCGGACCCATTAAACTGACAATACCCATAGTTCCATAATTTAATCCGTATCTAAACCTTCCAAGGCGGAGTCCTGCAAGCAAAGAAAACGAGATTCCTCCAGGAATGATAAGCCACCAAGCTCTGCCGTTTGTAACAAAAACCAAAATCAATGGGATTATATGGCCTGGCCACCATATTTTATACACTACCTTGTAGCCGTAATGAAGTGCAATTATCTTTTGAGCAGTTATGTGAAACAGAAAACTCAGGACTACAATAAGAATAGAAACAAAAAGATTTGATACATTCCACTGTCTAAATGCAAATACAAAACCAATGATTATAGAAGATATCAAAAGAGTCAAAATTTCATCTTTGCTGAATGAAAGATATGTCTTAATCCTTTCAAATAATTCTGCCATTTTTTAAACAGTGTATTTATTGTTTATAAATATTTCTTATTTCAAATGAGTAGGTTATTTCAGAATCTCTTTTTATCAATTCCATGAGCTCTTCCTGATGTCCGGCACCTACAACCGCAACTATCTTTTTTTTGGGATTTTCCTGGATTATTCTTTTAAGGTTTGCAGCCATAACTTTATTTCTTTCCTCTACTAAAACAAGGTACAAGCCAGGATACCTTTTTTTCATTATTTTTGTAAGTTTTTTGATAAGTTTTTTTGGAGGAACTTTTGAAAGATCTAGTTTTTTTATCCCCATCTTCTTCATCTGGGTTTTTTTAAAAAAGGTTCCTTTGATTATATCAACAAGGAAATTGAATTTTTCCTTCCAGGAAAAAGCGTTTGATACCCTTCTTAATGTCAATTCGATATCCTGGTCAATCAATGCTATCTTGATATTGTGCTTTTTTGCAAGCCCTATAGCAGTTATCATCTCAGAGCCGGGTTCAACTCCCACAATCTTCCCCAGCTTTTTTTCAACCCATGCCCCTATTATATTGAAAAGAAAACCCTTGAAACCTATTCTTTTGATGTCTTTTAATTTCAGTTTTCTTTTTGTCTGGTGGGTCAGCGCATAGAATCTCTTTTTATCCAGTTCTAACGCGAGTATATCAGGCTTTTCTTTTTCTACTGTTTTTGTAACTTCTTCAAGGCTTTCTTTTGCAATATGTGATGTACCTATCAATATCAGATTTTTGTGTTTCATATCAGATAGTAAAATAGAAAAATATATAAATTAAGGTGGTTTTAATAAGAAAATAAAATTACAGGTGATTTATATGCTTAAAATGAAAAAAGTTTCTGAAACATATGATATGAAGGTATTTACAGATACAGGGGATTATTTTGGAGATATTGAAGAAAGCATCATGACTGCAACAAAGGTATTTGGGTGGAAAGTAAAGGCTACAAAAGGTTCATTTTTAAACAAAGTTTTAGGAAGCGCAAAAGGAGTTATTGTTCCACACCAATTAGTTAAAGCAATAGGGGATATCTTAATCATAAGTAAAACAGCTGTGCCATCTTATTCTGCTGAAGAATCAGGCGGAGATGAAGAAGAAAATTCCAGCGAATAAATGAAATACAAACAGATGTATAAAGATTTGGTAATGACTAATTATTTTATGTTTAAATATAATCTAGATTATGAAAATAATCTTAGTGATTTTTCTGAATTAGAAATTCCTAATTAAATTTTTTTGATACTTTTTTTACAAGCTTTTTGTCATTATATAATTCCAGATTTAATATATGTTCTTCGTCTATTTTATTATATCCAAATATAAGATTTGTTTCAGTTTCAGTTATCTGGTGTCCGGCTTCTATTTTGTTTAAGTCAACTGTTTTTTCATCATCTTCCCCATACATGGTGAGGTAACCAATAATCTTGGGATCGTCTAGATCTTCATCCTGGTTTTTTATAGTGAATTTTACTGAAGTGATCTTAGAATAGTCTTCTATATTTTCTTTTGGATCTATATTTATTTTGTCTATAGTGAATATTATTTCTCCTGTTATCGGAAGCAATTCATCTTTTTTTTGTTCTGTGTTATTATTATTTTTTGATGCTGTTTGATTTTCTGAAGAGCTGTTATTGTTTGAATTAGAAGTTTCACTGCCATTAGGCTTGATAATGGTTACACCAGGTGTTTTTTTGGCATTTACTATCTTTTCTTCCCGGCTGTTATTATTGAGATAAGATGTTGCTAAGCCAACATAATCTTTTGTGGGTATCCATCCAATCTGCTGGGCAAATATGATTGATAATAATATAAAAATTATAAGAATATGGGCTGCAGTTTTTAGATGAGCAGTATTTAGTTTAATAGTTATTTCTTTTGGCTTTTTTGCTTTTTTCCCGTTTAATCCTAGTTGTGTTTCTTTTTTGGCCATTTTAATATTCCAAAAAAATCAGTCGTTTTCCACTCTTGGGGCAAGTACAAAAGACAGAAGCACCTTATCAACCTCTTTAAATTCAACTTTTAATGGATAGTCTTTGTTGAACCTAAGAGTTACATTGTCTGCAAGTTTTGATCCAGCAACCATCTTTTTAAGATATTCAATTGAATATTTAGATTTGATTGAACTGGAGCCCTCTGTTTTTATTTTGGTTTCGTCCCCTTCAGGTATTTCAATGTGGGCTTTAGATAAGTCTCCTTCTGCTTGAACAGTTAATTTTTTTGGTTCAGCCATCAATGAAACTGAATCAGCTACAATATCAACATCTTCAATAGCGTCGCTTAGTATAGATGATGTTGTTTTAATTTCAAGAGGAAATTCAAGATCCGGAACTTTTTGCTCTTTTTCATCTAACTCTATAATTGGAAGTGAAAATGTTCTTGTTGATGTTCCTTTAAGCTGAATCTTAAGTTTGTTATCCTGAAGCTCTATGTTAAGCATATCATCAGGTTTTGCTCTTCTCAGGATTTGCTTCAGATTTCCAAGGTTAATAGCTATTTCCTGTTCTTTTTTAACATCATATTTTGTAAATGAAGATGAAAGAAGCTTAAATATAACCATGGCTACATTTGCAGGATCCATAGCTACCAGTTCCACTGCATCTGGAGTTATCTTGAATCTTGCCTCATTGACCAAATCAGATATTATGGTTACGCTGTCTTTAAAATATTTAGGTTCTGCTAAACTTAATTTCATTTTAAATTCTCCCCCTTATTTGTAAGTATTTTATAGTAGTATAAAAGAGCACTTATTTATATTGTTTTTGGTTTTAAGTTTATCTTAATCCATTAGATTGTTATTCTATTGCCATTTTTAGAAAGGTGAATGTTATTTTTTTTATAGTCCATTTCTATTGCCAAATCAAACAAGGCTTTTCTCATTTCTTGGTTTCCGTGGGCAGGGATTATATGCTTTGGATTGACCATATTTATTAAATCTCTTAAATCTTCTCTGGCAGCATGGCCAGAAACATGGACATCCCTGAATATTCTTGCCTTCTGTTTTTTGATAAAGTTCTCCAATTTTTCCCTGTTTTCCTGGTTGATTTTTGTTGGGATTACTGAAGAAGAAAATATAACCTGGTCTCCTTTTTTGAGATGGAAAGGAAACTCTTTTTTGGCGATTCTTGAAAGGACTGCTTTTGGTTCTCCCTGGTGACCTGTTACAATCAGTAGATATTTTCCTCTGTTTTTGTTTACTTTTCTTAACTCTTTCTCTATCTGTTTCCTGTATTTCAATATCTTAATATCTTTGGAAAAATTTATTATATTTACATTTTCCCCTGCTTTTACATATTTTGCAAGAGACCTCCCAATGAGAAGGATTTTTCTATTCATTTTTTTCCCAAATTCAATTATTGATTTTAATCTGGCCAAGTGAGATGAGAAAGTAGTTACAACCACTGCTTTTCCTTTTGATTCTGTTCCAAGCATGACTTCCTTCAACATTTCTTTGGCAACTGCTTCAGATGGGGTCTTTGTTTTTTTTGCTGCATAAGTAGAATCAACAATCAATGCAAGAATACCTTTTTTCCCTATTTTTTTTAGGATATTGAAATTGGGCTTTTTACCCATAGTAGGGGTAGAATCAAATTTGAAATCATTTGCATAGAGTATTATTCCTTTTTTTGTATGAACAGCAAGCATTGCAGCCTGGGCAGTGGAGTGTGTCATATTTATAAACTCTACTTTGACGCCCTTTTTTATCTGATAAACAGAATTGGGGCTAAGAGTTTTAATCTTGTTAGGAATAGACATCTTTTCATCTTTAAGAATAGCTTTGATAACTTCTGTAGTGTAAGGGGTCGCAAGTAATTCTGCTTTTTTGAATTTTTTTGCCAGGAAAGGAATAGCTCCAACATGGTCAAGATGAGCGTGGCTGGGGATGATAGCTTTAACATATTTTTTCCAGTCTTCTATTGCAGATATATCTGGAACAGCTCCTGCTTTCATCAATTTAGATGTAGAAATATTGATAATATCTTCATCCTCGGTCAATTTGATGTAATTTTCCAGAAAAACACCCATATCACATATTACAGCAGCATCATCCACTTTTATTGCAGTGCAGTTCTTTCCTACTTCATTATAGCCACCCACAGTAGTTATTTCTATTGACATAGTCTTTAGATTAAGCAAATAGTATATAAATTTTTGTGAATAATATATCAAATTTCTTTTATAGAATGTGTTTTGATAGACTTGTTATCTTTTTCAAAAATGAAATTTCCTTTGATGCTCTTTCCTTTTAATACAAGAAGCAGCCAATGTTTGTTATCTTCCTACATTTTTTCAAATGGGATTTTTTTGAATTCAAACCATTTAGGTTTCATCTCCTCGCTTTCTTTGGGAGAGCCCTGCCATGTTTTTGCCATGAATAGATGTACAGTTTGATACCATCCAGGTTTGGCTGAAAAATTAAAGTTTAGTTTTCCTATCTTTTTTATATCTTTTCTTGATATATCTAATTCTGCCTCTTCTTTTGTTTCTCTGACTGCAGCATCATGAATATCTTCCCCTTTTTCAGGCTTTCTTCCAAAACCATTCCACTTGACTTTTCCAAAACCGCGTTTTTTCATTCCCAGAAGTATCTTTTTGGACTTTTCGTCTATTATCAGGCATAGAGTTGCATTGTTCATATTGTAAAAAATGCAGGGGAGAGGATTCCCACACAAGGATTTTATCCTTATCATCTTGTGGTGAGTTTTGTGTGATATAAAATCACACGAACGCCCCTATCTGTTTTAATTTAGATGCGGAGGAGAGGATTCGAACCCCTGTAGGCACTAAGCCAGCAGATGACTTACAAATGGTCTTTTCATCGCACTCAGATGAGCACTCAACACTCAAATGCCTTGAGTCTGCCCCGTTAAGCCTTAGCTTTTGGCTAATTTGGCCACTCCGGCACCTCCGCGTAATCTTAAAAGAATAAGATAGATATTTAAAAACTTTTGGGAAAATCTTTATTTAGCTTTCAAGAATTAATAAAATAAAAATAATAAAGAACTAAGTTAAGCTTGTAAGCCTTCCTTCAATCTCGTTAAGCTCTGCTTCAAGTCTTTCAAGCTCAGTCATCTCTTCCGGCTTTTTTACCTCAGGTTTAGGGGCTTCTTTTTTAATCTTTTTTTTCTTGCCTTTCTTCTTCTTTGTTTTTTTCTTTTTACCAGCAGCTCTTAACCCTGTCTTTGGCAGCTCTTTTTTGAGTTTTCTTACAAGAGACTGTATCTCCTTCATAGTTTCCTCTAATTGAGAAATCTCTTCTTTTTTTTCTTTTCTTACTTTTTTGAATTTCTCAAATCTTTGAAGGTATTGAAGCATCTCTTTGGAAGATTCTAAGATAGATCTTCTTATCTCTATAGGGTCTTTCATACCTACATAGAAAACTTCCTCTTCTTCTTTGCTATTTTTCTTGCTTTTCTTTTTTGCCATTTGATATTACCCCTTAAATAGCAGTAGGTTCAAATAATGTTTTATCTACAAATACCACTTTTCTTTCTATCTCTTCCAATCCAGTGTGCCAAAGTTCAAGCTCTGCATCTTCTTCATTTTTTAATTCATTGATTTTAGCTAATGTTTCTTTAGCATCTTCTATTTTATTCCGAATCATATTCATAATATCTAGAACATCTTTGTATTCATCAATCTTTACATATACAGGCATTTCTTCATCCATATTTTATCACCTTCTTTATTTTTGAGCTGCAAATAATGTCTTGTCAGCATAAATTAACTTTTTTTGAATGTCTTTTATCTGAGATTCCCATCTTTTGAATTCTTCATCTTCATCTTCTTTGAATTCAGAAACCCTCTTTAGGCTGTCATCCCCTTCTTTTAGGGTGTTGTTAATCTGATTAACCTCTTTCATTATTTCTTTGTAAGAATCAAGATATACAAAGATGGGTTTTTTGAGTTTTAGATCTTCTCTTTCTTCCAGTTCTTTCTTTTGTGATCTAACTGCATTTCTTTCTATCTTTTTAATAGAAGAATATTCTTTTTTAGACAACGGCTTTTCAATTTTTGCGCTTTCTTTTCTAAATTCAGGAATTTCTTTAGGAGTAGGAAATTCAGGCATCTCTTTTTTTGAAGGCGGCGCAGCCGGTACCTCTATTTTTTTCTTTCCAAGCGGTTCTAGTTCCCTCTTTTTTTTAAACAAATCAGTAAATCCCATAAAAATTACACCTCCCCAATAAATACTTTAAGAAGTTACACTTTATTTAAACTTTTATTAGTATTATCAAATAGTGACAAAAACAGGAAATATTTTTATTGTTTTAATAGTTTTTATTTAATATGAAGGAAGCTTTGTATTATAAAAAACTGGAAAACAAAAAAGTAAAATGCTGGATATGCCCCAGAAAATGCGTTGTAAAAAATGGTGAACAGGGTTTTTGCAGAGCCAGAGAAAACAAAAATGGAAAATTATTTTCTTTGGTCTATGCTGCGCCTTGTGCTGTAAATACAGATCCTATCGAGAAAAAACCATTATATCATTTTTTACCTGGAACAAGAACATTTTCTATTGGAACAGCCGGCTGTAATCTAAAATGCAAATTTTGCCAGAACTGGCAAATAAGTCAGGCGATGCCTGAAGATGTTCCTTGGGTTGAATTAAGCCCCAAGAAAGCAGTAGAAAAAACTAAAGCTAAGGGATGCAAAAGCATATCTTACACTTATACAGAGCCATCCGTATTTTATGAATATGTATTGGATACAGCAAAACTGGCAAAGAAAGAAGGATTAAAAAATGTGATCGTCTCTAACGGATTTATAAACCAAAATCCGTTGAAAGAATTGTGCAAATATATAGATGCAGCAAGTATCGACTTAAAGTCTTTTTCTGATGATTTTTACAAGAAATATACTGGAGCATGGATCAAGCCTGTTCTTGATACACTAAAAACATTAAAGAAAGAAAAGGTTTGGATTGAAATCACCAACCTAATAATTCCAGGACTGAATGATAACATGAAAGATATCAAAAAAATGTGCAGTTGGATAAAGACTGAATTGGGAAGAGATATTCCAGTTCATTTTTCCAGGTTTTTTCCAAATTATCTGATGAAGGATTATTCAGTAACTGATAAAAAAATTCTGTTTGAAGCTGAGAAAACAGCAAAGAAGACTGGATTAAAAAACATTCATCTGGGAAATATTTAAAAATAATGAATAATTTATATCAATAATTAGGGAGTGATAGGGAGCTGCTGATGAATAAATTTGTATTTTTGTGTTTTATTGCATTCTGTTTTATAGATATTTCTGCTGCTGATGTCATTATAAATGAAGTGATGTACAATCCAGGACAATGTGATGATTATGACTGTGAATGGATTGAGCTGTATAATTCTGGAGATGAAGCTGTAAACTTAACAGGATGGACATTAAATGGGGAGAGTTTAGAATATATTTTTATCGGAGCTGGAGAATATATAATATTGGCTGATGAATTAATAGACGGAGCTGACAAGGACAACGAAAGTTTTGAAGCTTGCTGGGGAAATGACGACAGAATATGGAATTTTTCTGACGGAAATTTTAGTGCTTATGATTTGTCTCTTTCTTTAAAGAATTCAGTGGACAGCATAATCCTTACAGACGGGGAATATATTGATATGCTGGATTACAGCTCTAACTGGGGGGGCAATGGAGATAATTATACATTAGAGAAAATATCATTTTCTGAAGACAATACTTGGAATAATTGGGGGGCAAGTTTTATTGCTGGAGGAACACCCGGAAAGCAGAACAGTATTTATGGTACAGATGAGATAGATTACAGTGTTATAAAAATCAGTGAGTTTTTACCTGATCCTCATGGGAATGATGATGCTCCTATGCCTCAAGGAGAATGGA
This sequence comes from uncultured Methanosarcinales archaeon, assembly GCA_964521755.1. GTDB lineage: Archaea > Nanobdellota > Nanobdellia > Woesearchaeales > WJKL01 > WJKL01. The sequence continues at coordinate 16,295 of CAZFSZ010000002.1, read as the reverse complement.
TTGAGCTTTATAATTCCGGAGAAAGTAATATAAATCTTCAAAATTCTTTTTTAGAAGATTTGCAGGGGCACAGAATATATATTACAGATACTACAACAATCGGCAGCACCATAATAAGCTCTAAAGGTTTTTTGGCTGTTTATACAAACGGCTTTTCAGGTTTTCTAAATAATGAAGGTTTTGAAGAATTAAAATTTTATGACGAGGGTTCTTTTTTGGCAGATAAAGTGAGTTATGAAGGAGCAGATGAGGGAAGTTCATGGGCGAAAGTAAATGAAAACTGGCAGAGAACTATGCCTACTCCCGGAGAAGAAAATAAGGATTATTCTAAAGTAAAAGAATCTAAATTTAATATAGAAAAGATATATGATCTTGGTTCAGATGACAAAGCAAAATTTGGGCAGACAATAAGAGCAAAAGTTAGCCTTTATAAGGGAGACGAGACAAAAAGTGTATTGAGATTCTGGGCTGCTGACGGAGACGAGAAGATAAGCAAAGAATCCAAGATCACAATCTCTACAAAGTATACAAATATATCAGCAGCTGTTCCTATACAGCTTTATCCCAACTGCAATGAAAAATATGATTTTGGAGAATATGATGTTTTTGTAGGATGGACAAGTGAAGATACTGCAGAGGATTCATTTCCATTTGAGGTAGAGGATATCACGGATTCTTTATGCGAGAAAGTTGAAGTGGAGAAAAGCAGAATTTTTTCAAATAAATTTGAATATGAAATTATCTCAAAACCTGATGAGGTAAAGGCAGGAGAAGAATTTGATATCAAAGTTAGTCTAGAGAATAATGATGATGAGGACTATGATATCGATATATGGAGTTACGTTTACAGGGGCCCTAAATGTTACAGCGGGAAAAGAGAAGAAAATAAAAAAAGTATTGTATTGGGTGAAGGAAGCTCTGAAACCATTAAGCTTAGCAATCAATTGACAGAAGCAGAACAGGGAGACTATAATCTTAAGGTCAAGATAAGAAAAAACAACCAGAAAACATTGAAAGAGATAACTGAAAAAATAAGGATTATAGAAGAGGTTGATGATACAGCAGAGGACTTCTTGGAAGAAGAAAATCTTAAAGAAAAATCAAATCTAATCAGATTAAAAGAGGCGCTGATATATGAATCTACTTCTTTTAAAGCAAAAAGACTGGTTCCTGGTTTTTTTATTTTTGCCTTGGGTTTAGCTGTAGTTATATTGGTATTGACAAAAACTTTTTAAATGGTTCTTATATTATTTTAATTATGGTAGATGTAAAAGAAAAGCTAGAGCAGGGATATATCCAAGGCAGAGTTATAGTAGAATTAATGGGAAAACCTAAAGAACATATAGAGAATACACTTAAAAAATATATTGAACATATGAAGAGCAATGACGACTTAGAGATTTTGAGTGAAAAATTTAATGAAGCAAAAAAAGTTGAAGAAAGTGAAAAAGGACTTTTTGCTGCTTTTGTTGAGCTGGAAATATTAGCTAAAAATATTCCTGTATTGGTCGGTTTTTGTTTTGATTATATGCCAAGTTCTATTGAGATTATCGCTCCAGAAGAATTTAAGATGAAAAGCACAGATATTACAACCATAATGAATGATCTGCAGGGAAAACTGCATAAATTAGACATGGCAGTTAAACAGCTGAATACTGAAAACAAGTTGCTGAAAAAGAATGAATTTTCTTTGGCAGTCAATCTTGTAGCTTTATTGCTTAAGGGGGGCGCCAAAAAACTTGATATCCTGTCAAGGTATACAGGTATGTCTGAAGAAGATATGAAGAAATTCTTAAAACAACTTGTTGATAAAGAATATATCAAAAAAGAGGACAATTCTTATGTTTGGATAAAAAATGACAAACGAAAAGAACAAGATTGAAGCCTTGCTTTTTACAGTTGGCAAAAGAATTCATGTAGATGAGATTTCCAAGATTACAGGAATAAGAAGCGAAAGCAAGATTAAAAATGCACTGAATGAACTTAAGACTGAATATGAGGCAAAAGGTAGTTCTATGGTCCTGCATGATGAAGGAGAAGGTCATTGGAAGCTTACAGTAAAAGATCATTATCTGCCTATGGTAAGGAAAGTTGTTAACCAGACAGAACTGAATAAGCCTTTGATGGAGACACTGGCAGTTGTTGCATGGAAATATCCAATACTTCAGGCAGATGCAATAAAGATAAGGCACAACAAAGCTTACGGTCATCTGAAAGAGCTTGAAGAGATGGGCTTTATCTCCAGGACAAAATACGGCAGAACAAACAAGATAACATTAACTCAAAAGTTTTTTAATTATTTTGATCTGCCTTCTAAACAGGATGCAAAAGAGGTATTCAGAAACGTGATGTCTGAAAAAGAGCAGAAGAAGCTGGATGAAACCGAAAAAGAGATTGATGAAGCAGAAAAGAAGATAAAAGAAGCAGAAATAAAAAAGAAAGAAAAAAAGAAGAAAGAAAAAGAAAATCAAGACGATCGCAAGCCACCTGTTCCAGACCCAACCCAGTTAAAAGAGAAAGATAAGGAAGACAATCCCTGCCCCAAAAAGCCACCTGTTCCAGACCCAACCCAGTCAAAAGAAGAGATTGATGATATCCAAAAAAAAGAAGACAAAGAATTAGAAGATATAGAGAAAGATATTGAAGACATTGAAAAAGAGGGAAAAAAAGAATTTTATTCTGAATGACCAAACTTATTGAGGTATGCTTCTTTAATTATTAGGAAACAAAATAATGCAAGTACAAATCCAATCATGTCTTTTATCAGATCATTGATATCCGGCGTTCTTGTGGGGATAAATGACTGGACAAATATTTCATCAGCAACAGCAATGAAGACAACAGACGCTATGGAATATACAAGATACGATTTTTTTGTTTTTGGGTAAAAAAAGAATGCAAAAGTTATGAACAAACCAGCAACAAAAAATTCAACTATATGCAGGTAATCTACACCGAAGAAAGCATTTCTTTTTATTTCTTTCATAACAGGGTTTTGCCAGGCTCTTGTAGAAAAATAAAAGATAATGAGAGTTAACATTAAAGCAATTATCCAGCTGCTCTTTTTTAATAAATATTTTAGAAAAAGGATTTTATTTTTGTTATTTGAGGTTTTTTCATGCCAATTTTCTTTTTTATAATTATATAAATCTTGTTATGGAAAAATTTAAGTAGATTAAAAATCAGGCATACAAACATGTTTTTAGTTAAATGCCCCCACTGCAAACAAAATATGAAGTACCAAAAGATGAAAGGATACGGACTGAAAGATAAAAGAAAAAGATGTGTTTACTGCGGCAGAAGCTTTAAGATAAAAGGGAATATTTTGAAAAAAATTAAAAATAACTGAATTATAGAATTCAAGTAATAGAGAGCCTGAGAAGGCTATTTACAACCCAAACCTTTATAAAGGATCAGGGTTTTATTTTAATTAGAATTTCTCGTCAAAATGGCAGGAACTGAAGCAGAGTCAAAGGAAAGAATTGTCCAGCAGGTAATTGAAGATGAGATGAAGACCTCTTATCTAGATTATTCTATGTCTGTTATTGTAGGAAGGGCTCTGCCTGATGCAAAAGATGGATTAAAACCAGTTCACAGAAGAATACTTTATGCAATGTACAAAATGGGGATGTTCCACAACAAGCCTTTCAAGAAATCTGCAAGGATTGTCGGAGAGGTTTTAGGAAAATATCATCCACATGGAGATACTGCGGTCTATGATTCTCTTGTGAGGATGACCCAAGATTTTAGTATGAGAATGCCTCTTATAAGAGGGCAGGGAAACTTTGGAAGTATTGACGGAGATTCAGCAGCTGCAATGAGGTATACAGAGGCAAAGCTAAGCAAATTAAGCGAAGAGATGCTGCAGGATATTGACAAGAAGACAGTCAAGTTTATCCCTAATTTTGACGGCAGTCTGAAAGAACCTGTTTTTTTGCCTGCAAAAATTCCCAATCTTTTGATAAACGGCAGTTCTGGAATAGCGGTTGGAATGGCAACCAATATCCCCCCCCACAATTTGAATGAAGTAGCTGATGCTGCAGTTTATTTGATTGAGAATCCTGAAGCTGAAATTGAGGATTTAATGAAGTTTGTCAAGGGGCCTGATTTTCCAACTGCAGGGATCATTACAGGAAAAGAAGGAATAAAGAATGCATATAAGAAAGGAAAAGGAAGGATCCTGGTAAAATCAAGAACAGAGATAGAGGAAGGGGAAAAAAAGAAGATAATTGTTACTGAGATACCTTATATGGTGAATAAATCAAGTTTAATAGAGGAGATAGCCAATCTGGTCAGCGACGGAAAAGTTAGCGGGATTTCAGATTTAAGAGATGAAAGCAACAAGAAAGGAATGAGAATTGTAATTACTCTAAAAAAAGACGCCAATGAAGACATTGTATTGAATCAGCTGATGAAACACACAAGATTAAAGACTACATTTGGGGTTAATTTGCTTGCTTTAGTTGATAATGAACCCAGGGTTCTTAATTTAAAAGATGTTTTGGAGCATTATATCAATCACAGGAGAAATATTGTAAGAAAAAGAACAAAGTTTGACTTAAAAAAAGCACAGGACAGAGATCATATCTTGAAAGGACTTTTGATTGCATTGAAAAATATTGATAATACAATAAAGATAGTAAAAGAGAGTGAGAGTGCAAAAGAAGCAAAGAAAAAGTTGATTTTAAGCCTGGAAATAAGCGATAAACAGGCAACAGCTATATTAGATATGAAACTGCAGAGACTTACAGGATTAGAACAAGAGAAGATAAAAAAAGAACATAAATCATTAGTAAAAATCATAGAAGAGCTGCAAATGATACTTGCTGATGAAAATGAGATTTTGAAAATAATAAAAGAAGAATTAAAAGAATTAAAAGAAAACTATGGCGATGAAAGAAGAACAGAGATAGTTGAAATGGAAGAAGAACTAGAAAAAGAAGATTTGATTAAACCAGAAGATATGGTAATAAGCATAACACATTCAGGTTATATCAAGAGGCTGCCAATTGGAACTTATAGGGCACAGAGAAGGGGAGGAAAAGGATTGATTGCAGCAAAGACAAAAGATGAAGATTTTGTCGAAGATATTTTTGTAGCTAATACACATTCTTATGTATTATTTTTTACAAACAAAGGAAAGGTAAAGTGGCTGAAAGTGTATGAGATTCCTGAAGCAGGAAGGACTGCAAAAGGACAGGCCATTGTTAATATATTAAGATTGGGAGAGGAAGAAAAAGTAACTGCTTATGTTCCTGTTAAAAAATTCAAAGAAGGATACCTGTTTATGGCGACCAAGAAAGGCATTGTAAAGAAAACTTCAATAGAAGAATTCTCAAGGCCAAGAAAAGGAGGGATAATTGCACTAAGCCTTAAAAAAAATGATGAACTTATAGGCGTCAAAAAGACTGGAGGAGAATCAAATATAATCCTTGCAACAAGGAAGGGAAAGGCTATCAGATTTAAAGAAAAAGATGTAAGAAGCATGGGAAGGACTGCAAGAGGTGTAAGAGGCATAAGACTGAGAAAAGATGACAAGGTGGTAGGAATGGTCCTTGCTAAGGAAAACGAATCTTTGTTCACTATAACTGAAAACGGATATGGAAAAAGAACAGATATTTCCAAATACAGGCTGATCAAAAGAGGAGGAAAAGGAGTGATCAACATCAAGTGCACTGAAAGAAACGGAAATGTTATAGGGATAAAAGATGTAAAAGATGAGGATCAGCTTATGCTTATAACCAGAAAAGGTATTGGGATAAGGTTCAAGGCAGAAGATATTTCTAAGATAGGAAGAGCAACGCAGGGAGTGAGAATTATGAAGCTGAAAGATGGAGACAAGGTTTCCTCTGCTGCTAAGATAAAAGAATGAAGGCGTTATCAATTTCTTATAAAGGTATGGAGGACATCACTGCTTTTGAGATCAAAGAGCTGATAGGAAAGAAAGTTTCTGTCAAGGAAAGCTGCTGTGTTTTTGAATGTTCTAAGAATGAATTAGCAAAGTATTGTTATCTATGCCAGGGAGCTAACAGGGTTTTAGTTTTGCTGGATGAGTTTAACATAAAAGATATATCTGATTTGAAAAGGATTGAGGAAATTGATTTTTCTAAGTGGTTGGATGGAAAAAGTTTTGCAGCAAGAAGCGAGATTATAGAGAATAGGTTAGATAATGTAGAAGTCCAGAAAGCGACTGGAGATGAAATAGTAGGAAAAGTAAATCTGGACAATCCAGATGTTACTGTTTTTGTTTATATCTATAAAGACAGGTGTTATGTTGGGATTGATTTTTCAGGAGATATAAGCAAAAGAGATTATAAGATTAAATTAACAAGAGATGATCTGAAAGGAACAATAGCTTATGCTTTGGTTAGATTAAGTGATTATGATTTTTCAAAGAGTTTTTTGAACCTTAATGCCAAGACAGGAACAATCGCTATCGAGGCAGCTCTTTTTGGAAGCGGCAAAAGCGTCAATCATTACAATAAAGATAAATTTCCTTTTTTGAAATTTTTTGATTATAAGTTTGAAGATGAAGAAGAGAGAGAAGTTGATGTGCATGCTTTTGATTCTGAAGGTTATGCAAAAGTTATAGGGATGAATGCAAAAGTTGCAGGAGTTAAAGTTGATATTGACAAAGTTGAGGCTGATTGTGTTGTTGAGTTTAGCAAAGGAAAAGCCTATGTTTCTGGATTTGAAAAAGAAAGAGAGATTAAGCATGGAGGGGAAGTTCTGAGAGTAGAAACCTTTTTAAACCATTAAAAATTTATAATTTTAGGTAGGGGAAGCACTTAACTGACGGTGATTTGATTTAACATCTTTAAACAGATGTTTTTTAAAATATCGCTGAGGAAAGTCCACCCACTGATTATGTGTCACTGCTGTTATGGCAGGCGGAGAAATCTGCGGCAATGGGTCAGAAAAACACGTCCATAACTGAGGATGATATGGCGAAGCTTTGCTGCGAAGCAAGTGAGTTAATCCTTTGACGTTGGTTATGGGAGCGGTGAAATCCGAATCCTGACTGGTGCAAGTGCCGTTGAGCACGCTAAGTAGAATGTTAAGGCAGTCTGCCCATGTGATGCGTGGAGGCTGACAAAAGGTGGCTTATCGCTTCTCTACCTATCTTAATCATAAGGTGATCAAATGGCTAATGACAAAGTAAGTATGCCCAGCGGAATGGGGGGATTAGTAAGGTATTTTGATGAATATAAAAGCAAACTAACCTTTAATCCAGGAATGATAATTGTATTGTGTGTTATAGTGATAATAATCATGATAGTTCTTCATTTATTTGGAAATAAACTTTTGGGAATATAGGTGATATAATGATGCCAGGAATGAATCCAAGGAAGATGCAGCAAATGATGAAAAAGATGGGCATCAACCAGACAGAGATAGATGCAAATGAAGTTATTATCAGATGTGATGATAAGGAGATAGTGATTACAGAACCTTCTGTGGCAAAGGTAAAGGCAATGGGCCAGGAGCAGTTCACAGTCAGTGGAAATGTAGAGGAAAGAGAACTAGATGCAACCCCTGATATCAGTGAAGAAGACATAAAGACGGTTGCAAAGCAGGCAGATGTTGATGACGAAAAGGCAAAGGAAGCTTTAGAAGCTGCAAAAGGAGATATAGCAAAGGCCATAATGGATATTCAGGGATAAAATGTTCTCTTATTTCAGGATGAGGAAAATAGTCAAAAATATAACTTCTTTTATTGTCGATGAACTAAAAGATAAAGGATTGATTTCTTTATATCTTTCTGGAACTGCACTTACTAAAGACAGAACACCTTTTAGTGATATTGATATTTTCGGCATAGTCAGTTCTGATTTTGATATCAGAAAAGAGGAAGATAAAATCAATTCTAAATTAAAATTAAAGAAAAACAAACTTTGTGGCGGATTTGAAACAAGATTCAGGGGAATCGGAATTGATGAGCTGAATGGAGGAAAACCGAGAGGGATAATTGCTAGATTCATGGGACTTGAAACTTACATCAAATACGCACCTTATTATAAAAAATTGTGGGGGAAAAATATAGATTTTTCTAAATTTCCAATAAAATCCATTGATTTAAAAAAAGAAGCTCAAAAAAGGATTTTTGTCATCAGAAAATCAATAAAAGAATTAAGAACCAACAAAGAAATATTTCCGATACAAGATTTTTCTAAACATGTTCTGCAGTTAGTAAGGGTTGAAGCTGAAAAAGAATATGGCTTCAAATTTGATCCTTCTTATAAGAAACTTACAAAACACCTTGCAAAAGAAGCAGACCACATCGTTCATAAGGCTATGGGACTAAGATATAAGAAAGTGACAAGAAAAGAAGTTTTAGATTTCTGTAATGAAGTTGAGATTTATATAAAATATCTGAAGAGAAGGGCTGCTGAATGGAGATAATTGGCACAAACTATTTAAACTAACTCCTAATTATATATTCTCAGGGGCAGATGGAAAGATTTCAAGAACATAGAGATAAGGCTAAAAAGAATCTGAAAATAGCAGACCATATGCTGACTGTAACTTTTCCCTTGGTAAAAGATTCTAAATTATTGATGGCAGTAATCGAAAATATATTCTTGTCATATACTAATGCTATAGCATCCATCTTGTATTATGAAAGGCTGTTCAAAAGAATACCTCCTTTTCAGGATACATTTGAGAGCAAGCTAAGGATGTTTAGGGAAAAGATAGCGATTAAGCACAAAATAGACAAAGAATATCTTAAGGAAATTCAGGAAATAAGGGATATTATCTTAGAACACAGAAAAAGCCCGGTTGAATTCAGGAAGAAAGACAGATTTGTTATATGCTCTGAAAATTATAGGATCAAATCTGTGAGTGCAGACAATATCAAGAAATACCTTTATAAGGCAAAGGTATTTATACAAGTAATGAATAATATAGTGAAGAAAAATGAAGGATTATTTAGATAAGCTTAGAAGTGAGCTAAAAAGAGCAGACCATCTATTCTATGTAAGTCTAAAATATACAAGGACTGTTGATGTTATTAGAAGCGTTATTCAAAGACTGATCAATGCATTTGATGTGGGGATTGAGGGAATTCTTAAAAAAAAGAAAAGAAGAAAAAAAACATTGGAAATGCCTGAACAGCCAAGGAAGCGATGCGAAGTTATTAAAGAGTTATTTCCAGAGGATAAAAAACTGATCAATTTTATTGATTTCTATTTAAACCTTAGGAACATAATTCAGGCAGAATATGACAAGGCACATGAATACAGGAGAAATGTTAAAATGATTACTCACTTAGGGCCTGAGAATGATTTGGATGTGAACATTGACTTGATTCTGGAATATTATAATAAGACCAAAAAATTTGAGGAGTATATAAAGGAGAAATTAGGATGACCAGATTTATAGCGGTTGTTTCTGGAAAAGGCGGGGTTGGAAAAACCACTATAGCAATCAATCTTGGAGTTTGTCTTTCTAATATGGGAAAAGATGCTGTGGTTTTGGACGGAAATTTAACAGCACCCAATGTGGGAATATATCTGGGATTTCCAAATCCTCCGGCAAGTTTTCATGAAGTTATCAAAGGAAATGAACCGGTTGAAAATGCAACTTACATGCATTCTTCTGGATTGAAAGTTATTCCAGGAAGCATAAGGTTTGATGTTTTGGATGATATTAATCTGAGCAGGATAGAGAAATCTTTCAATAAATTAAAGGGATATTCTGAAACAGTTATTATCGACACAGGGGCTGGGTTGACTTCAGAGAACAAGGCAGTAATGAATATGGCTGATGAAGTGCTGGTTGTGACCACTCCCGAATTTGCTGCAGTTACAGAGGCATTAAGGACAATAAAAAATGCAGAGAAACAAAACAAGCTTGTTTTAGGCGTTGTTTTGAACAAGGTTCAATCTATAGGAAATGAAATATCAATAGATAGTGTAAAGACTATGCTGGGGTTTCCAATAATTGGGATGGTTCCAAGGAGCGAGATAATCAAAAAAGCCCAAATCATTAAACACCCTGTTGTATATTCAGAACCGCAGTCAGAGATAGCACTTGAGTTCAGCAGGATTGCAGAAAGACTTAAATAAAAGATTTCACTGAATACAATAAAAATGAAAAAAGAAAATAAAACAAAACTGATGAAAAAAGGATGGAGTGCAGAAGAGGTAAATAAAGCTGAAAATATAATTGAAGAAAGAAAACTTCACGACAAAAGCAGATCTATGTTGCGTCTTGATAGGATATTGTTTTGGGGAATATTATTTTTGATGGCAGTAGGGAATGCATTGGTTGCATTTGTACTTATCCCTATGCTGCTTGTTTTCAATAAATTAATCATGAATATCTTTGTTATTGTGGTCGGATTTTCAATTGGATTGTTGTTTAATTTCCTTATATGGGATATAGAAGAGCATTTGACAAAAAAGCATCATCTTATAGCAGCATTTTCAATTCCAATCCTTGCGCTTTTTAATCTTTATTTTATAGTAAAGGCGTCAAATGCGATAAATATTCTTTTTGATATTTCTGAGGTTAAAGGAGATCCATTGACTGTAAGTGCGTTGTATGTTATTGCTTTCTTAATACCTTATCTTTGGACCTTGTTTGTTAAGAAGAAAATAAAAAAATATTAGGATTTAATTATCTGAACTTTTTTAATGCCCTGTTTGGTTACTTTATCTATAATTATGGTTATGTTTTTTAGTTTTATTTTTTCTCCTTTTTTAGGTATTCTTTGGAGATGATGTTCTATAAAACCAGCAAGGGTATTGAATTTTTCTTCTTCTAATCCCAAATGGAGGATTTTATTTATTTCCTCTATTGATGCTCTTGTATCTACATCGATCAGGTTTTTGTCTACTTTTTTTATGTAGATGCTTTTTCTTTTGCTTTTGTCAAATATATCTCCTACTATTTCTTCAAGTATGTCCTCCATAGTTACCATACCAGAAATGCCCCCATATTCATCCACAACCAGAGCAAGAGGCATATGCTTTCCTTCAAATTCTATCAACAGGTCATCTATCTCTTTTGATTCCGGAACAAAGAAAGCAGGTTTTACCAATGTTTTAACTATTGTACCCAGTTTTTTCTTTTTAACATATTTTAAGACATCATCAACGTCCAAAATACCAATAATCTTTTCTTTAGTATCGTAATAAACAGGGAATCTTGAATAAGGAGTTTTTACAACATAACCAAGAATTTTTTTAAGTTTCTTTTTTCCATCCACCATAGCAATATCTGCTTTTGGTGTCATTATCTTTGTAACTTTTGTTCCTTCAAATTCAAGTACATTGCTCATGATCTCTGCAGCATCTTTGTTGATTATGCCTTCTTTTACACCCATGGTTACAGTAGTCATGATTTCCTCTTCAGAGAGTTTTTTTACTTTATGTGAGCCAGTTAATGCTGATATTCCTCTTGAAATCAGTTCAAAAAATTTAACAACCGGAAGGATACTGAGGGTTAAAAGTTCTATTGGTCTTGCTGCAATCAAAGAAATATTTTCAGCATTTTGGGCAGCAAATGTTTTTGGGGTTATCTCACCGAACACTAAAACCAGCAGTGTCATAACACCTGTGGCGATTCCAACTCCTGCTGAACCAAAAATACCTGTGAATACCACTGTTGCAAGAGAAGCTGCTCCTATGTTTACTATATTGTTTCCAATAAGGATGGTTATGATCAATCGATGAGGGTTTTGCTTTACCCTATGAAGAATTTTTGCACCTTTTCTTTTTTTCCTTACCAAAGAATTGACCTTTATCCTGCTTACTGACATCATAGCTGTCTCAATTCCAGAGAAAAGAGCTGAAAAAAATAAAAGAATTATCAAAGCCATAATCTGAATCTCTAAAATCATAATTTTTCCTCTTTTTTTCTTTTTAAGATTGATTTATTTTTAAATATATCGAAAGAATCTGATTTTGGTAAGTTTTCAGTAAATTTTATAAGTGGTTTATATTTCTAAATCTCTGTTGGCGGCCGTAGTTTAATGGTAAAATACAGGACTGTGGTATGTTAAATACAGACATCCTGTGTCGCGAGTTCGATAACCGGTTACGCTCGGTTAACGCGCAAAGTGCGACATTTGCTTTGCGAAGTCCCACGTGCTTACTTCCGTTCGCAACTGTGCCGAAAGTCTCGCCGGCCGCCCTTCTTAATAACAAAATAGTAAGTTTTTTAAATGACCTGTGTTTTTCCTATTAAATCAGCCCGAGTTCATTATGAGCGCACTAGTAGGGTTTCATAATAGAGACTTCTTGGGCTTTATATGTGAATAGATATGGTAGACAAAAAAGAATTTAAACATTTAGTACGAATCGCGAATACAGATCTTAATGGTGAAAGGCCAATAGGTTATGCATTAAGAAACATCAAAGGAGTAAATTTTCAGTTAGCAAATGCTGTGTGTTCTATTGCAAATCTCGACAAGCAGAAAAAAGTAGGGGAGCTTTCTGATGAAGAGATAGAAAAATTAAGCAGTATACTAAGTTCACCTATGAAAAATGGAATGCCTGAATGGATGGGCAACAGAAGAAAAGATGGTGCTGACGGAAAAGACAAGCACATAATAACAAATGATTTGATATTTACTGTTGACAATGATATAAAGATGATGAAAAAGATGAAATCTTACAGAGGTAGAAGACACGCATCAGGATTGCCTGTAAGAGGACAAAAAACAAAATCAAATTTTAGGAGAAGCAAAGGAAAAGTTATGGGAGTAAAAAGAAAAAAGGTAAAACCAAGCAATAAATAAAGATAATAAAAATGGGAGATCCAAAAAGAAACAGAGCCAAATTTTCAACACCGAAAAAGGCATGGGAAAAAGAAAGAATTGATGAAGAGAAAGAACTAATCAAAGAATATTATTTTAAGAACAAACAAGAAATATGGAAGTTGACCTCTAAATTGAGGAATTTTTCAAGACAAGCAAAAAGACTGATTGTTCTCAAGACAGACCAGGCTGAAAAAGAAAAGATACAGCTGCTAAACAAATTAAAATCACTAGGATTACTGCCAGAACAGGGAGATCTAGATGATGTTTTAGGGATAACCACAAAAGATTTGCTGGATAGAAGGCTGCAAACCATTATTTTCAAAAAAGGTCTTGCAAAAACAATGAAACAGGCAAGACAATTTATCGTTCATGGTCATATAGTTATAGAAAACAAAAAGATAACATCACCTAATTTTTTAGTCACTGTAGAAAATGAAGGCAAGGTAGAGTTTTCTCAAAGCTCTGAATTAAGCGATGATATGCATCCTGAAAGGAAGACCGAAGAAAAACTCCCTCAAAAACCCGAGACAAAAGAGGAATCCAAGAAAAAGGACAAAGAAGGAAAAAACAAAGAAAAAGAAGAAAACCCAAAAAAAGAAAAGAAAGACAGTAAGGAAGAAAGCAAATCGGAAGAGGAAGAGAAATCAGAAGAAAAAAAGAAAAAAGCTGAATGAGAATGGAAACAAAAAGAAGATTTGGAAAACCAAGAAGAACAGGAAAAAGAAATTTAAGATGGGGGATAGCCCACATATATTCCAGCTATAACAATACTATTATCCATGTCACAGATGTAACAGGAACTGAAACATTAGCTCTTGCTTCAGGAGGGCAGGTAGTCAAATCAGACAGGCTTGAAAGTTCATCTACAGCTGCAATGACTGCAGCCAAGAAGGCAGCAGAGATAGCAAAAGGCAAAGGGATAGACGGAATCCATGTTAAGATAAAAGCTCCAGGAGGACATAACGGCCCTATGAATCCAGGCCCGGGAGCTCAGGCGGCAATAAGGGCATTGTCAAGGGTTGGACTGAAGATAGGCATAATCCAGGATGTAACCCCTATTCCCCATGATGGCTGTAGGAAGAAAGGAGGAAAAAGAGGCAGGAGGGTATAAAATGAATATAGAATTATTAGAACAAGACAAAAAGATAGGAATGCTTTCTTTTGTTATAAAAGATTCAAACCCTGTATTTGTTAATACACTAAGAAGGATGATGGTGGAAGAAGTTCCAACATTGGCTATAGAAAATGTTGAATTTAGGAACAACAGCTCCGCGCTTTATGATGAGATGGTCGCACACAGACTAGGTTTGATTCCTATCAAGACAGATTTAAGCTCATATGAACTGCCAAACGAGTGCTCCTGCAAAGGAAAAGGATGTTCAAAATGTACTTTAAAACTTACATTAAATACAGGCAAACTTGGAAATGTTTATGCAAAAGATATGGAAAGCAAAGATCCTAAATGCACCCCTGTATTTCCCAATTCAATTATTGTTAAACTATTGAAAGGACAGAAGATAGAACTTGAAGCTTCTGCTATTTTGGGACAGGGAAAAGAACATGCAAAATGGAGTCCAGGTCTTGTAACATATAAAGGATATCCTGCATTTGAAATAGATTCTAAGGGAGAGACATGTGAGGAAGCATCAGTTAAGTGTCCTGTTAATGTATATGAATTTAAGAGAGGAAAATTAAATGTTGCAAATCCTTTGAACTGTAATTTTTGCAATGCATGTACAGAAGCATGTGATGGTATAAAAATCAAGCAAAGCAAGAAAGATTTTATTTTTAATATCGAAAGCTGGGGCCAGTTAGATCCTAGAGAGATGGTCAAGGAAGCACTCAAGAGACTTCAAATCAAAACAGAAGAGTTTGAAAATCTTCTCAAATAGCTGTCTTCGCAAATGCGGGGGTGGCAGAGCGGCCAAATGCGCAAGGTTGAGGCGTACAAAGAGCAGATGCTTTGTATTCAAATGCCTTGTTCCTTAGTGGATGCGCGAGTTCGAATCTCGTCCTCCGTATATCATATTCAAAATGGCAAAGAAAACAGGACCAACAAATCCTTTGTTAAAAGGATTGATCCATGAATTGAGGAAAAAAGCCAATGAGCACGGCTGTAACATATGGAAAAGGATAGCTGATGATCTAGAAAAATCCTCAAGAAAAAGAAGGATAATCAATCTTTATAAAATAAACAAGGCTACAAAGGAAAATGAAACTGTGATCGTTCCTGGAAAGGTATTGAGTGTTGGAGATATAGACCACAATGTTACAGTAGCTGCTTTTAATTTTTCAGAAAGCGCCCTGGAAAAGATAAACAAAAAAGGAAAAGCGATCCATATAACAGAGCTGATAAAAGAAGACCCAAAAGGCAAAAAGATAAGAATATTAGGTTAAAATGATAATAAATGCTGAAAATTTAATATTAGGAAGGGTAGCAACAGTTGCTGCCAAGAAAGCACTGATGGGAGAAAATGTAGATATAGTCAATTGTGAAAAGGCAGTGATGACAGGAAACAAGAAGGAAATATTAGCAAGATATAAGAAAAAAAGAGAGATGGGGCAGGTATATCATGGACCTTACATATTCAGAATGCCTGATGTGTTTGTAAAGAGAGTGATAAGAGGTATGCTTCCTTACAAGCAGGAAAAAGGCAGAAAGGCGCTTGAAAGGATAAGTTGCTATAAAGGGGTTCCCGAGGAGATGGAAGAAGGAAAGATGGAAACAATAGAAAAAGCAAATATCTCAAAAGTTCCTAGTTTAAGATATGTTATTGTAAAGGACATCTGTAAATCAATGGGTGAAAAATAAATGGCAAAACTTGTACATGAATCAGGAAAGAGAAAAAGCGCAATAGCAAGAGCTACACTAAAGCATGGAACAGGAAAGGTCAGGATAAATAACAAGATGATAAATGTTTACGGGACCAGGTTCATGAGATTAAGGTTAAAAGAGCCATTAATTCTTGCAGAAGATGTTGCAGATGAAGTTGATATCAACGTGGTCGTTTCTGGAGGAGGAGTAAGTTCTCAGGCAGAAGCAGCAAGACTAGCGATAGCAAGAGTATTAGCAAAGTACAAGAAAAGACTTGAGAAAGTATTTTTAAATTATGACAGGCATCTGATGGTTGCAGATGTAAGAAGAAAAGAATCTGCCAAGCCAAACAGACAGGGAAAAGCAAGAGCAAGAAGACAAAAATCATACAGGTGATTAAAAAATGATAATTCCAGTAAGATGTTTCAGTTGCGGAAAACCAGTTTCCCACCTATGGGAAGAGTTTAAGGAAAGGGTAGGAGAAGGAGAAGAAAGGAAAAAGGTTTTGGATGATTTAGGACTGGAGAGATATTGCTGCAGAGCATTATTTATGGGGCATGTTGATCTTATAGATACAGCAGGAGAGTTTAAGAAGTTTTAATTATTTTTTTAATCTAATCTAATCTTTTTTTATTTATCTTAAAAACAGGTATTTTATCTATACTATCCTGAGTTAGGTATACACTTTTTGTAAGCATGTAGTAAATAACA
>CAZFSZ010000001.1:40385-82979 GCA_964521755.1 uncultured Methanosarcinales archaeon | reverse complement strand
GAATATATATTAAATAACATAGATACTATAGGATATAATTCAGCTTAATAAGTACGAAAAAAGATAACATTTATTAATATATGTTTACATTTATAGCAGTATGGCAATCTTTAAAATTAAAAATAAGAATGCTCAAAAATTAAATATTAAAAAATTCAAGAATGAAAAGCATTTACAGAAAATATTTGAAGATAATTTAGATGAAATTCTTGGAATAAGGTTCTTAGCTACAGAATTTACAACCACGCATGGGGGAAGAATAGATACTTTAGGATTAGATGAAGATGGTTCCCCTGTAATCATTGAATACAAAGAAAGCGAAAAAGACAATGTAATAAACCAGGGGCTTTTTTATCTGGATTGGCTTGTTGACCACAAAGGAGATTTTGAAATCCTTGTTCAAAAAAAATTAGGGCAAGGTGTAAAAGTAAACTGGGATTCCCCAAGATTGATACTAGTAGCTCAATCTTATAATGATTATGATAAATATGCTGTTAATAGAATATCTGAAAACATTGAATTAAAAAAGTACATTCTTTATGATAACGATGTTTTATTTGTTGAAAATGTTGTATTGCCCAGCAGAAAAACCAAAAAGAAATCCAGAAAAACCAACATAGTTTACAAAGAATATACTATCAATGACCATTTGAGTGGCAAATCAAAACAAATAAAAGGATTGTTTAAAGAACTACAAGAAAGAATTTTAAAGTTAGATGAAAAAATAAATGAAAAAGTACTCAAGCAATATATAGCATATGAATTAGATAAAAATTTTGCAGCAATAATAATCCAAGCTAAATCTTTGAAGATATTAATTAATGTATCTAGAAAAGAATTAAATGATCCTAAAGATATTACTGAAGATGTTTCAGAGAAAGGACATTGGGGTACAGGAGAAACTCTTTTTAAGATTTCTGATATCAATGATATTGATTATGCTATGAGCTTAATCAAGCAGAGTTATGAAAGTAAACTGTAATTTGAAATTAAGCCTTATTTATTCGTTTTTTAGCAATTTTAAAATATTTTTCATTAGCCTCTATGCCTACAAAATTTCTACCAAGTTTTTTAGCGATTACTCCTGTAGTTCCTGAACCCATAAATGGATCCAAAATAGTATCTCCTTTTTTGCTGCCTAATTGAATTATCCTTTCAAGTAAATCTTCTGGTTTTTCAGTAGGGTGAGGTGTTTTGTGTCTTTTTGCAGTTATTGTCCATAGATTTCTTAATTGTTTCCCATCATTATATTCTTTCCCTTTTTCATAGTTGAATGAATATTTTTTATTCTTACTTGCTAACCATATTAATTCAGTTGAGGGAGCTAGCCTGTTTGGTTGTAGTTGAGGGGGGGCATTTGGTTTGAACCAAATAATATCATTAATAATCCAGAACCCACTTCTTTTTAGAATAAAACCCACTGATGGATGATTATGTAATGTCCCGGATATCCAGATAGTTCCATTATCTGTAAGTACTCTTTTACATTCGTTAATCCAATCTTTATTGAACTTATCTATATCATCTACCGAATCAAAATTATCCCAGTCTCCTTTATCACACTTAACCTTCTTTCCATTCTTACATGTTATGTTATTTTTACCTGATAAATTATATGGAGGATCTGCAAAAATCATATTTGCAGACTTATCAGGCATTTTTCTAAGAATTTTTAAACAATCTCCTTTTTTTAATTGTATGTTTTTTTTAACCATAATAGACTATTAAAACCAATAATATTTAAATATGTTCTCTTTTTAAATTTATTAGGAGGAATTTTATGAAAAAACCTTGGTCAATATCAACAACTGTAAGGAATCCTGATAGAATTAGAGGTTTTTTAGAAGTTTTAAAAGGATTTGAAGGAGTAGAATTTGATGAAAAACAACAAATCAAATTCCAGATTAAATTAATCCAGAATAAGCTGTATAAACCTACTGGATTGTCAGAAGCTCAAGAAAAGTATTATTCGTCTCCTAAAGAGATGACTGAAAAACAGGCAAAAGAACTTTTCCAACATATGAGGGACAGATCTGATGAATTAGATAAAGACCCTGGATTAAGAGGTAGGACATCTGTTGCCCCATTAAGCAAAATGGGATTAGTTGTTTCTAAAAAAACAGTTAGTAAATTACACCTTACAAATTTTGGTAAAAAATTCTTGAAAGATAATTTTGATATAGGTGAGATTTTTCTTGAGTATTTTTTCAAATGGACATTACCAAATCCAGATAATAAGGATTTTTCTGAGAAAAATGGTTTTAATGTTAGACCCTTTATAGCAACTCTTCACATTATCAATGAAGTAAATAAAAAATGGCAAAAATTAGGAAATAAACCTGTTGGTATTTCTAAGCAAGAATTTTCTTATTTTGTCCCGACAACAATTAATTATGGGGATATTCCAAAAACAGTTGATGAAATTATTAAATTAAGGCTTAAACTAAAAGGGAAAGATAAAAAAGAACAAACAAGAATTAAGAAAGATTATTTTATTCAAAAAACAAAAAAATTCTTTGAAGATAAAGAAGGAAAACATCTTGATATAAACTTTCAAAATCTAAAAGATTATGGAGATAATGCAATAAGATATTTCAAACTAACAAGATTCTTTTACATTAGGGGGGGAGGTTTTTATGTGGATTTAGAGCCTCGAAGAAATGTTGAAATTAATACTCTTTTATCTTATAGTAATGCAGAGGGTTTGAAGTTTAAGGATTTAGATGAATATTTGGAATATATGGATTCAGATGTTACTTATCCATGGGAAACGCCTGAAAAGATGAAAAAGATTATAATTGGATTAAGGAAAGAAATTTCTGATTTAAATGGAAGTTTAGATAAACCATTAAGTTTAGATAAAAAATTATTTGAAGTTAATCTTGACCCTTTAAGTGTTGCAAAATTAAAACCAATTATGGAAAATTTGAGACTTGTTAGAAGAAAAATCCAAGAACATATTAACCATATTGAGCTTTCTAAGGTTGATAATTTTAAAGAGATTATTGAAAGACTAAAAGATATTCATGGAAGTGATAAAAACAAATCTATAGAGTTAGAACATCTTGTAACTCTGTGCTTGCATGCTATAAATGATGCTTTGAAAATACAACCCAATTATCCAGTAGGTGATGATAATAGACCAACATTTACTGCTCCTGCAAATGTGCCAGATATTGAATGTATATATGAATCATTTAATATGATTTGTGAAGTAACAATGTTAGTAAGTAGAGACCAGTGGATAAATGAGGGGCAACCAGTAATGAGGCATTTAAGGGATTTTGAAACTAAAAATAATGATAATTCATTCTGTTTGTTTATTGCTCCAAGAATACACAGAGATACTTTCAATACATTCAGTTTTTCAAACAAATATGAATATGAAGGAGAAAAACAAAGAATTGTTCCATTAAGCATAACTCAATTTTTAAAGATTTTACAAAGAGTTATGATAAAGAAAGTTGAGGATAATCCAATAACACATAGTGAATTTAAAGAACTTCTTTCAAAGTTATATAGCATAGCGGTTGATTCTAAAGATTTGGAAGATTGGGCAAAAAAATCTAACCCAATATTAGATAAATTTGAAGCAGAGGGTATTGTAGCATGAAAGAATACTTAAATAAAAATCATGAAGGAGATTGTATTGATATTATGGGCAACATGCCAAAAGGTAATGTTCATTTAATCTTAACTGATCCACCTTATAATGCTTCTAATGGTGGAGTTAATCTGCCAAATAATAAAACAGGAGGAGCCTATTATAAAGTAAATGAAAAATGGGATAAATTTTCCCAAAATAATTACATAGAATTCACAAAAAAATGGATTGATAAAGCAGACAAACTTCTTGTTCCGAATGGCTCAATAATGATTTGTGCTTCTTTACACAACATAGGGGAAATAATAGTTACATTAAAAAATAGAAAATATAAGTTTATTAATTTAATCACATGGAAAAAAACAAATCCTATGCCTAACATTACAAGAAGAACACTGACTCATTCTACAGAGTTTGTTGTTTGGTTTGCCAAGGGGGCTGGTTGGAAATTTAATTATAAGGATATGAAAAAATACAATAAAGGCAAACAATTGAGGGATGTATGGGAATTCCCTTTATGTCAGGGTTCTGAAAGAATAAAAGGAAAAAATGGAAGGGCTGCACATCCTACCCAAAAACCCCTGAAACTTTTTCAAAGATTAATAGAAATGGCTACGGATAAAGGTGATGTGATTATTGATCCTTTCATTGGTTCCGGAACAACAGCAGTAGCAGCTAAGAAATTAAAGAGAAATTGGGTAGGAATAGAAAATAATAAAGAATATCTAGATTTAGCAAACAAAAGAATTGAGGATTATTGAGGAATTTATTAAATGCACAATGTTGAACCCACAATTGTAAGAAAACATTTTATTTTTGTTCAGGAATCCCAAAATATTTCTACTGACGAACTAGAACAATTGAAAAGACAAATTAATAGTTTATCTGATGTAGATATTAAAAAGAAAATTAAAGAACATGGAATATTTAATTGTGATTTATTCAACAAAGATGACATCACTTGGGTTTTAGAAAACTTAAATATTGCTGAAATCTATCCTAGGCCAGATTATACAAATTTACAGGGAATTCCAATTAATAAAAAAGAATCTTATGTAGATATTTGTAATAAACTCAGAGATTTAGATGAATCTCAATTAAATTCTCAAGCACAAAGAACTATTAAAAGAATAACAAACACAACTAAAGAAGAAATAGAAAGAATAAAACGTCTTTTGCCAATTTTCATTGAAAAAATAGGAGAAAAGAATTATGTAAGGGATGGACAAAGCAGAATAGCAACATTATGTTTTAATGGTGAAAAATCAATTAATGCTTATGTAGCCCATATAAATTAGGATATTTATAAAATGAAACTAACAAAATCATTATACATGAAAGGATGGCAATGCCCTAGATTGTTATGGCTTGCTGCTAGAAAACTTCTTCCAGAACCAACTCTTGCAGATAAGATGAAGATGGAGCAAGGGGGTGTTTTTGAAGCGTATGCTCATAAATTATTTCCAGAAGGAGTTAATTTAGCTGGAATGGAATATGAAGAAAATCTAGAAAAAACAAAGCAGTTAATCAAAGAAAAGAAAACCCTCTTTGAAGCAGGAATAGAATTTGGTGACTTATTCCTAAGAGCAGATGTTCTACAGCCAGATAAAGACGGCTGGAATCTTATAGAGATAAAAGCTTCAACAAAAGTAAAAAAAGAACACATTCCTGACTTAGCTTTCCAGAAATATGTATGTGAAAAAGCAGGATTGAAGATAAACAAAACTTTTGTTATAATATTAAATAAAGAATTCATAAAAGATGGAGAAATCAACCCTAAAGAATTATCAGCAACAGAAGAAGTGACTGAAAAAGTAAATCTGGTTGATGACATAGAAAAAAACACCAAGCTTTTCTTAAAAATCATGAATCAAAAGACAGAGCCTGATATAATCATATCCATGCAATGCGGAAAGCCAAGAGAATGCGCTTTAAAACAAGAGTGCTGGGGAACTCTTCCAGAAAATAATGTTTTGCAGTTTACAAACTGGAGGATGTACTGGAAATTATTAGAGCAGGGAATAACAGATATTAAAGATACTCCTGAAGATATTCAATTAAAGCCAAAAGACGAGGTTATTTTTGAATCTGTAACAAAAAATAAGACATATACTTCAAAAGAACATATCAAACATTTCTTAAAATCACTGCATTATCCATTATATCATTTTGATTTTGAGACTTTTGACACTGCTGTGCCTATATTTGACAGATCAAGACCATGGCAAAAAATACCCTTCCAATATTCCTTACATATAGAACAAGAAGATGGAAAAACAGAACATTTTGAATTTTTAGCAGAAGGAGAAAAAGATCCAAGACCAGAGCTTCTTAAAAATCTAAAAAAACAGATTAAAGGAGAAGGAAGCGTTATTGTATTCAACAAATCTTTTGAAATTGGAAGATTTAGGGAACTGATGGAAGATTTCCCTGAACATAAAGACTGGATAGAGGATGTTCTTGACAGGATAGTTGATTTGGCTATTCCATTCCAAAATTATCATTATTATAATCCATCTCAAAAAGGAAAATACTCCATAAAGAAAGTTCTTCCTGCAATAACAGGAAAAGGTTATGAAAATTTAGAGATTGCAGGAGGTGGAGATGCAAGTGCCAGATATTTCTACAGCCATGTAGAACACAAATTAGATAATAAAGAAGATATAAGAAAAAACCTCTTAAAATATTGTTGCTTAGATACCGAAGGCATGATCTGGATCATTGATGGATTGAAGAAGATAATAAGATGAACAGAAAAGAAAAACTAGATTGGTATAAGGATGAATTTGAAATCATTTATGAATCTATCAAAGATAAAGAAGGATTATCCCACTATGATTTTCTGAGGATAAGAAACTTCAAACTGCAAAACTCTTCTATTGAAGATGAAAAGAATATCCGAACAATTACAGAAGAAGCATTTAGATTAGCGAAGAAAGATAATATAACTGAATCTATTGATAAGCTTCTTGAATTAAATGGTGTTGCTGTCCCTATTGCTTCAACGATTCTTGCTATGAAATTCCCAGAAAAATATGCTATCATAGACAGAAAGGTTATTCAAGCATTAGGCAAGGAAAAGTGGCTAAAAGATTATCTGAAAAATTCTTCAACTTATGAAAAATATCTAATTCTAATGAGGAATAAAGCAAAAAGTAAAGGAATGAAATTAAGAGATTATGAAAGAATGCTTTTTGAAGGGAAAAAATAAAATTGAGGGTCTGGATACTTCTTTTGTGCATATTTTTGTCAAAATTATGCAACTATTTTTTTAAGAATAAACTTATGCAACTGTGTGCCTTTCCCTATACTATTGTAGCAGAACATAGCACCAATCTGTTTGGGACTGAGCAATTGAACTTCTGAAATTTATTCTCATAAGAATATTTTTGTCAAAAATCTTTATAAATAACTTAGATTCTAACTTGTTTATGGTAACAAACATAGATACAGACGGAACTGTTTGTGTTATAACAAACCACCCGGGAACAGATGAACTTTCTGACAGGGTGAAAGAATCAGAAAAAGAACAAAAAGCATTTGTAAAACTTAATGGAGATTATAATTCCACAGCTGAAATCGGAAAAGCACATGAAGAGCAAACAGGGATCATGTGGGGTTATCATCCACACTTAGGCCACTACATGGTTACTGATTTTCAGGGAAATCCAAAAACACTTCCAGATACACCACACTTACAAGAGCAAAGAGAAAAATTTCAAGCTTATCTTGAAGAAAAAACAGGAAAACCAGTAACTTTTGTCTATAAACAATAAAATATTTAAAACACAATTCTCTACCAAGATAAATAAGGGGTGGTAGAGACAACTAGGAGGTAATATTAAAATGACAAAAGAATTATTCACATCTGAATCAGTAACAGAAGGTCATCCCGATAAATTATGTGACCAGGTTTCTGATGCAATTTTAGATGAAGTATACAAGCAGGACCCAAATTCAAGAGTAGCCTGCGAATGTTTAACAAAGACAGGGGTTGTAGTTGTAGCAGGAGAAATAACTACAAATGCATATGTTGACATCCCAAAGACAGTAAGAGCAGTTCTAAAAGATATTGGATATGATAAATCAGAATATGGAATTGAATACGAAACCTGCGCTGTTTTCGTTCACTTAGAGGAGCAGTCACCAGACATCAGCCAGGGAGTTTCAGAAGGACAGGGGCTTCACAAAGAGCAGGGAGCAGGAGACCAGGGTATGATGTTTGGATACGCATGCAACGATACAAAAGAGCTAATGCCTCTTCCTATAGCAATGGCCCATAAATTATGCCAAAGATTAGCAGAAGTAAGAAAAAAAGGCAGGATAAAATATCTAAGGCCTGACGGAAAATCACAGGTTTCTGTAGAATATGAAGACGGAAAGCCAAAAAGGATAGACACTGTTTTAATTTCAACACAGCATGATGATGTTCCTTACAGAAAGATAAAGAAAGACATAATAAAAAAAGTAATAAAACCAGTCTGCAGAAGATGGATCGACTCAAAGACAAAATTTTTGGTAAACCCAACTGGAAAGTTTGTAAGAGGCGGACCATATGCAGACGCAGGATTGACAGGAAGAAAGATAATTGTTGATACATACGGAGGAATGGGAAGACACGGCGGAGGAGCTTTCTCTGGAAAAGATCCAAGTAAGGTAGACAGGTCAGCTGCTTATGCAGCTAGATACATAGCCAAGAATATAGTTGCAGCAAAACTTGCAGAAAAATGCGAAGTTGAACTTGCATATGCTATTGGTGTTGCAGAGCCAGTATCCATTTTAATTGACACATTTGGAACAGGAACAATCCCAGATGAAGCTTTGTCAAAGATTGTCAGAAAACACTTTCCTATAAAGCCTGCAGATATCCTAAGTGAATTAAGATTAAGAAAACCTATCTACAGAAAAACAGCAGCTTACGGACATTTCGGAAGAAAAGACAAAGATTTTACATGGGAAAGAACAGACAAGGTTGACATATTGAAGAAGGAAGCTAATCTGATAAATCATGTAAATGGAGAAGCTGATTAAGCTTTTTTTATTTTTTTCTTAAAATGAATGACCCATATACTGAATTAAGTACAGATTACTTTGAAGATAAATACAGGAAATATATAGTTCAAGAACTGGCTTCTGACTTGATAAATATATTCAAAGAAGTAAATGAAGAATACACAGAAAAAGAGATAGAGCTTCTTTCAAATTTTGTATTGAACACATATTCTGAAGAAGAGGGCATTTCTCCAGAGATAACCCTAAATCTTATAGCAAACAATGCACTTTACGCTCCAAACAGTAAAAGAGCAGAGGAGTCATTAAATCTATTTGAATTCATGAGGCAGTTTTATTATTACACGTATACTTATCAGGAACACGATGAAAAACAGGAGAACCTTGAAAGAACTGTCTCTGCTCTTCTTATAGCTGTCCCTGAATTCTGCAAAAAACCTGCAAAAGAGCTTGTGAACAAGATTAATACATATCAGTATGCAGTACATACATGGTATATGGTAAATTATATTCTTGACAGGAAGGATTTTTATGTAGATCCTTATATAGAAGAGCCTTTTGAAGATGATGATTTTTTTGATGAAGAAGAATTTTCTTTCAGCAGGATGTCAGCACTTCCAGAAAAACTGGATATAGATAAAAAATATACAGAACAGGAACTAATACATAAAGTGTGGGCTATCTTGACACATAACAGAAACAATTAAAACATCTTTCCAGCAGCATAACCAAGACCATATCCTATAATGTTCTCAAGCCCTATGAAAGAAGCTCCGGCTCCTGCAAACCCTATTCCATATCCAGCTGATTCCCACAATGTTTTTTTCCAGTCTCTTTGAATCTTTTCAGTATAGCCTAGTCTAGCCACTGGATGAGGATCGTTCATTGCAAATCCAAGAAGAGTTCCTGCAAATCCAAAAAAACCTGCATAGCACAAAGCAAAATTGTTTCTTAAAGTTTCTCCAACCCCTTCAGAACCATTTGCAGCACAATAACCATTTACAACCCCTTCTCCCATGACAGCCAAGATGGTTGCACCTAACAAAACAATTTCATCTAATCTTAATTTTGTCTTTTCATATAATTTGTCAGTTAATTTCATTTTCAAAATCCATATTATAGCTGTCTTCTGAACTTATTGCATTATAAAGCCTGTATGCAAATTCTTCAGCATCTTCATCATCTCCCTCTACTAATATCTCAAGCTTGTCTCCTTTTGCAGCCCCAATACCTACGAGATCTAGCATGCTTCTGCAGTTTGCTCTGTATTTTTGTTCTTTGTCATCTCTTATAAGATATGCATGTTTATTGTATTTCATACATTCTATTATTATTTCTTTTGAAGGGTTCATGCATATGCCTACATGGAGGTTAACAACAACATCCAAGCTGCAATAATCCTTTCCTTCATATTTGACTTTTTTCAATATTCTCCACCTTTTCCAAATCCTTCTGAGTAACCAAGAAAATCTAATGTATCTTTAAGATGGTCAGCAGTGCATGGCCATATAATATCATATCCAAATCCGTTCTCACCCAATAGCTGCAGCCTATATTCCAGATCCCCTTCCTTTGCTATGTGATACAGCGCAGACCACTTTTCTCCTTCCAGGACAGCAGCGTCAGCCTCAACTTCTACAAACTCACCTAAAACATTATCATAGCAGTCAAAGATAACTCCATTTCCAGAAAATACATGTTCATCAATAACCTTATCCTCAAGATACTGGTCTAATTTCTTATTGATTATTGAGTCCCCTTTTTCTTCATTTATTATCTGGGCCTCTTCACTTCCTGAATCTCCGCAGCCAACCCCTACCAATCCCTGAAGAGCCAATGCAGAATAAAAAAGCATATCTCTTATTGTATATCTCATCTTAGTTTACCTCCACAACAATCTCTTTTTTATTGTTGCTTTCATCTGATTCATCTATATCTCCATTCGGATCTGCTATAACCCTTACATCATAGCTTCCGGCAGCTGAATATTCTGTTTGTCTTGCAATTATCCTTGCTTCTCCAGCTTTTAATGCATTAAATCCTCTGACCAATTCTTCTCCTGTATCCAATATCCATTCAGCTTCAACATTAATTTCTCCTGTATTCCTTAAAGCAAATGCAAAGATTGTTGTCTCTCCTGCTTTTGGATTGTTTGGATATTGCAAAACCAAACCTGAAACACTTATATCAGCCTGCTTATCACTCTTCCCATAGTCATCAACACAAACACCATTTGAACATAAATCACAGCTTTCTTTCAGTTCATCACTTTCAGAGTATTCACAATTTCCTAAATTGCAATTCCAGCTTCCAAAATTTTGCCAAACATCATTACTGATACAGTAAGGGCTTCCAATCCATATATCCTCTCCGCAGTCAGAATCAATAGAGCAAGAATCAACACAAGCTCCATTTACACAACTTGAACAGCTTTCCATCAATCTTGAGTCATCATCATAGCTACAATATGCTTCATTTGTTCCTTGATTATGGCAGTCCCATTTTCTGTAAATTCTATAAACATCTTCTCCATCACAATAAGAACTTCCAATATAGCTGTCACTGCCGCAATCATCATCAGATGAACATGCACAATCTTCGCTTAGGCAGATTCCATCTGAACAGCTGTTTTCACATTCATCCTTTAATTTAGGAAAATCTATATAGCTGCAGTAAGAATCATAAGTTCCAGGATTAAAGCATTTATATCTTCTGTAATCTTGATAAACATCTCCATCAGAACAATATTCATCTCCTGTCCATCCATTATTTTCCCAGCAGTCTGAACTACTATAGCAAACTAAAGGTTCAGATAGAGGGTATTCATCGACAAATCCAATATCTATCTCATACGCATCATCACAGATTCCATCAACATCTACATCAAAACATCCTTCGCTTTCTTCATCATAATCAAGCCACCTATTTCCTTCCTGATTATAAGAGAATTGAGTTGAACCAGGAACCGGGCCAAGCTCAAATATATTGTCAAACACGTTCCTGTAGACAAGAAGATTTATGTAATTAAGAGAGTTGTCTCCTCCGATTCCGGCAGTATTGTCTGTCAGATTGTTTCCTCTTACAATAAGATCGTTGCACTGATACCAGCAGTAGATAGCACTTCCTCCATTTTCTATTGTGTTATTCTCGATAACTGTGTTATAGACACCATCCATAGATATCCCTCTTCCCCAGGAAGCAAAGTTAGGGATAATATTGTCAACAACCAGACTGTTATACAAACGATACAATCTTATCAGATGGTCATTTCCATATACATAGTTTCCTGATATTGTTATATTGTCTCCTTTTGCAAAAAGCTGTGCCCAAACAATTTTATTATCTTTTATGATAGAGTCCTGCCCTTCAAAACGCAGAGTATCAGTCATATCATTGTCATGTATGTTAACATTTACAACATCTTTTGCGTATACACCATAATTAAATCCGCTTATATCGCAGTTTTTAATCTCAATATTGCTATATCCTTCTACTGTTATACCATCCCCCAGATTGCTTCCTACAATAGAACTTCTGTTGCAGTCAAGCAGAACATTGTCATTTACAATATTGATTCCATGCGGAAGATTATAATTTCCCTGGCAAAATACAGTATCTTCTGTTATGTTCATCTCATCGTAAGGAACAATACATTTTCCGTTTGGAACAATGCAGTTTCCATCTATACATCCATCTTCACATGTATCTCTAAAGAATTCCTGATCAGAATAACTGCATGAAGAATTGCTTTCTCCTGGATCTAAACAGCTGTATGTCCTGTAAACTTCCATAATATTGTCTCCATCGCAATATTTTCCACCAATATATCCATCTTCTCCACAATCTAAATCTAGATTGCATTCTCCGTTTCCACAATCAATTGTCTGATTTGCTGGCTTTCCGTCTAGATCAGAAGACAATCCTGTTTGTCCATAGCAGTTATTATCATCTTGATAATATTGAGTTAAGTTTCCGTTACTGCAGGTTGTATTATATGGCTGCCAGTCTGGAGTGCAGTAATCACAGGCAATATAAGTCCCATTGTCAGTAGGAAGATTGTCTGTTGTTCCGCATGCATTTGCATCTATGTAGTATTTTATCTGCTGGTCATTAGTTTCACAAGAACTTGGCTGTAATTGCCAATCTTCAGTGCAAGGCAGGGCAACAGGATAATTGTCCTGGTTGGAATTATTCAAGACATAGGGCGAATCACAGATTCCATTGTAGTCAATATCTAGGCAGCCTTCTACGCCTTCATCATACCTGCTCCAGTGGTTTCCTTCTCCATTATAATCGTAGATGTTGTTATTGATGCTAGAGACGTAGCTTGCATCTACATTATTTTCGGTGAATTCATTACCGTAAATCTTTGTTTCTGTAAACCAAGATTCAACAATGCCCACATTGTTGTTGGCTATTGTGTTATCTTTTATTGTGTTTCCCCTGCAATTCCACCAGCAGTAGAATGCAGATCCTCCATCTCGGATTGTATTGCCTTCAAATGTTGTATTGAAAACACCATCTAGAGATATTCCCCTTGCCCAAGTAAAGTATCCTGTCAATTCATTGTCTGTTATGGTGCTGTAATATACTCTGTTAAGATATATCAGGTGATCATTGCCTGTCAATTCATTTCCTGAAGCTATTAGGTTGGTTGTTGTTCCCACCCTTATTGAGTAAACACTGTTATTATACAGTTCAACATCAGAACTTTGCCCCACACTAATCTTTCCTGTAGCATCTACATCCTCGATAAGCAAATTAGTTGTATTAGAGAATGATATTGCCATAGAAAAACCATTGAAATTGCAGTTCCTTACAGTTACATCATGCACTTCTTTTGCATAGATTCCAGTGTAAGTTGTGTTAAGCCTGTTGAAATTGCTTTCATTACAATCTAGCTCCACATTACTTCCGGTGATATTGATATACTCTCCAAGGTCATAGTCTCCCCTGCAGAATACTGTGTCTGTATTTATAGTCATTCCTCCATAAGGCACAACACAATCAGTATTTCCGCAAGCCAGGGTCTGGTTAACTGGCTTTCCGTCTAGATCAGAAGACAATCCTGTTTGTCCATAGCAGTTATTATTATCTTCATAATATTGAGTTAGATTTCCATCAGCACAGCTTGTATTGTAAGCTTGCCAGTCTGGAGTGCAGTAATCACAGGCAATATACTGATAATCCCAGTGAGTTGTATTAGAAACTTCTCCACATTTATTCTCGTCATACTCCACTCTGCTTCTGTTCTGCTTCTGAGAATCATTTATTAAACATACACCTTCATTCTCCCAGTCTGTCCAGCTTGTATTAACCATGTTTGGAGTGCAGTAATCACAGACATAAGTATTATTAGCAGGAGGATTATTATCAGAACTTAATCCTGTTTGTGCATAACAATTATTTGTATCATTATACCATCCAGTAAAAGTATCATCAGGCTGGCATGATTCATTAATCTCATACCAATCTGGAGTGCAGTAGTCGCACATTATTTCCTGCTGTTCAAAGTAGGTTTGATTTTCAACTTCTCCGCAATAGTTTGTATCATATTCAGTTTTGTTCCTTTCCTGAAGTATTGTGTCATTTGCTCTGCATCCAGTTATATCATACCAATCACTCCAGCTTGTATTAACCATGTTTGGTGTGCAATAGTCGCAAGCAACTTCTTGATATTCATAATAAATTGTATCATTAACCTCTCCACAGCTATTGGAATCATACTCTGTTCTATTTCTCTCCTGCAGTATTGTATCATTTGCCCTGCAGCTGCTAACATCATACCAATCACTCCAGCTTGTATTAACTAAATTAGGAGTACAATAATCACAGACATAAGTATTGTTAGCAGGAGGATTATTATCATTTTCTAATCCAGTTATTGCATAACATCCATTGCTGTCATTATACCATCCAGTAAAAGTATCATCAGGCTGGCATGATTCATTAATCTCATACCAATCTGGAGTGCAGTAATCACAACTAACTGTTTGGTTATCGTAACTTCCATTATCTATATTGCAGTCACTATCTAATCCAGTAACTGCGCAACAGCTTGTATAATTGTTATCAACATAATATTCTGTCTGCTCATCAGAAATATTACAGCTGGTTGTAAAAGGCCCCTGGATATTTTCTGAGCAATAATCACAGCTAACATAAGTGCCGTTATCAGCAGGCAAATCATCAGTTGTTCCGCAGTTATTTGCATCAGTGTAATATTTTAATCTTGAATCATTAGTTAAACAGCTTTCATAATGAACCTGCCAGTCTTCATCACAGTAAAACTCTTCAACAACATTCTCTGCCAATTTGCCATATATAGCAAAATCATCAGGATCTTCATAATATTTCCAATACCACATCCACCAATACATGCCTTCAAGCCAGTCTTCTTCCCAGAAAACTTCTAAAGCCGCTCTGTAACAGTCAGCCTGCTCCTGCTCATCTGAACTTCCTTCTCTCCACCATGGTTCAATATTTGTTCCATCCCTGCTCTGATATCCAATCTCTGTAAAAATAATTTGCTTCCCTTTACTAGAAGAAAAACTAGAAAGCGCATTCTTTTCATCAGCCCATGCATTCTTTAGTTCAGTCAAAGTTGGATCTGTTTTTGAAGTTAAAGGAAAATAAGCATTAACCCCAATATAATCAAGATCATTCCAAAAATTAACATTATCATAATTGTCCCAGTTAGCTGCATAGACAATGCTTTCATTATATCTAGTTCTTATTCCAGAAATAACACTTTGCCAGTCAGATGTCCTAGATGTAGAAGACTTTAATTCAGTCCCGACCACAAACTGCTCAACATTATTTGCTTCAGCAAGGTCAGCATAATGATTGATAAATATTTCATAATTATTAAACCAGGTATTCCAGTTTGAGGGGTTTATATCTCCCCTCCATTCATAAGTTTTAATATCAATATGAGGCTTTAGCATAACCTTCATTCCCCTGTCATGAATATCATCTATAGCTTCAATTACTGCAGAATCACTTGGAGTTTTTGTTCCGTCCTGATAAATATCAGTGCTTGTAAGATCATCCATATACCAGGTTACAAGCACAGCAACATAATCTACTCCATCCTGCTCTAACTTGTCAAGAGAAGTGTCAGACGTACTTTGCAGATAATCATTATACCACCAGGATGTATATGTAAATCCTTCCTGAAAATCAGGATTATGTGCAGCATAACCAACTGAACTCAAAACAACCAACAAAATTAACAATATTATTTTATTTTTCATTTTATTATCCCCTCGTCCAACATAATTTTTTCATTGAAATGAAGCCTATTATATTCTTTATAATGCATAGCAGTAAAATCAAGTGTTTTTCTATAGAATCTGCTCTTTTCATGGACACCACCTCTCTTTCTCCTCAAATCCAAATATATGGAAGACAGAAATCTCCAAATCAAAATGTTTTTTGATTTCTTCAATCCAAAATTTAAGTTTGGAAACATCCTTAAATACAACATCAACAAGAAAATCATATCCAGAATTAATGTGATAAATAGAATTGACAAATTTCATCTGTTTAAGATAATCTAAAAAATCCTGTTTTCCAGAGCTGATCTTTACAGCAGCCAAAGCATTTGCACTATACCCTAATTTGGAATAATCAAGAAGTGAACTCCTCTTAATCATATATTTTTTCTCTATTCTTTTTATAGCATCATTTACAGTTGAGACAGGCATCCCAAGCTGTCTTGCAATCTTTGAGATGTTCAGCCTCTTTCCAGTTCTCATCATCCTGATTATCTCTTTTTCTTTCTGTTTCATCCTGTAAAAACCTCATATCCATTTCTTAACAAAACAAGCCCCCAAAGCGCATTATCATCAGAATTTATATTTGTCCATGCATCCTTATCATAAACTCTTTGCTGCACAAGACCATTTTCATTAGTTGAATAAGGCTTTTTCTTCAGAGAATTGATTATCTTTTCAGCATCTTCATCATGCCCCAAAGATTGGAGAAGCAGTGCAAAATAGCAGTTAATGTATGTTTCAGTTGTAATCTCCATACTGCCATAGCCTTCGTGAAGTCTGTTTCCTATCAGATTATCATACTTAACAGACCATCCTTTTATATTCTTGACAACATTTTCAGCATCTTCATCTTCGATTGCGCTTAGATATAATCCCCAAACAGGATTGTGTTCATTATATATCTCATAATTTCCTTCCAGCCACACTTTTGTCATTTCAGTGATTTTCTTTACAACAGAATGATTCACGCCTTTTTTGAGCTCATCTTTAATTTGTTTTGCTTGATCTTTTCTTTCGAGGGATTTTAAAAGCATTCCAAAAAAAGCACTGGGATATGATAGAATATTTGACCATCTTGATTCATCAGCATATTTGTTTAATAGGTAGCAATGATAATCTTTGTGAATTGCATCTGCTAATCTCTCAGCCTCCTGCTTTAATCCAGTTCTGCTTAAAAGCAACCCCCACAAAGCATTATCATATGAATAAGATTTTTTTATTATTTTATTTGAACCATCTCCTGCATAATGGAAACATCTAACTAACGCATCATTTCTGTAAAACTTGCTGTTCTTGATAGAGTCAACAACTTTCAATGCATCTTCTTTGAGACCCACAGCATTTAACAATAATCCCCAGTAGCAGTTGCTTGAAGGCACAATATGATCAATATCATTAAGATATGTTTTTGATTCATAAACTAACCCGTCTTCTTCTCTGTAAATCTCTTTATCTGCTTTGATAGAGTCTATAATCTCAACTGCCTGTTCAATATTTTTCATTTTTCCTGTACCTTTCCGGATGAACCAAAAGCCTCCATCTCTTTCTTTATCCATTCTTTTGCAGCTTCTCTTGCAGGCCCCAAATATTTTCTTGGGTCAAAAAGTTCAGGAGATTCAACAAACACTTTTCTTACAGCAGCTGTTATCGCCAGTCTTCCGTCTGTATCAATATTTATCTTCCTCATGCCGTAATCAATAGCTTTCTGTATCATCTCAGTCGGAACCCCCCTTGCATTTGGTACTTTCCCCCCATACTTATTCACTTTATTAACCATATCTTTTGGAACAGAAGAACTTCCGTGCATAACAAGATATACATCAGGGCACCTTGCATGAACTTCTTCAATAATATCATATGCCAGTTTTATTTCTTTATCAACTGGAAATTTATATGCTCCATGAGAAGTTCCTATAGCAATAGCCAAAGCATCAACTCCTGTCTCTTCAACAAAAACAGCAGCCTCATAAGGGTCTGTTATATGCTCTTCTCCAGCAGTATCATCTTCAATCCCTCCTAAAGTTCCAATCTCTCCTTCAACTGTAACTTCTTCAGCACGTGCTATACCAATTGCCTCTTTTGTTATCCTTATGTTATCTTCAAGAGACCTTGCAGGATATTTTCCATCTACTTTTTCAGCATTGTAGTCCAAAGAGCCGTCAATCATAACAGAAGTAAATCCAAGATCAACACATTCAGCAATAGTCTCTAGATCAGGGCCGTGGTCAAGATGCAGAGCCATTGGGATATCTGGATATTTTTGATTGGCCATGTAATGCACCATATTTGACAATAATCCTTTGTCAGCATAAGCCAAAGCATTCCTGCTCACCTGTATTATAACAGGAGATCTTTCTTCATAAGCAGCGTCTGTTATAGCCTGCAGCTGCTCCATATTGTTCACATTAAATGCTCCTACTCCATAACCGCCTTTGTCAGCAGCCTCTAAAATTGATTTCATGTCTTTTAATACCATTTTTCATCCCTCCTTGTAATATCTTAAAAACGGAACCCCCTTATACCAAGGATCTCCTTTTTTTCTGTTCCACAATCCTATCTGAAGATAATGTCCCTCTTCAGCCTCGCATATTAAGGCCCCAATTTGGACTCCTTTGAAATAACCTGAACAAGTATTTTCCAATCCAATCTGCACGCCTTCCATATTATCAGAAATATTTAATCCTCCAAACTGAACTCCTTTTGCTTTTCCTCTATGATCATCTACCACATTAAATAATGCTGCTTGCAGACCCTTTAATTCTTCACATATATTGAACATGACCCCTAACTGAGCCCCATACAATATATTAGATCCGTTTATGAAATAGCTAATCTGCAACCCTTTGTCAGTGGTGCGATAAATACCCGTATTGTTTTCATTCCATCCTCCTAATTGTACTCCAGTCAACCTATCTGCAGAATTCTTAAATCCAAGCTGTACTCCTTTCATCTCTCCTTTTACAATGTTTTCCAATCCAAGTTTAATTCCCACTTTTAATCGCCTCTCTCATTTCAAAGAATTCTTTAGCTTCTTCATACCTTTCAGGAGTTCCAATATCAAACCAATATCCTTCGAAAACATGGGCTTTTATCTTTGTATCCTTAGAAATAGGCCCCATAATCTCAGCATTTTTCCCGTGTTTTAAGATTATATCTTCAATTCTTTCAGTATCTTCTTTCCTTAAAATATAATTAGTGATATTTGCAAAAGTAGACGCAGGATTATCTGGTTTTTCTTCAAAATCAATAATATAATTATCATCATCTAATATAGCAACCCCATAATCTTTTACTTTATCTCTATTAAACATATCATAAAGTGCAATACATGGACTTTCTGGATTATCCATATAACATTTGGATAGATTATTTAGATCAAGAGAACTAACTCCATCTCCTGCTAAGATTAAAACTCCTTCTTCAGTAGAGATGTCATAATTTTTGAATACATTAAGAAGTCCTCCAGCAAATCCTAGCTTGTTTTCTTCGCTTGTGCTGTCTTCTACAATCAATTCTAGATTATATTCTTTTTTTCTTTTGTCAAAATCTTCTTTGAACTCTTTGAACTTTTTTTCAAACTTCTTGTTGATTGTAAGATAGCAGGTTTCTTTTATGCCGGTTCCTTCATAAAAACTGTCTAGCTGATTAATAACATATGATAAAGCAGGTTTTCCATTAAGCTCAAAAAGCGCTTTTGCTTGTTTTTCTCCTTGTTTTCCCATTCGTTTTGCAAATCCTCCTGCTGATATTATTGAATCCATCATGCAATTACCTCTGCTCTTACTCTGTCAAAATCAACTGACAACGCATCAATCTCATTGATTAAATTGTCTATAGGAACATCGTATCTTGAATTGAATTCTGCCTCCATCTTTGACATATCTATCTGATCCAGTTTCATAAGGTCTGCATAGAACTCATTATATTCATCATTTATTTTATAGCAGTTGTTTTCATTATATCTTTTTGATTTGGATATCAGTCCAGGAAGATGTTTTTCAAAAACAGCTATCTCCTGCCTGAAATAATCACCGCTCTCTTTTATATAGGCTATATCTATGCTTTCGAATGTTTCAGCAACACCTTCGTTGTGTTTTATCACTGATTCATAATATGAATCACAGTCAATCTTGTCGCAGGAACATCTTGTTATGCATGTAAAAAGCTCTTCAATCTTGTCATTTTCTGCTTCAGTTTCCCTGAATTCAGCTACTACAAAATCAACAGTGTAAAGTTCCTTTTCTTTTTCAAGAAGCTTTTTTACTGTATCAAGATATTTTTTATTTACAGAAACAAATGTTTCATTGTCTATATTTTCTACAAGATTTTCCAATTCTGATATTTCTGCTTCAGCTTCAGATATCTTAATCAGAGCAGATTCAATAAGTGTTTTTCTTCCTGCATAGTTTTCATATTCTGTTATAGGCCAAACTTTGCTTAGCATAACCTTGTCAAATCTAGTGTAGTATTCTGAGATTATTTTTTGTTCTCCTATATCTATAGGATTAAGAAAAGAGTCAAGAGCAAACAATATGATAATAAACAGTATAATAAAAGCAGTTATACCTCCTAAAGAGATTGCCCCCCATTTGATTATTTTTTTAAATAATGATTTTTCTTTTTTTGAAAGCTTTGTTTTTGTATTTTTTTTATTTTTATTTGAAAATTTCATCTTTTTTCCCTCATAGCTTCAACCCTCCCCCTCACAATGTTTAGTATTCTTCTCTTCTTTTTTTCTCTCATAGATTCAACCCTTCCACAATGTTTAGTATTTTCAAGCATTTCTTCTTCTCTTCTTTCATCTTCTCTTCTTTCTTTAAGGTATTGGGCATGTTCTGCTCTGTTCTTTTCAAGAAAATCCCGATGACGTTGCCTTTCTAATGCAGACCAATATTCTATGCGCCCATCACGCTTCTGTCTCAAATAATCAGAAAAATAATCTAAAATATCTGCTTCAAGAAACCTAAATGCCCTTCTTATTCTAGAATATCCCAAACTTTGGGCAATCTGATCCAAATT
This sequence comes from uncultured Methanosarcinales archaeon, assembly GCA_964521755.1. Lineage (GTDB taxonomy): Archaea > Nanobdellota > Nanobdellia > Woesearchaeales > WJKL01 > WJKL01. The sequence goes on along the minus strand of CAZFSZ010000001.1, from coordinate 62,066 downwards.
TTTTGAAGGTATGCCCCTCATACTGTAAAGTTTCTTCAAATCCTTTTTTGTCTCTTTTCTGCCTGATTTTGTTGCTTGAGGATTATTTTTATATACCTGATTCATTTCCAGATCAAGACCATATATCCAATTAATCAAACGACTTTCCAGATAATCTTGATTTTCATTTAATAGTCTTCCTGCTGCATATCTTTTACAAATCCATCCAGGAGTATCCATTATTTCTCTTAATCTTTGTTTTGCTTGGTTCTGTTTTTCTTCATCATCCCCCCAATAAAAAACCGTACTTGTCCCTTCGTACCATACCAGTCTGTTTTCGTTATTGCCGTGAGGAGGATTATCCAATACTCTCCATTTTTCAGATTTACCAAACTCCTTTTTTGCATACTTGTTTTTTTTTAGCTCCTTGATTTCATTCATTATTTTGTTTAGTGATGTCATTTTGATTGCTCCTCTGCAGAAAAATGTCTGTTGTTTTTGGTCTTCTTCTCTTTAAACTCCCAATATTTTTCAAAATCAGACGGTTTTTTTATGCTGGGATAATAATGTTCTTCAGGCATATCAGCAAAAATTATATCAGAATTATCAAAAGGTTCTATTACATCTTCAGATTCTCCAAAGCTGTTTATCAGATCAGTAGTTCTTAATTGATAATAATGGGCAATATATTTCAAATCTTCATATCCTGTAAACCAACCTTCTAGCCCTTTTGTTTTTTCTAGAAATTTTTGATAATTAAAAATAGTCAATCCAGTAAGCACTTTAGATTCTCTATCTATCTTAGTACTATATGGCGTCCCTCTTTTGTCGCTTATAACTTTTTGATCACTTTTATATTTGTTAACAACAAAATCATATCTTGCAGTGTCTTTTTCTTCTTCATAATATTTATCATCTAAACTTCTAACATAACAAAGAACCCCTTTATCTTCTTCAACTAATCTTTCAACTCCAGATTGAACATCATCCCAGCAGATTCCTGTTTTGCATCCGTCATAAACAGCAAAATGAGTTGTATTAAGATCTTTTCCCTTAATTGCTTCTTTTAAACCATTTCTAAAACTTCCAGGACCTTTTGATGTTGTTAGTAACTTTCCTTTTTCTACAATAGCTTCTCCTTTTCTTCCACCATATACTACAGTTTCTTCTTGAAAAATATAAGAACAGCTAAGAATATTTTTTTCTTCTAAATATTTATCATATTTTTCTTTTTGATCAGCACGGATATGTAAAAAGGTTGGATGATATCCTTTAACATCTTTCAAAATATTTTTTAAACAAGTCTCTTGATCCCATGATAATGGAAAAATTGGTTTTGGAATATCAATAGGAACAAATCTTTCTCCTTTTCCGCCTCCTTGAAGAACTAATGCTATATCATATTTTTTCATTTTCCCACCCCTACAGCTAGAGTTGTAAGATAGATTATAGCAGCAGTTATTCCAATTTTAACAGGATATGTCCTTAAGAGAACTCGAGGCATACTATGGCCAACTGCTTTGCCTAACCTTTTTACATATCCTAATCTTTCCACTTCATCCAGCCCGTATTCAATTGTTTTATCTCTCATTTTTTATCATCCCGTTAATCTTACACTTTATTACGTTAAATTAACATATATATCTTAGCGATATAATTGATATATTGATATATCATTTCCATAAGGTTTAAATAGGTCTAAAACTACCTAATTTGTATAGGGGTGGAAGTTTTTGAACCTCAAAATTCGTAGAATTTTGTTGGTTTTAACACATTACTAATTACTATTAAGAACGCTGACAGAGGCGTTCGTACTATTTCGAAGAAATAGTACAAAACTCATCACGAGTATGTGATAGGTGAAATCCACACAAATGAAACGTAAAGTTATCAAGCAGGGAAATGGAACTTTAACAATCACTTTGCCAAAGCATTGGACAGAAAGAGTCGGGTTGAAAGGCGGAGATGAATTAGACATAGAAGAGACTGAAAAAGGTCTTTCAGTAAGTTCTGAAAAGACATACAAGTTCAACAAGATCAAGATAGACACTACTAATTTTAACGAAAGGGTTACAAGATTGACATTAAGTGCAGCCCATAAAGCAGGATTTGATGAGATCGAGATTATTTATGAAGATCCTTTTATCATAAAGGTAGCAAATGAGCTGGTTAAAGAACTGTACATGGGTTTTTCTATAGTTGAACAGACAAATAAAAGATGCGTCTTAAAAGCAATTGCAAGCGATAAAGTAGAAGATTTTGAAACTATTCTAAGAAGAGCTTTCCTTGTTGCATTGTCAATGGCAGACTCAAGCTTGGAGATGATAAAGAACAGGCAGTTCTCAGATCTGCCTACATTGATTACTTTAGAGCACTTCAACAACCAGCTTACAAATTTTTGTGAACGTGTTCTAAATAAAAAAGGATATAAAGATGGGAACTGCTTTTACTATGTTGTTGCATGGAATCTTGAGAAAGTGTGCGACAACTACAAGTATATCTGTGATTATCATGCTGAAGCCAAAGGAAGCATAAATAAAAATCTATTAAACTTCTATGCAAGATCAAATGAATTTTTCAGAAAATATTATGAGATATTCTATAAGTTTAACAGCAGTGAGCTGGTAAAATTAACAAAAGAAGGAAAAGCAATGCTTAAACAAGGCAGAAAGATGCACAAAGACATCAAGAATGATTTTGAATTCACTGTTCTTAACTCACTTATGGATGTCATCCTGCAGTGCATGGATTTCAGCGCTTCTTATATAGCCATACATGGATATACTGATTAATAATAGATTAACTCTTTTTTGTTTTTCTTTACTGAATCTAAAATATTTCTTAATTCTCTTATCTTAAATGAAGATTCAATTGTCATTTGGATTATACCCTTGTGGTTTTAGGTGGTTATGCAGAGTTTTGATCACATCCTTTATCTTGTCATTGTAAAACAGCCAGCAGGTACTTTTTATATCTTCTAATACCTTATAAGTAAAATTATCCTTTTTTCCAATTGATAATAATGCATCAGCAGTAGCTTCCCTGACTTCATAACTGCCGTCATGCAATAATTTTGCTATCTTCGGACTATAATGTCCTATAGATCCTAATATTGAAACAGCAGAAGCTCTTACATCATCTTTCCTATGCTTCAACAGCTTTAATAATCTTTCATCAAAACGACCTAAATTACTCAATATCTTTGAAGCTGAATTTCTTACATACTGCTCTTTATGCTTTATCAAGTCTACTAGGTTGGAATCATATATCTTATTTTTTATCATCATCTTAGCAGCAGCATCACTGGTACTCTTGCTCTTTAAAAGATCAATGAAATTAGAATGTCTATAGCCAGTTTCAGCCAAGATTTCCATAGCATAGCTTACATGGCTCCCAAATTCTTTTTCTACCATATCTACTAATTTCTGGTCAAATGTTTTTAACCTTAAAAGAGCATATCTTGCTGCTTGCTTTACCTGGGGAGCATCATCTTTAAGCAGATTTATAAGTCTTGAATCATAATAGCCTACTTCCCCCAATATAGTTGTTGCAGCCCATCTGACTTTAGGAGATTTGTCTTCAAGCAGGTCTGCTAAAGAAGGGTCAAAATATTTTTTATCAACTTTAGCTGCCCATCTTAGAACAGAAGGTGGTTTTGAATGCATCTCCTGCGTATGGGCCCCCATATTTTCTCTAAAAGGAGCAACAGACCAAATAGCTTCACCATATGGAGCGAAAATATCTTTGCTGATACATAGATTATAGGCTCCTATCTTGCTCAAAGCTTCTGCAGCAGCTTCTTTTACTTTCTTATCCTTATAATTAAGAAATTTTACTAATCTTGAATCAAATTTATCTACTCTTCTCAGCCAAGATATTGCACCTTCTCTGTTTTTTTTATCCTTGAGCCAGCTTTCTATCCTTGAGCATATCCCATATGCCTCAATTTCAATACGCTCTACATCTTCATCATAATCAAAAATATCAAATAAAATATCTCTGCCATGCTCCTCTGTAATAACTTTTATTGTATTAGGATTATGATAAATTATCTTCTTCATTGCACTTGCAGCAGCATCCCTGATATACTCTTTCTCCTCTTTCACAAAATCTATTAGTCTTTTATCATAATGCCTCATATTGCCAAGAGCATCTATAGCAGCATGTCTGACAGAAACAGCATCATCTTCTAATAAATCTGATACATCTGGATAAAAAAACTTCATCTCTCCCAGTGTCTTGACAGCAATCTCTCTTATTGAAGATTTTTTATCCTTGAGCAAAGCAACCAAACTAGGATCAGAATATCTTGCTTCTGCTAAAGTTTTTGAAGCCGCTTCCCTCACTATAACATTCTCATCTTTCAGCAGATCTACCAAACTTCCCCTCTGTTTTTCTGTCTTAAATAATGCTTTTGCAGCAGCTGCCCTTACTTCTGGTTTTTCATGTCTTAACAATTGAGGAAGCTCTGGATCAAAAATTTCCATTGTTTTCAAGACTTCAGTTGCAGCATCTCTGACCTCTTGCTGAGGATGATTCATGATTATAAATGACATCGTGCTGTCATATTCTCCTATCCTGCTTAATATAGAAACAGCAGCATCTCTTACATACTCATTTTCATGCTTAAGATAATCGATTATACCTGGATCAAAATGCCCTATCTCTCCCAAAACTTCTTTTATAAGGGGTCTGGCATCATCATCCTCAAGAAGCTCAAGCATCTTTTTATCATAATGATTTATCTTTATCAAAGCCTCTGCAGCTGCTTTTCTGACAAGCTTGCTGTCTTTTAGCAGCTCAAGCAATTTCTCATCATAATGTTTTATCCCTCCTAATATTTCTGCACAAAGATATCTTTTATACTCGCTTTTATCCTCAAAAAGATTTAGGATTTCTGAATCAAAAAGTTCAACCTTTCCTAATGCTTTTTTAGCAGCATCTCTAACATCTTGTGATGGATCATTAATCAAATCTACTATTTTAGGATTGTACTGTCCTTTTTCTCCTAAAGCTTCTGCAGCGCTTTCTCTGATATATTCACTTTCATTATCAAGCAGATCAGATAATTTAGAAGGATACTGCCCCATATTTCTTAGGATATTTACTGCAACTACAACAACATTCTCATCTTCATCATCCAATAATTTCAATAATTTTTCATCAACATGCCCTAATTTAACCAATGTTTCTGTTACAGCATCTTTAACAAACATACTTTTCCAATCTTTTTCAGTTAGATAACCTATTATCCTTGAGTCATAATGCCCAATATCTCCCAGTGTTTTGATAACAGCTTTAGTTATATCACTGTTGCCTTCATCCATTAATTTTATTAGTCTAGAATCAAAATATTTTAGATCAGAAATATAGTTTAACAGCTTTAGCTGCTCATTCTTATTATCAGATTTTAATAAGTAATCCATAACTTTGCTTCCAATTCGGCCTGTATTTACCTTGTTTTTAGCTGCAAATTTAACTGCAAAATCAAGATCATCTTCCAAAGGATTATATTCCTTAAAGTTCAGCAGCTTTTTTTTAAGCCAGCCTGATATTCCGCCATTTAATTTTTTTTCAAGTTTTTCATAATTGTCAAATGCAATCTCTGCTAAACTGCCTGCTTTTTTGGGATTAAGCATATCTCCAAAATCCAAAAGAGCCTGCTTCCATTTTGGAAGAATAGATTTTCCATCTATTTTCCAGATATTTTTATACTCCCCATAGCTCCAATACTCATTAAATACATTGCTTATATCCATATCCCCTGAATTGATTCTGTCAGCAAACCATTTAACTAAGAAAAACTCTTCAAGAGTATCATGTCTAAACTGTTTCTCTCCTTTTCCATCTTTATATATTAAATCAGATATCATTTTTTTTTATCATCCATCTCATAAAGTTTAGAATTTATTCTTTGATGTAATTTTTTCATAATATAATAAATATCTTTTAAATTATCTCTCCATATCGTTCTAGGTATTTCTTCTTCAGGAGGGTTGTTTAATACTTTCTTATAAAATTTATTTATAATTTCTAATGATTCTAATTTTTCTATTGATGAAATACTTTCGATTATATGTTTTTTCTTGAATAAATCATCACAATAAGACACCCATCTTTTTTTTGGTTCATCTAATAATGGTTCTAATAATCTTAATGATTTTTCATAATTTAATGATGCTAAAACTTTCGCAGCATAAAATTGTCTTTTTTCATCAGGATTCTCTAAATAAGGTATTAAATATTCAATTGCTTTTTCTTTGTCTTTTTTTTTCAAAAGATAAATAGTATTTCCCCTGTCTGAATTTTTTGGATTTGTTGAATATTCAGACAACATTTTAATTGTTTTATCCCCTTCAATATTTATAACTGCTTTAGATATACTTGATCTGACCCATTCTCTTCTGTCTTTGATTAAGTCATCCATTATTGGATGATAATATCTTAATCTTGCTAAAACTTCAGCAGAGTATGTTCTTGCAGATATTTCTTCTGAATTTATATTTTCAGTCAATAATTCAATTGTTTTATTTCCACCTATTTTTACTAGAGCATCTCTACCATGATCTTTAACCATCCCAGAAGTATCTGAAATATATCTTACTAAAGATTCAATTGCTCTTTCATCCCCAATATTCCCTAATGCTTTTGAAGTATACCATCCTGCATAAAAACCATCATCACTATCATCACAACCAGTATATTTTGATAAAATATCAATTAAAGTAGGAACAGCTCTTTCATCCCCAATATTCCCTAATGATTCTATAATCTTAAATCTATATTTGTTGTCTTCATCTTCTAAATATTTTAATAAAGTATCTACTGCTTTTTTACTTTTTATTATTCCCAATATTTCTACTATTGTATCAAAATACTCATTTGACGAATCTTGGATATATTCTATTAATTTGTCTTCTGGAAGACTAATATCATGTTTAGTTAATTCCATTAATGTGTGTCTGAAATATTCTCCTGGATCTGAATTAAAAAAATATTCCATTACTTTGTTTGCTGCTTTTTGAGTTCCTATTTTTGATAATGAAGATAAAGCCAACCTTACATCTGGATTTTTTGGATTAGAGATATAATCCATCAAAAAATCAATTACTTTATCCTTCTTACAGTCTAAATAATCTAAGAAAAGGCCTCTATCCTTATTTTCTGTATTAGAAACATAATCCATCAAAAAATCTAAAGCTTTATCAGACCCATTTAATCTTAATATCTTAGCAATTATGTGTTTTTTATTATTATCACTTTTATTAAATAAGTCAATAAATTTATTTATTTGACCATGCATTTTTGAAGATGCTTTTATTCCTCTCTGTAAATAATCAATTTCACCTCTGCCCCTATCTTGATATAATAGAGAGTGTGTTAAAATATCAAAGATTCCCTCCTTGTCTACATGTTTAGTTAATGCAGGGTATGCATAATTGTTGACTGAATTGTCATTATCTTTTAAATGTTCTTCTAGAAAATCTATTGCTTTTTTGCTTCCTATATCACTTATAGCAAATAAGATTGGTTTTTCATCCCTTTTAACTAATTTTAATTTTATTTTTTTGATAAGTGCATCAGTTATTTGATCAAAACCTTCTTCAATACCTGATTCTTTAACCAAATTTGAGGCTAAAATAAGATTATTAAAAAAAGGGTTATATCCATAATCATCAAGTTTTTCTTCTGCTTTTAGGTATCCCTTACTCAATGTATCAATAATTTCTGTACTTTTTTCTTCATCCATCATTCCTACGAGAAAAACTAAAGTATTTTTTATTTCTGGACGAAAAGCTCTACACTCTTTATCTGTTAAATCTTCTAAACCCCATATTTTCTTATCTTCTTGATAACTTAAATAATCGTTCCATGCTTCTCCTACTGTCAATTCTCCATTATTTATCTGATCAGCAAACCATCTGGCTAAGAAAAACTCTTCAAAGGTGTCATGAACAAATCTTTGTTCACCATCTTCCATGCATAGCAATGTTGAGGCAATTGTCATTTTTATTATTCATCTTTTTTACCATAATGTTTATCAAAAGCAAACTGGGCTAGTTCTTTTTTTTCTTTTTCAATATCTTTTAACATATCTGCTCTGGATAGATTAGCATCTTTTCTTCTAAGTTTGGAGCTGCTCACAAATGCTGTTTCGACTTCATACAGTTCTCTCTTGTTTATTGGCTCTCCTTCTTTGATATTCTTACAGATTGCCCTGTATTTTTTTTCATCTATACAGTCTAATACTTTTCTTGATTTATCAAAGATTCTTGTAAGAGCATATAAAGTAATAAAATTTCCAGTAATACTTTCATCATATTGAGATACATATTCTTTAAATTCAGAATATTTATCTTCATCCATCCTGTCCTGCATAAAATCATCAATAGTATTTGGAATAGAATCCCTGTCTATCTGCATTGTTAAGTAACCCTCATTAACAGGAGGATGTATATCCATCTTTTCTAATCTAGAGAATATAATTGGCAAACATTTTTTATCTTCTTTTAAAATATCAATAGCTTTTTTTACAAAATTATAATAATCAGTAAGTTTATGATAATCATCTATTAAAAACAAAAATTTTTCGCCTTCATCAACATATGGAAATATCTTTTCAACATCTTTTTTCATAAGCTTTGCAATATTTTCTGGGGTGCTTTCTTTATCAGATTGAATTATGCTCCTGCTTAGATTATCGCAATTTATCAGGACAGGGATATATTTTGAATATTCTTCTCCTAATTCTTGCTTAATCAATTTTTTTGTAGTCTCTGTTGCTAAAATAGTCTTTCCCTGCCCGCCATGACCAAAGATTATAATAGGCAGTTGGGAATCAAGAGCTTCTTTAATGTCAGTTTTGTAGGATTCATGCTCATTTAAATTATCTTTTTTCTTAAAAGCCTTCAATGGAGTTTTAACAATGCCTGTATCTTCTTCTCTAATTTTGTCATCCAAAGACCTTTTTCTCCATTCATCCGCTTTTTCTAGTGCTTTATATTTAGCTCCAAGAGAATCATTTAAAAAGTCAAGATTCTTATTTAGCTTAAATACCCATATTTCTCCTCTTTTTCCTTTGTCTTTTGTTCTTTCAAGCCTGATTTCTCCGCTTTCTTCTTCTTCTATACTGTTTAAATATCTGAAATATGCCCTTGCAATATCTAGAAATCCGCTGTGAGTCACAAAATCTGCACTTGGAATAATAATTCCTGTTTCATTAGCAAACATCCTTAGAAATGCAAATCCTCTTTCCATAAAATGAACATAGCTTTCACTTAATTCATCATTGTCTTCTACAATGACATTGTTTAATTTTCTTCTTACTTTAGATTCCTCAATCAAATGAGTATCTTTTATTCTGTTAAATCCTTCCATCGGTCCAAAGTATTGTGCCCTTAACAAAGGAGTTGGATAAACATTGACTTCAAAAGCAATATCTATCAGCTTTTCATAAACCTCTTTTGAGATTACTCCCTGCTCTGAATCAATATTTCCAAGAATTGTTTCTAAATCCTCTTTCTTTGTCTTGTCTTGTCTTAGTATTGCATGATGCAATGCTCTAGGAATATCACTTGATAACGTCAATATTTTTCTATTGGGATCATACTGGTCAATAGCAAGTTTTACACCATCTTTATTCAAACCAGGGCCTAAATTTCCAGTTAATCTTTTATTTTCATCTTTATCATTCCAATCGGTCTCACCATGTCCTATAATATTATATAAAGCATCAATACCTTTGGGCATTTCAACCACAGGGATATCACGAATAGTTAGTATATTTCTAAACAACTGAACAGAACCAACATAGAATTCAAATAATTCTTCTCTTATTTTAGCGCTAGGATTCTCCAACTCTTGAAATTTCGGGGCATTTTTGATAAAATTCTTGTATTTTTTTATTTCACTTTTCAATCCCATATTCCACCTCCCCCTCTTATAAATACAAGTTTATTTACTTTATAAACCTCAGCCTTTTTAAAGGCAAATCCGAAAGTTAAAAATGCGTGCTTTCTTAATGTCGTTTTTGCTTCGCAAAACCTAAACTAAAGTCAACATCTAAAAAAGAGTCAGACTCACTAAGTTCGTCTGGGTACCTGCTCACTGACATACATTCTATTTTCTCGCTAAAAGCTCGAAAAACCGAAAGATTTATATATGAATATATATTCATAATTAATAATGAATAAGTATTCAATACAATAAAAATGGTGGTATTCCACCGGAGATGATAAATATGCCAAGAGGAGACGGAACAGGACCATCAGGTCAAGGACCAAGAACTGGAAGAGGAATGGGATTTTGCAATGGTAATAATGCACCAGGTTATGCAAACTCAGGATTTGGAAGAGGAATGGGTAGAGGCAGAGGTTTTGGTAGAGGAAGAGCAACAGCCTATAATCCAAGAGGAATACTAAGACCAAGATTTGCACAATCACCAGCAACACCAGTCTATAGAGAACCTGCATCAGAAAAAGAAGCACTGGAACAGGAAGCAAAAGCAGTAGAACAAGAACAGAAAATACTTAAACAAGAAATGGATGACATAAAGAAAAGACTTGATGAACTAAAAAAACAAAAATAAATTTTTTTTATTTTATTTTTTAAAGAAAAATGCCAAGACCAAGAAGACGAAGAAGAATCAGGTATCAGCCGGGAACAACTCATTTCAAACCTGCAGGAATAAGACTTGCACAGATGAATGAAGTAGTTTTAACCATGGGGGAATTCGAAGCAGTAAGATTAAAGGATTTTGAAAATATTGATCAAACCCAGGCAGCAAAAAAAATGAATATTTCCCAGCCAACATTTGCAAGACTTATAGATACTGCAAGAAAAAAGATTGCAGATGCAATTGTAAATGGCAAAGCAATAAAAATACAAGGAGGTAATTATCAGATGGTACAACCTAGAAGAGGCGCAGGCAAAGGCCAAGGCCGAGGAAGAATGGGTGGACCTAAAGCAGGAGGCCCAGGAGGAAACTGTAAATGTCCAAAATGCGGAAAAATAATACTTCATCAAAGAGGACAACCCTGCTCTCAGATGAAATGCCCAGATTGCGACTCACCTTTAATAAGAGAATAAGAAAATGGAACCAAAAGAAAAAATATCACTAATCGCAATAGTATCAAATATATTTTTATCATTCTTTAAGATAGCTGTAGGTATATTAAGCAGATCTTCAGCTGTTATTGCAGAGGGAGTCCATTCAGGGATGGATATCATAACCTCATCAATATCTTATGGAGGGATAAGAGCAGCAAAAAAACCAGTTGACGAAAGACATCCTTACGGCCATTATAAGGCAGAGGTATTTGCTGGATTAATTATAACTATTGTCTTGCTAGGAACATCAGTTTGGATTATTTATGAGGCTATAACTAATTTCTTTACAGTAAAAGAATTATTTATTACTCCCTTAACATTAGGAGTGATGGCTTTCTCTGCTATCATAAACGAGATAATGGCCAGACTGAAGATAAAATTCGGAAAAAAATACGAAAGCATGGCTCTGTTAGCAGATGGAAAACATTCAAGAATAGATGTTCTTGCTTCTTTGTCTGTATTTATAGGGCTTTTCCTAACAAGATATTGGCTCCATCTTGACTCAGTTATTGCATTATTGATTGGAGTTTATATATTAGTAGAATCTATTTCTTTGGGAAAGAAAACAACAGACAGTTTATTGGATGTAAGTGCAGATGAGGAAATAGAAAACCAGATAAAAGAAATAGTTAAAAGAGAAGATATAGAATTAACCAACCTTAAAACACAAAAGCTTGGCTCAGCTGTTTTTGCTGAACTCCAAATTAAGCTGGATCCAAAGCTAAAAGTAGATCAGGCTTCTTCAATAACAAAAGATATTGAAAAGAAAATACAGGAAGAAGTAGCTCCAGTAGAATATATAGTTATCCAGATAGAATCACACAAAATAAGAGAAGAATCATTTAAAGGAGCATTTGGAGTCAGAACAGAGTGGAAAGGAAGAATGGGGGGAATAGCATTAGGGCCAGGCGGAAAATGCGTCTGCTTAAAATGCGGAAAAATAGTCCCCCATAAAGCAGGAACTCCCTGCTACAAAATTAAATGCCCGGAATGCGGCAGTTTTATGACCAGAAAAGGTACAGGAGGTAATCAAAATGCCAGAAGAAGAAAAGGAAAAAGATAAAAAAACAATCAAGATAGCAGTAAGCGCATCAGAAAATGATATGGAAAGCAATATAGATGCAAGATTTGGAAGATGTCCTTATTTCATGATTGTTGAAATAAAAGACAATGAGATGAAAAATGCAAAAGCAATCAAAAACACAGCAGCAGCACAGTCAGGAGGAGCAGGAATATCAGCAGCAAAATTAGTTGCAGATCAAGATACAAAAGCAGTAATTGGCTCAAATTTCGGACCAAGAGCTTTTGATGTTTTTAACCAGTTGGATATCAAAATCTATCAGGCAGAGGGAAAGATAAAAGATGCAGTTAAGAAATATATCAAAGGAAAGTTGGAAGAGATATCAACACCAACAGGTCCCCAGCATATGGGTATAGGTGGAGCAGGACAAGGACAAAACATGGGAAAAGGATTGTCTGATAGAGGAATGAATCAACGACAGGGTCTTGGAAGAGGAGCTGGCCAGGGATTAGGAAGACAACAGCAAAATACAGGAAAGGAAACTTTAGATAGATGCGTATGTACAAAATGCAGTTACAGCATGCCTGCACCAAAAGGTGTTGACTGCAGCCAGGTAAAATGTCCGCAGTGCGGAGCTCCCATGAGAACAGGAGGGACAAAAGTAAGCCCTGTTGAATTTAAAAAATAATCAAAAATGGAATTTAAAGGATTCAATAAATCCTCATTAATAGAATACCCGGAAAAGATAGTCAGTGTAGTCTTTACAGGGGGATGCAATTTCAGATGTCCTTTCTGCCACAACAAAGATCTTGTTCTTAATCCAGATAAAATACCAGGTATATCTGAAAAAGAGATTATTGACTACATGGAAAAGAAAAGAAAGTGGATAGACGGAATAGCTATAACAGGTGGAGAGCCTACACTGCACAAAGAGCTTCCTGCTTTCATAAAAAAAGTAAAAGACAAGGATTTCCTTATAGAGTTAGAAACAAACGGGACAAATCCAGAGATGGTTGAACACTTAATCAAAGAAAAACTTGTTGATTACTTTGCTATGGACATCAAAGCTCCTTTAGATGAAGATAAATATTACAAAGTAACAGGAAAATTTGGAGAAAAGAAAAAGATGCTTGAAAACATAAAAAAGACCATAAGCATAATTCAAAAATCTGGAGTTGATTATGAATTCAGGACCACCTTTGTTCCTGGATTACTGACTAAAGGGGATATATATACAATAGCAGAGCAGTTAAAAGGCTCTAAAAGATATGTTATACAAAAATTTCTGCCAAAATCAACAGTAGATTCAGACTATGAGAAAAAAGACATACTTAAACCAAGTTTTTTTGAAGAATTCAAAGAAAAATTAAAAGATTATTTTGATGATCTTGTTATAAAAGCTTAAGGAGGAAAATCAAATGAAGATAGCAATATCAACAGACAATGATGAAGTTTCAGCCCATTTTGGAAGATGCCCTGAATTTACAATCATTGAGATAGAAGACAACAAGATAAAAGAAAAAAAGACCATAGAAAATCCAGGACATGCTACTGGCTTTCTTCCAAAATTCTTCAAAGAAAAAGAAGTAGACTGCGTCATTGCAGGCGGAGCTGGATTCAGAGCAAAGCAGCTTTTTGACCAGTTTGACATAGAGCTGATAACTGGAGTTCAGGGAAAGATAGATGAAGTAATCCAAAAATTCATCAAAGACAAACTGGAATCAGGGGAAGATTTCTGCAGCCCGGGAAAAGGAAAAGGCTATGGAATAGAGAAAGAAGACAGCAAGCATGACTAAAAAAATAGCAATCACTGGAGGAAAAGGAGGAACAGGAAAATCCACTATTTCCACAGCTTTGGCAGTAGAATTAGCAAAAGATAAAAAAATTCTTCTGATAGATGCAGACACAGACTGTCCTAACGACCATCTAATTCTTTCAATAAAAAGAAAAAAACAAAAAGATGTTTTTCAGGCTATTCCAAAATGGGATTTCAGCAAATGCACTAAATGCGGAAGATGTGCTGAAGTCTGCAGGGAAAATGCTATCCTGTCTGTAAAAGACAAATATCCTATTTTTGTGCAGGATTTATGTATTGGCTGCTCTGCTTGTATGCTTGCCTGTCCTACAAAAGCAATATCTAAAGATAAACAAATAATAGGACAGATCTACTCTGGAAAAAATTACAATATCAATTACACAGGGGGAGAGATGAGGCCAGGTTATGAAGAAGCCTCTCCAATTGTCAATGCTTTAAAAAAATTCAGTTTTCAAAAACAGGAAAACTATGATTATATTCTAATTGATACTGCTGCCGGAACTCACTGCAGTGTAATCTCTGCATTGCTCGGCTGTGATTTGGCTTTGGCTGTAACAGAACCCACCCCCTTGGGAGCAGCTGACTTAAAATTAATCCTAAAACTTTGCAAAAAACTAAAAGTTCCCGCTGTCATAGTCTTAAACAGAGCAGACATAGGAGACAAAACATTGATTCAGGAAGCTGCTGAAGAATACAATACAAAAATCATCGCAGAAGTCCCATACAAAAAAGAAATACTTGAATCTTATTCAAGAGGAAAACCTATTCAACATAAATCAATAAACAAGATAAAAGAAGAGATAAGATGAAAACAATAACTATACTTTCAGGAAAAGGAGGAGTAGGGAAATCTACTTTAACTGCTTCACTAGCTGTTCTTCTCTCAAAAAACAACAAGATAATAACAGCTGACTGTGATGTTGACGCTCCAAATCTTGCTTTGGTCTTAGGAGTGAAAAAATTCGAAACAACAAAGAAAATCAAAACTATAGAAAAAGCAAAAATCATTTCAGATTCCTGTCCTGAATGCAAAGACAAAATAGATGTATGTGCTTTTGGAGCAATAAGCTGGGACAAGAAAAATCAAAAACCAATAATCAATGGATTTCTTTGCGAAGGATGCGGAGCCTGCCAATTAGCATTTCCAAAAGGAACTGTAAAGATGGAAAAGATAGAAAACGCTTCTATAAATCAGGGAAAAACAGACTATGGTTTTCCTATAATCTCAGGCCAGTTAAAGATAGGAGAATCAGGCTCAGGAAAAACAGTTACCGTCTTAAAAGAAAAAGCTGAAAAACTATCCAAAAAAGAAAATGCAGATATTTTGCTTGTAGATTCTGCAGCAGGCATAGGCTGTCCTGTTGTTGCTTCGATCCAGGGCAGTGATTATATAATTGCAGTAACAGAACCAACCCCCTCTGCCTTAAATGATCTTCAAAGAGCGCTTCAGGTTGTAGAGCATTTTAACATTCCTTACGGCATTGTAATAAACAAATGGGATATTAATAAAGAGTTTACCAAAAAGATAGAATCCCTTGCAGCTAAATACAACACACCCATACTCGGAAAGCTTCCTTATGACAAGGCCTTTGTAGAAGCATTAGTTAATCTAAAGCCAATAATAGAAACAAAACCAAAATACAAAAAAATATTTAAAGAGATAATTGAAAATATACAGTAAAATAGAGATGATCCAATGAAAGTTTATAAAATAGGAAACAAGAGCTGCCATGAATGCGCTATAATGGTTCCAAGATGGAAAGAGATTGAATCAGAGATGCCTGAACTTAAGACAGAATACTTTGAAGCTTCAGAAAATCCTGAATTGGTAAAAAAATATAATATAAAAGAGATTCCAACATCCTTGTTCTTGGATGATGAGGGAAATGAGCTTTCAAGACTTACAAAGATTCAGCCAAAAGAAAAATTGCTGGAAGAGATAAACAAACACAAAGATAAATAAAATGCCATGCAAATGGATCGAGGTCTGCCCTTTAAGAGCATACGAGAAAAAAGGTTTGATCTCAGACAAATGGAAAAAAGAATATTGTGAAACAGAGAAAAACTGGAAGAACTGCAAGAGATATCAGATGACAGAGAAATGCGAACACCACCCAGACAACATGATGCCTGATGGAAAAATCAACAAAGTATTAAAATAATCATTCTCCTTCGAATTCAACTAAAGAAAACACTTTTAATCCTTTTTTCTCTAATTTTTCTCTCCCTTTCAAATCTGGAAGCTCAATAACGAATGAACATTCTACAATATCCCCTCCAAGCTTCTTAATTAAATTAGCTGCAGCAACACAGGTTCCTGAAGTAGCCACCAAATCATCAACCAATAAAACTTTATCTCCTTTTTTGATTGCATCTTTGTGAACTTCAATCTTGTCAGTTCCATACTCCAATTTATATTCTTCAGAAACAGTCTTTCCAGGAAGTTTTCCAGGCTTTCTTATGGTTATAAATCCTAATCCTAATCTATTAGCCAATACAGCTCCGGTGATAAAACCTCTTGATTCAATACCAGCAACTGCATCAATATCCATATTCTTGTATCTTTCTACCAGAAGATTTATTGTCTCATTAAATCCTTCTTTGTCTTTCAATAAAGTAGTTATATCTCTAAACATAATTCCTTTTTTAGGAAAATTAGGTATTGTCCTTATTTTGGATTTTATTAGTTCTGACATTTTATTTCACCTTAATATTATTCAAATCTCCATCTAATACAACACAGTTGATAGCTTCAAGTTCATGCTTGCAAAATTCAGGTATTGGATTTAATATGAATATCTTTTTTCCTCTGTTAAAAGCCATCCCTATCTCCATCAGAGTATTAACACCTATGTGGTTTTCTTTTATATTTTTGGTGTGATTCATGACTAACACTGCATCAGATTCATTTAGATTTTCATTGAACTTAATCATTGATTGAAACTTATGTTCTTTCGGGATTGGTTCAGGCATAGGATCTTTCTTAGGAAGGATAACTTCGTGTCCTTTTGACTCTAAAATTTTCTTAGCTTTTACATATTTATCTAAAAAAGCCATGCTTCCTATTATAGTTATTTTCATCTTACTTCAGGAATAACTCCAATCAAAAGTTTAGTAACTTTCTCAACATTCTTTCCAAATACCTTGAGAACTTCTTCAAAAGTTACAGCATCTTCATCATCTTTCCAGCAGTCATAGTCTGTTGACATCGCAACAGCAGCATATGGAATTCCTATCTCATTTGCCAATGCACACTCAGGAGCCACACTCATATTGATAACATCAGCACCCCAGGCCCTAAACATGTAGGATTCTGCTTTAGTTGAAAATCTCGGACCTTCAATTGTAATAACGGTTCCTTTAGGATGGTATTTTAATCCCAATGAAGAACATTTTTCAATAAAAAGTTCTCTTAATTTATCATTAAACGGCTCAGCCATAGGAGTATGTTTCATATCTCCTGGATTAAACTCTTCAAAAAAACTCAATTTTCTGTGTCTAGTAAAATCAATAAACTGATCAGGTATGACTAAATTACCTCTTCCTATTTCTTCTCTCAAACTTCCTACTGCTGTAGTAGCAATTATATGTGTACACCCTTCTTCTTTCAATGCAGAGATATTGGCTCTGTAATTAACTTGTGTTGGAGGTATTGTGTGCTTTCTTCCATGCCTTGCAAGAAGAACAACTCTAACCCCGTTTATCTTACCAATCTTTAAAGAACTAGAAGGCTTTCCATAAGGAGTATCCGCTTCTTTCTCAGAAGCATCTTCAAGAATATCTGGATTATCCAGTCCTGAACCCCCAATTACACCTATCTTCACCATATATATCTCCTTGAACATAAAAAATGAAGATCATTTAAAAGTTTTACTTTTTAAATACTTTCACAATATTTTTATACTATCCAAAAAAAGAATATATACAAGATATAAAAAATGAAAGACGAAGGATATATCAAGTTCAGCCTTAAGCAGATAAGAAAAGACACCATTCCTAAATACAAGTTTCTTAAGATAAACATATACAGAAAAAAACTTCATGATATGGGTCTTATTGGTATGTACAAGGAGGGAAAAAACAAAGGCATTGGTTTTGGAAACATAAGCACAAGAACAAAAGACGGATTTATAATAACTGGCTCTGCAACAGGAGGTATAGAAAATCTTGATATCAAACATTATTCAGTGGTTGTATCTGTTGACATCGATAAAAATTATCTTGAATACAATGGCCCTGTAAAACCCTCTTCTGAATCAATGACTCATGCAGCCATCTACGAACAGGACAAAAATATAAACGCAGTCATACATGTTCACAGCCTGAAATTATGGAAAAAACTTCTCAACAAGGTTCCCACAACAAGAAAAGACACCACATATGGAACTCCTGAGATGGCTCATGAGATAGAAAGGCTGTTCAGAAAAACAGATGTAAAAGAAAAAAAGATAATCGTGGCAGCCGGACACAAAGAAGGAATATTCACATTTGGAAAAGATATAGAAGAAGCCTTTGCCATTATATCTGGATTTATAGATACTTAGCAGCAGTCTTTGCTCCTCTGCTTCTTTCAACATTTCTAAGGGTAACATGCCCAAATATTGGATTGTTTTTCAGTCTGCTTATCATATATACCAGCCCGTTTCTTGTTTTAGAACATCTAAAATTATCAACCTGATAAGGATCTCCTTCAAATACCATTTTGGATCCCAATCCTAACCTTGAAGCGAGTTTTCTCATCTGCTTTGGCTCATAATCTTCAACTTCGGTAAATACTATCCATCTATTATGAAGGGTTCTTCCCTTGATATAAGTCAAGGCTTCTAACTCAATCTCCCCTTTGGAGATCATAGTCATTATTTTTTCTTCTACCTTCTCTTTGTCTTCTTTGCTTTCTTTGTTTACCCCCATAAGATAGAATAGATTGTCAATTATGTTTCTGTTCTCTTCAAACAATTTGTCTTTTTTGCTTCCAGGAAGAAAACCATGTGTAGAATCAATTGGAGGATTAGATATAAGCATAGAGTATATGTCTTTGTTGTAAAGCTTAAATAGCCCTATGCTTAAAGGCAGCATAGTCTTTCCCCCTCCAGGAGGACCGCTTAATGTAACATAATCTATGTCTGGATCACACATAAGTTCCAGGGCGCATTCTTGTTCAGGTGTTGGAACATACTCTAGTTTAAATCCTTCGCTATTTTTCCTTTCAATAAGAAAATTTTGATAATTTCTCAGTCTGACTGCTTTGTTTTCCTGTTGATCTATCCTTAAATAAGAATATTTGGGATTTATCTCTTTTCCTTCAAAATGTACAAACTGGTTGGGATATATTATTGCATTGTCATCCAGCAGTTCTCTTATAAGGTCAAGAGGGATTTCTTTGCTCTCAACCAATCTGCTGTGGATATTTATCGCATTTTTCATGGTTTTATTATGAACCATAAATTCATCAACATCAATATCTATGAATCCTGAATAATCATAATCTTTGTAGAATTCTTCAAACTTGCTGCATGGAACCTTAAATTGTTTACATGAAGTATCCATATCAGCATCATCAGAAACAACAGAGATAATATCACCTTTCTTCTCAACAGCTTTTCTTAAAGCCATAGTACTTGAAACTATCTGATCATCCCCTCTAAAATCTTCTCTTAATTTAGGAAATTTTATTTCATCATAAGGAAGATCTACCATTAAAGACCCATTTTTAAATTCTACTCCAAAATTATATTCTCCTAATCCTATGGTTCTATTTTTTTTCCAATAATTATTTATACCTGCCAAAGCTCTTCTCGCACCAATAGCTTTGTCTATATTTTCGCTTTTCTTTAGTCCGTTTAATTCTCTTCTTACAACATCACTAATAACAACAACATTTGGCTTTTCATTGTCAGTCAATTCTCTGTCTTCATGTGCAAGAATTCCAATAGCTTCAGGAAAATCATGGATAATGTTTGTATCAACTACATAGATGTGTTCAAAATCTCTTTTCTCAACTCTTTTGTTGATTTCTTCAAATGTCGCTTTGACTAGATTACTTATTTCCTGTGCCATCTTCAATAATAAAAAGAGAAATTAATTGTCTAAATAATCTGCCAATTTCTCTCTATCATTTAATACCTCTTCTATACTGTTTTTTATCGCCTTCTGTTCATGTCTGTTTAATTTTCCAGAAGTGATTTTATCAATTGGCTTTTTAAAATTGGGCTTGTGATTAAGCAGGTATTGAAGAGAATCTCCTACAATATTTATAGTGGGTTCAATTCCATAATCATTGCACATACCTGTAACTAATTTATCCACTGTTTCATTTAATGGAATATATTTATTCTGAGCAAGTCTTGCTTCAGTTCTCTCTATAAGAAGTTCTTCATCATACGCTAAAGTATTGGGACCTATTCTGCTAAGTTCACCATAAACAATTTGTGCTTCCCCTATAATAGGTTTCTGAGCATTGTTCCTGCTCTCTCTGGATTTGATAACAGCATAGATATATGCTATCCCTAATTTTCTAGAATCATTCACACAGGCTTTTTGTCCAAGAGTCTTATATATGCTTGTCTCATTAGTCATTTTATAATTCCTCCCCTCAAGCAAATAACTCAAGTCTATTTTATAAATATTTCTATTCTATAATAGTAACAATCTAATTCTTCAGCTTTGTTTTCTTTACTTTGTCAGAAATGATGGCGCTGTTTCCTGAAGGATCCTCGATTATCATCTTCAACTTGTCCTTTCCCCACATCACATTTTTCAGCTTTTTAAGCATCCTTTTTGCTTTTTTCTTTGCAGATTTGTTCTCTTCATTATCTCTTGTTATTTCAAGCTGGTTTTGAACTCTCTTAAGAATCCCCTCTACATTTGTTATATACCCGTTTGATGCAGGTCCGGGCTCTATTGTCAGCATATGAGGTATCTTCACTGTCGCTTCCCCACTTTTAACGATTCTTATATTCATATCTTTTTCTCCACTGACTTCTATAGAATATTTGCTTGCCTCCTTTCTGTCAGCTACTTCAACATCTGCTTTGTGGTATTTGCAGTTAGAACAAGTCATTGAAAAAAGATACACCTTGCCGAAATAAGGAATCTCTTTTTCATCCTCCATCAATGTCAGGGTTTTTTTCCTGCATATAGGGCAAGGCTGTTTCTCAAGTTTTTCCATAGAGTTATAGATAAACTAATGGTTTAAAAAGATTTTTATTTTGCAAAATAACCTTTACAGAAAAGAAAATAAAATTAATTTTATTCAGATTCCTTGACTTCTTCTGTCTGTTTGCTTCTGTAAACACTTGCAAATGAAGGAGTAGCTACAACATAATCCTCTCCGAACCCGGCAACATCACCGTCAATCGCATCAGCTGTTTTCTTGAGTTTGTTTATAGCCCTTTTCAGCTCAATAAGATCTTTGTCCTTCAAAGGCCTGATATTTATTAAAACGATTGTATAACCTTCTCTTAATACATCAAGAATTTCTTTGATATCATCAAAATCTTCAACAACAAAAGGCCTTACTGAAATTTTTGATTTGCCTTCTTCAACTTCAGCAGCTTCTGGACCCAGTTCAACATATTCTTCAGCTTCCTTCTCTTCTCCTTCCTCTCCTTTTACTTTCTCGGAAAATCTTTCCTTAATCCTTAAAAAGATGTCTTTCATATTTTATCCCCTCAATCCCTGATTTTGATGTTTGTGATTATTCTAATCTTAGATTATCATAGTGATATTTAAAGTTTTTGTTTTTCCATCTTAATTT
>CAZFSZ010000001.1:0-40285 GCA_964521755.1 uncultured Methanosarcinales archaeon | reverse complement strand
TTTATTTGAAAATAGTAAAAAATCAAAATAAAGAAAAACAAAACACCCGAGAGACGAGTAAAACGATGTTGAACATGGTTTTTGTTTTTCCATCTTAATTTTTTATTTGAAAATAGTAAAAAATCAAAATAAAGAAAAACAAAACACCCGAGAGACCATTTAAATATCAGATTACAAAAAGAAAGGTTTTTATATACCCTTTTTTTCTTATTTTATTAGGTGCGTTAAATATGGTAAAAAGAATTGGCTCAAGCAGAAGGAAAACCAGGCATAAGCTTGGCAAATCCCTGAGAAGAAAAGGAAAGATATCCCTTACAAAGTACTTTCAAAAGTTCAACACAGGGGACAAAGTAATCTTAAAAACAGAGCCAGCTGTGCATAAAGGCACATACCATCCAAGACATTATGGAAAAAAAGGAACTGTAAATGGAAAACAGGGTGAATGCTATCAGATATCAATAAATGACAAGTCAAAGCAAAAGACTTTAATAGTTCATCCAGTTCATTTAAAAAAAGCATAATAATAAAAATGGCAAAACCAAAAATAATTGAAGAACAGCCCATAAACATGGTTCAGCTGAAAGAGGAATTAGAGGCAATAAAAAAAAGAGACAAAGAACTTAGCCCTATATCCAACAAGACAGAGGAATATCTTCAGCATTTTGTAGAATTATCCTCAAAAAAAGCAGAAGAACTTGAAAAAAAGCTGAGAGACTTGAAAATATCAAGATTAAAGGATGAATTCATAATAAAGATTATTGACACCATGCCTACAACAGTTGACGATTTAAAAGTACTTCTACAGGGATATGTTGTTAGTATTAACCAGAAAGACATGAAGAAAATCATTGATGTGATTAATGATTTTACTCCGGCGAAGAAAAAATAGCCGGCTAATTTTAGATAAAAGCCGAAAATAATTAAACTAGAAAATGGAAAATTCAAGAGAACATTATCAAAGAAGAGAAAGAGAAGAAACCGCAATCGTTCTAGATTTCCTTCCGAACGGATATCCTTTTGACAAGAGGCCTATGCACAGGAAAACACCAATCGCTCAGGCGCTTGGAAAAGAACACTTCACTTTGCTTGAACTGGTTCCAAAAAAAGGGATATTCCTTCAGCCCTATGAAGAGGTGTATATAGGAGAGGGAAAAAGGGAAAAAATACACCATATAACTGGAAAACTGCCTGTAGACAAGCTGACATCAACCGCAAGATCAGAGCTAAAATTTGTAGTTAAGAATCTTGTAGAGAAAAGCGAAAATAAATTTGTTGATTTTTTTAACAAGGCACAGCCTTTGACCACAAGGATGCATCAGTTAGAATTGCTTCCTGGACTTGGAAAAAAACACATGTGGGAGATTTTAGAGGCAAGAAAAGAAAAGCCATTTGAGGATTTTAAAGACATCAAAAAAAGAGTAAAGCTTATGCCTGACCCTGAAAAAGCGATAATCAAGAGAGTGATTTCAGAGATCCAGGGAAAAGAAAAGCACATGATCTTTGTAGGAAGATGAATTCTGAAGAAAAAGAGGAATTTGAAAGGATCAAGAAAGATTTTTCTGACATTGCAGAAGACAAAAAGCTCTCCAAAGCAGAAGCAGATGATTTTATGTCAGACATCACAAAGCTGATCGGAATCTATGTTTTGGACAAAAATAAAGAAATTGAAAACCTGATAAAAGAGATGCTTGATTTCGGAGACAGGAACAATCTTGCTGTACAGGGATCAGTATTGGAATTTGAAGCAGTTAAAAAAGGAAAAATTTCTAGGAAATAATCTCATAGATATAAACATCATTCTTGTTTTCAATCTTCTTGACTAACTCAAACCTTGAATCATCTTCAATCTCTTCAATCTCAGGAAAATTTTCATTTTTCTTTTGTTCTTCAAAATAAACATAATATCCTGGTTTTTTCATATAATCTCTTGTTTTGTTAAAGAACCTTTTTTTGTCAAAAGGAGCCAATACTATTTCTCTGTCTGTATAGTAGGCCAGGGCAGGAAATTCGTGCTGCGCATAGATAATATATTCTTTATTGGAATTGTTCATTATCCATTCCGAAGCCTTCTGTGCATTTGAATCACATGTTCTGACATAAGGGTCATATGCAAAAAATAAAAATAAAGGCAGGATTATAATAATCAATAAAACAAACACCAAAATTTTATTTTTAATGCTTTCTAATAGTCTCTTTATACCATATGCAGAGATAAGAACAACAGGAGCAAGAGCGACAATCAAAAACCTAACTTCCTTATGCGTCAACTTAAAGCTTAAGTAGATAAAAGGCAGAAAAATCCATGACAAAAGCAATATCTCCTCTTTACTTATCTTTTTATCTTTTAATCTGAAAAATATCCATGAACATATCCCAATAACACCGGTCAAACCTAAAAAAACCCACAGATTTGCTAGATAAAAATACCATGGTTGTTTTGTTGACCAGCTTACGATCAAAGAAGCGGTCTTGAAAGTATATAATGGATCATTAAACCTGATATAAGCCCAGCTTAAATAAGGCAGTATAACTGCCAAAAAACCAGCTGCTCCAAAAATGATCTTTTTAATGTCATATCTTTTCCTGAATAACAGAAAACCTATCCCTGCTACAGGGATCAATATAAGATATGTAAATCTTGCCAATATTGCAAATCCGATAAAGATTCCAGCCAAACAAAAAAACCATTCATTGCCTTTATCTTCCCCTTTTTTCAAAAAAAACAAGAACAGCAGTGCAAAAAACATCGCTGTAGTATGCACCAAAAGGGTTTTTGAAAAATATATATGCAGAGGCCAGAATGCCAGCAAGATTGCAGCTATCAATCCTGTTTTTTGGTCAAAGATATCTTTTCCTGCAAGATAGATAATTAATACAGAAAACGAAGCCATCAAACTTACAAGAATATTTCCAATCAAAGGGTTATGCCAAAAAACATAAGCTCCTGATACCATAATCGAAAGCAGAGGGGGCCTAAAATCAAGTTCATTGTAGTTATCAGCTTTATTGCCGCTTAAGATTTCAGCATGCTGCAGATATACCAGTTCATCCCAGTAATAGCAGTCTGTTAAAAAAATTCTCAGTGAAAATCCTGCAGCAACAAGCAAAAAAAGCAGCCAGAATATCTTTTTATTCATTCTCCCACACCCACCATACACTGCTTAGATATGTAAAAACAGTAGCAATTATTATTCCTATTAGATTGGACATCAGATAATGCATACCTGCAGCTGTCAGTCCCCACAATATTCCAAAATTTATTGCAAGCCCAAATATTCTTGCCAGGTTAAATTTTCCCAGCCTCTTAAGGACACTTCCTTTTTTTCTGTCTTTAAATGTCCACATGTTATTAAGGAAAAAATTAGACAATATCGAAGCTTCAATAGAAACTATTCCTGAAAAAAGATAATACCATCCAAACAATTCAGTAAGAAGAAAAAGAAGCCCTTCATTAACAATAATTCCACTTCCCCCTACAATACAGAACTTCAAGAATCTGAAATGTTCTTTTTTAGACATATACAATCTCAAAAGATGCCTGGATGCAAGAACACTTTGTTTAAGGTTAAAATTGCTTTCTCCTTTTTTCCTTTCTTCAAATTTAAAACTTATCTCTTCTACATCTTTATAGTTTGCTTTTGCAAGAATCTCAAGAAGTATCTTAAACCCGACAGGATTTAATTTTACACCTTTTAATATCTTTTTTTTAAACATAAAAAAACCAGAAGCAGGGTCTTTTATATTAAATATATTGGGAACAAAAAGATAAGAAAGCAGCCTGTAAGCCTTGGATACAAAAAGCCTTCTGAATCCAAATCCAATCTCCGAACCTTTAACAAACCTTGATGCAATAACAATATCTTTTTTCTTTAACTTATCAATCATCTTGGGGATCATTTCAGGAGGGTGCTGCAGATCTGCATCCATTGCCCCCATCATATTTCCTTTTGCTTTTTTCAATGCATAAACAACTGAATTGCTTAGATCCCTGCTTCCGCAGTTTATTGTTTTAACATTCAGTTTCATCTCTTCTGCCTTTTCCTCTGCTTTCTTTATTGTACTGTCTTTGCTGTTGCTGTCTGCAATAATGATCTCATAATCCCCCATCATTTTTTTTATTTTTTTAAATCTAAGAAACAATCTTTCTATATTTTCAGCTTCATTGAATGTAGGGATTATTATCGAGATATAGTCTTCAGCCATCTATCTCCACATCCATTTAATTAATCCAAAAAAGAATACCGCAGCAGTAAGTATGATTATAAACCAGAGCATCTTTTTGTCATTGGCAAAACCAAAAGGGATAAACCCTATTATCCCTCCAACCGCAGCCTTGCTTTCTCCTTTATCTGCTCCCAGTATTCCTGCAATAAATATTATGATCACTCCAAGGAACACAAGACCGATTCCGATCTGCATGAGATATTTAACCATATATCATACCAGTCTTAAATGCTTTTAAATATTTCGCTAACTTTTTATATAACTTTGTTTAAATACTCCAAATATGAAATACATAATTCCATTGTTAATAACAATTTTTCTGCTGACCAGTTGCAACCCAACTGGAAAAGCAGTAAGTGAGAAATGTGAATTGATAGAAAATACTGCAGACAAAGAAGACTGCTATGTTAGTTTGGCAGCCTCAACTTTAAACCAAGATTACTGCCTAACTATAAAAGATTCTTTAACCAAAGATTACTGCTATAAAAGAATAGCTGTTGCCTCTAATAATACAGAGATATGCAAAAATATAGAATCAACATACTGGACAGATCTCTGTTACAAACATATTGCTGAAAACACATCCAATTCAACTCTCTGCCAGATGCTCAGCACTATAAAAGACAGGGACGAATGTTATTATAACACTGCTTTATCATCGATAGACTATAAAATCTGCCTTGAGGTATATAATACCCCTGAATCAGATATTTGCATAAAAAATATAGCATTAAAAAAAGGAAATAGCCATATCTGCTCAAAATCTTCTTCTGTGATTGCCTCAGATATTTGTTATAAAAGCTTTGCAAAGAAATTCAAAAATGAACTAATCTGCAGCAACATCCAAATTTCAGCATTAAAAGAATCCTGTATAAATTTTTTTAATTAAATTCTTCATTTAATTTGACATATCTTACCAAAGAGCCGATACTTACTGCTCCGGCTAGTTTTTTGTTCTTTATTACAGGCATAACCCTTATCTTTGATTTAGCCATCTTATTCAGTATTTTCATAGCATTGTCATTCTCTTTTGCAACATCTATCTTACTTGCAGGGACCAGCACTTCTTTTACTTTTTTCTTTGACCATTCTGGTTTGGGAATCTTTTTTAGCTCATTTATTGTTATAGCTCCAAGAAATTTCTTTTTCTTTGCAACTAAGGTTCCTTCTGTCCCGTATTTCAAGAAATAATCCTGGAAAAGATCTGAAAGGCTTATATCCGGATTTACGGTTCTCACATCTTTTACCATAACTTCTTTTATCTTTACATTTGAAAGGATATCTTTTAATATCATCTGTTCATAGCTTGCTCCTGCAATATAATAAAGAAAAAATCCTATAATGATGAACCACAACCCTCCTAAATAAACATCAAAAAGTTTTAATTCAATTATTCCAAATGAAGTAATGAAACCAATCACAATTAATAAAATTGCAACTCCTCTTCCCCCTTTTGAAGCAATCCTTGTAGCTTTTTTGATGTCTTTAGTAATCCCCCAAGCAACAGCCCTTAACACCCTTCCTCCATCTAATGGGTATCCTGGAGCCATGTTAAATGCAGCAAGTATAAAATTAAGTTTGTATAGATAATAAGTTATTGCTTCCAGATAAACAAAACTCGATGATATGTTTATTGAAAAAAACACCAGTCCAAGAAACAAAGAAAGCAAAGGCCCTGCAATCGCCATCTTAAACTCTTTTTTTGGAGTTAATTTCTCTTCCCCTCCAAGGTGTGCAATGCCTCCGAAAAAGAAAAGAGTTATCTTGTCAACATTTATCTTGTTTTTTCTTGCAACCAGGGCATGTGAAAATTCATGAGCCAATACAGAGCCAAACAACAATAAAGAGGAAATCAGCCCCATTGTCCAATACACTCCTGAAGTAAAATTAGGATAATAATGAGGGAAAAAATCTGCACTTAATCCCCATGCCAGCAATAAAAATACAAAAAACCAGCTGTAATGAAGATTGACATCTATTCCCAATAATTTAAAGATCTTATATGATTTCTTCATCTTGCATTAAATTTACTTCAATGTTTAAAAACCTTTTTATACTCTTGTAAAATTTTTATTTTCATGAAACCAATAAGAGCAACCAATTTCTATGGCTTTGTAAAATGTCCAAGAAAAGTCTATCTTTATTTCTTTGGAGACCCATCTAAAAAGATACCTTACTCTGAATTTCTTCAGCAGAAGATGAAAGAAGGGAGAAATTATGAAAGAGAAGTCATCTCTAAATTCAGGTTTAAACAGCCTGGAAAGGATATCTCTTATAAAAAAGCCGCAGAACAGACATTGAGATTCATGAAAAACAAGGAAAAGATTATCTATCAGCCTGTGATAATTCAGGACAACCTTATAGGAATTCCTGATTTTCTTGAGATTAAAAAAGGCAAAAGCAAACTGGGAGACTATTATTATCAGCCAATGGATATTAAAACAGGGCTGTCTGCAAAAAAGAAATATACTATGCAGCTGTGCTTCTATTGTTATCTCTTGGAAGATATACAGGGCTTTTCCCCTGACAGATTCAAATTGTGGCTTGGCGACGGCTCGATAATGGAATTAAAAACACAGGATTATTTCAACAAGTTTGCAGATATATTCTTTAATATAAAAAAGATATCCGAAGGAAAAAAAGAAGAGGTTCATATATGCGGCGCCTGCAAAGACTGCCAGTGGAAAGATTTTTGTTTTTCAATAGCTGAAAAAGAAAATCATCTGAGCCTGATATTCAATATTTCCCGGAATAATCTAAAAAAACTAAAAGAGTTTGGCATTAAAAACATGGAAGACGCTTCTAAGATGGATATAGGCAAGCTTTCAAAAGTAAAGGGTTTTGGAAGGACAAGCTTAAAAAGATGGAAACTCCAGGCACAATCTTTGATTTCTGGAAAGCCAATAAAATTGTCTTCTTATTATTTTCCTTTTGTGCAGGACATATATTTTGACATAGAAGACACACAGGTAAAAAAAAATAAGATAGTCTATCTTTTTGGTATGGTCGTAGATAAAAAATACAAATATTTTTTGGCTGAAAAACCTTCTGAAGAAAAAAAAGCCTGGAAATCATTTCTTGATTTCTTTAAAAATAAAGAATGCTTCAATCTTTATGTATATTCAGGGCATGAAAAATCAATGCTGAAAAAACTTTTCAAAAAATATGGAGGAGATAAAAAAATTTTTGACAATGTAATATCAAATATGATAGATCTTCTTTCTGTAGTAAAAAAAACAACCATATTCCCTGTTTATTCCTATTCAATAAAAGATATTGCCAAATTTCTTGGGTTCGAATGGAGCTCAAAAGATGCAAGCGGAAGCCAGTCTTTATTGTGGTATAATGAATGGATAACTACAAATGATAAAAAACACCTAAATAAGATTCTTGAATACAACAAAGAAGACTGTCTCGCAGAGATTGCTGTAAAAGAGCATATTGAAAATCAAAATAATTATTTAGAAAATAAATAACTCATGGAGATTGCTACCAATTATGGTTCTCTAATCTTTTTGTGCCATCCAAACATTTAAATACACGTTTTATTTATTCCTATGTATGAATTGGACAGCCAACAGATTAAACCGCTTAAAAAACATAACTTTGTCAATTTCAATAATATTGATTCTTTTATATTTGATTCTTTCCTTGATAGAGAGCGGATCAAAGCTTGTTTCTATCCTGATACTTCTGCCTGTATTGATATTCCCATATATTGCATGGAAATATGAAAAACAGGCATCGATTATTGCTTTTTTGATAGGCTTTATTACTATAATCTGGTTTGCTGTAGATTTTATCTTTCTAAGAATACAAAGACAATATTGGCATATCCCTTTATTTCTGCTTATTGCTCCCCTGCCTGCCTTTATCGTAGGCTACATATTCTGGTTTCTTTCTAAAAAAAGAAAATGATCAATCCAAACACTTAAAAATACTGCTTCATTAAATTTTTTTAGGGTGATATATTTGCCAAAAAAAGAAAAAAAGCCAACCATGAAAAGTCTAAAAAAAGAGATTATTTCTTATATGAAAAAGCAAAAAATTCCTTATAAGAAATCTATGACCAAAAAACAGATGCTTAACAAGATAAAAAAACAAAAAAACAAAAAAACAAAAAAGCCTGAAAAGATAAAGATAAGCCAGGAAGATATTGACAAGATTATGAAGGCAAGACACCAAAACAGAAAAAGCATTACCTGGTTCTGGATATTGTTGGTTATTATAGTGTTAATTGTCTTGATAATGATTTTTTCAAAATAAACTTTTTTCCTTTCTTTTTAAATGTATATACTTTAAATAACCAACATTTATATATTTCTAAAACATATATCCATATAATGGGGGCAAAATGTACTTGAATCTGACTAAAGAAGAGCTTCTTAAGATTGATATCGGAAAAGAATTAGATAGTATAAAGAGGCTTTCAAAAAAGAAAAGAAAAGAACTTAGGCGCATCATAAGTAAAAAGAAAAAAGCATTGGAAGAGGAGCTTGAAAAAGTAACTGAAGAAAATGAACATTCTAAATATTGGATTAGACAGGGCCTTGATATGATATACCACATGAACCTCATAGATAAGGCTGTAATTTCCTATGGAAGAGAAAAGTTTCCGATAAATGTATTTTTTTATCTCAAAAAAAAATATGATTCAGATGAATTAGATGAAGGGCTTGTTGCAAGAATTAAAGGAAATGTTCCTGAAGAAAAAAAGGAAAAAATAAGGATAAAAGCAGAATCTTATTCTTCAAAAATTACAGAGCTGTACAATAATGGAATAGACAGTGTATTCTTTGATAAAAATTAATCCAAACATTTATAAAAAACTTTTTTCCTTTCTTTTCTATGAGATGCGACAGCTGTAAAAAAGAAGAGACATGGCTTGAGATGATTGGATCAAGTTTCATCTGCCCTAAATGTCTTCAAAAACATAAGATTCTTGGCTTGGTTTTTAGGACAAACACAAAGGCATTCAAAAGGCTGGTAAAAAAATTAAAGCCAAAGAACTACAGCGAATATATGGAGATAACCAGAAAACAGGTTGAATCTGCTTTTGATTTGAGAAAATACGGCATCAAACTTAAGACAACAAATGTTGTTGAGTTGGAATAAATATTTGACATCACAGAGCATGGATATCTTATTTCTTCTTAAAATAAAAGATTAATCTACTAATATGCCAACACCTGTTCCAACAAAATAAGTAACAACTATCACCACAAAAGCGATTAAAAGATGCTCTCCAACAACTTTCCATCTGGTCTTGTTCTGGATATTGGCCATAATATAGCTGTAAAATCCGATTATCAATAATCCTAAAATTATGCTTACAAAAGCAGCAGTCATAACATCAAACAAAAGAAAGATTACCAAAAATAATAACGCAAAACCAAATTTGGATGCAAGTGTATAAAGAGTAGGTTTCCAAACTTTTTTCTCTCCCTCAGCTTCTTCGCTTACATGAATCCCAAAAGAATCAGACATGCCGTCAGCAACTGCAATAGAAACAATTCCTGCAATAACCGCCAGCCTGCTTTTAGTAGCGGTTTCTAATCCTACAATCATACCTAAAACAGTTATAATGCCTGATATCAGTCCAAAACTGAACCCCTTTGAGATATCTCTGTCTCCAAACACGCTCTTTTTCATATTAGCTTTCAATAAGCCCCAGTATAAATAAGTTTCTTAATACACATCTTTAAAACCCCAAACCTTATAAACTGCTCTATAAACCCCTAATCTATCAATAATTGGAGTTGATAAAATGCCAGTTAAGAAAGGAGACAAGATAAAGGTTGAATACACTGGAAAGCTTGAAGACGGCCAGGTATTTGATACATCTGAAGGAAAACAGCCCTTGGAATTCGAAGTAGGCGCCGGAAAGATCATAAAAGGCTTTGACAATGCTGTCATCGGTATGAAAAAAGGCGAAGAAAAAGAGATAACTTTAAAGCCGGAAGAGGCTTACGGAGACCCTAATCCTAAACTTCTTCAGAAAATACCAAGAGAAAAACTTCCAGAAGGACAGGAACCAAAACCAGGCATGATGCTTGCCATGAAAACACCAGACGGAAGACAAGTTCCAGTAAAGATCAAAGAAGTTTCAGACAAGGACATAACTATTGACCTGAATCATCCTTTGGCAGGAAAAACCCTGAACTTTAAGATCAAGGTTGTAGATATAGGTTCAGGTTCTGAAGAAAAGAAAGAAAAATCTGAGAAATAAGTTTTATTTTTTCTAATTTTTTATTTATTCTATATTTTTAAAAGGATCTTCAGGATCTTTTTCATCAACAATCCTTTCTAGAGCAGGATCTTCTTCAGCAATCTCTGCTTCCCCTATATCTTCATTATACATTGAACTTTCATAATCTATATCTTCTGGAAAAGAGGTATCCTGTCTTATAGTTTTTCTTGTTTTTCTTAAAGGGTATTCATCAGTCTCTTCAATTTCAAGTTCTCCGGCATCATCATTAAGTATTCTTTTTGTCCTTTCATGAAGATCAACTGTTTTATAACCTTTTTTGACTTCTTCAAGAAGGTCATCAGATTTTACATTCTTAAGTCCTTTTTTATTCCCATAGACAAAATCAGCTACATATCTGTTTTCCTTTAGCCTGTCAATAACAATATATCCTGCTGTTTCTTCAATGCCTTCTACTAATACCTCTGCTTCCTTAACCCCGTTCCTGATTATAAGTTCATTTATATCTTTGAATTTATTAAATCTTAATATTGCTTTGTAACCAGAATCATAACCTGCACTATGTATATTTTCTTCATGAAAAAGTCTTTCTGATATGTCTTTCTTATATTTGTTGGTGGACTGCTCCCATGCACTTCCTTCAGATTTCATAGCTTTAGCTATGTTTTTTATCTTATCTGACTTGTTTTCCCATTTGTTGTCTTCCATTTTACAATGATTTCCCTATATGATAATTAATATCTTTATAGGTATTAAATATTTAACGTTACTAAATAGTAGTTACAACTATTTAAACCTTATGGTTTTGTAAAATAGTGTTTTAACCACTTATCAATAAATCTAAACCTTTAAATAAACCTTCAAAAATCCAAAACATATAAGATGTTAGAAGCAGCAACCTCAGCAGTGATCAAAGAAAAACACCAGAATTCTGTATGTATGTACTGTGGTGCAAAGATAAAAGGCGGCTGGAAGATAAAGATAATTGACGGACTTGAAAGAGAAGTTGCTGAATGTGAAAACGGCCATAGATTAAGAAAAAAAATAAGTAAAAATCTGGATATAGACCAGTTTAAAAAAGTCCACTCCCTTGACTGGGGAGAGCATGTTGTGATAAATACAAATTACTAACTGAACCAGCTGGCTATTCTTCCAAACATGTTTGTAAAGAAGAACTTTACACTTTTTCCAAAACCAACAGGATCTACTTTTATCTTTCCCTCTCCTTTCAGCTCATAAAACTTATCCAAAGGATTGTCTGCTTCCATTATACTTTGAACTGTATTCCCGTTTTCCAGATAAACTTTCATCGTTGCGTTCTGTGTTTCTCCAGGCCCAATCTCTTTAAATACACCTTCAGATGTTATTGCATAACCGATTGAGGTTCCATCCATCAGATACGTATTTACAGCTTCATTCCCATACATCGGAATCTCCCTTCCAATATATGGCTTTACTGATTCTTCTATTCTGCTGTATATTTCTGTATTGTTTTGTGCAAACGTAAATGAACTCAGCAAAACAAGAAAAAACAGGCAAATTATTTTCTTCATTTTAATACCTCCTTATTTTTTAAGGTTAATCTCGCAAAACTTTTCAAAGCTTCTGTCAAATGTCTTTTCAACATCTTCAGGAAAACAGCATGCAGGCAGTTGTTTTTTCGACAGATGATAGCTTAAGCAATCGCAGCACCTTCCTTTTCTTTCACATCCAGGATATGTGCATGAGCAGTTTTCCCTGTTTTCTTCAATATCACATTCAACCATTTTAGTATTTAGTTATTTGACAATCAAATCTACTTTAGGGTATTTAAAACTTTTCCATTAAGTTTATAAATAACTCCTTATTAACATCATCTATGGGACAGCAAGATATTTACGATTTTTTGAAAGGAAACAAAAGGAAATGGTTTACTAGTAAAGATATAAGCAGGAAACTCGAAGTCTCAATTGGTTCTGTAACAAACTGCTTAAGAAAATTAAGGATAAGAAGAGCAGTAAATTTCAGAAGTTCTCAAAACAGAAACCAGTTCGAGTACAAATTTAAGAAATGAATTGTGTTCAAATAACTGCAATAATCTTTATAATAATTGTTATAGTTAATCTAGTTTTATTTGTCTTGAATCTGATAACACCTTTCCTTTTTTGGATGATTATTTTGGCAGCTGCTTTGTTTGCCTGGTTTGGTGTTCCAAAGCTTAAGAAAAATCAAAAAAATTAAAAATTCTTTAATTCTTTTAAAAAATAGATAAATTATTAAAACAGCTAAATAAACATTAATATAATGGTATCAATTTTGCAGGCAATCATCTTGGGAATTGTTCAGGGCATAACAGAATGGCTTCCAATTTCCTCATCAGGCCATCTAGTTCTTTTCCAAAAATTGTTTGGACTGCAGCCCCCTGTCTTGTTCGACATCATTCTTCATATAGGAAGCCTTATTGTTGTCTTCATTGTTTTCTGGAAAGACATAGTAAGATTGGCAAAAGGACTGGTAAAAAAAGAAAAGGCATCCTGGGTTTATTTATCCAAACTATTGATAGCATCTATACCTATCGCTTTGGTTGGATTCTTTTTGAATGGTTTTATCAAATCAATATTCCACAGCACAAAAACAGTGGGTTATTCACTTTTATTTACAGCTTTGCTTCTTTACCTTTCAAAATACCCCAAAAAGAAAAACAGAAAACTAACATTCAAAAACACATTTGTCATGGGTATCTTTCAGTCATTGGCAATACTTCCAGGAATCTCAAGATCAGGCTCGACAATTTCAGCTGGCTTGATACAGGGAGCTAAAAAAAGAGAAGCAGCTAAATTTTCTTTCCTTATGTTTATCCCCGCTATATTAGGAGCCACTATTATGGAGATCACCGCCCTAAATCAGATAAACAATAATCTTCCTGCATTGCTCATAGGTACAATTTTTGCGATAATTGCAGGAGTCTTGTCATTAAAGCTTTTGTTAAAGATAATAAACAAGAACAAGTTTCAGTATTTCAGTATTTATTGTCTAATCCTGGGAATAATCCTTCTTTTTATTGCTTATACATAAACTACACATCACCGAAAACTTATATTAAGAAATTCCCTCTTTTAAGGTAATAATGGGAAAATACAAAAATGTTGCACTGCCCTCTGATCTTGTTGAAAGAATTGATTCTATTATAGAAAATTCCAAATTAGGATATAAATCTAGAGGGGAATTTGTAAAAGAAGCAATAAGAAATTCACTAAAAAATCTTTCTAAATGATTATCTATATGTAGAGTATACATAACCCATCTATACATACATTACCAAAAAAGGTTTTATATTTTAATTCTATAACCAATGTATGCGTAGATATACAAATGTTGCTTTACCAGCAGATCTTATAGCACAAATTGATAAAATCATAGAGAAAGAAGGGCTGGGGTACAAATCAAGAGGAGAATTCACTAAAGAAGCTGTAAGAAACCTTTTGAAAGAAATTAAAAAATTTGAGTGACATAATTTTTATTTAGTAATCTTCTGAAAAGAGATAATTTAATTCTTCTTTAAAAATTAGCAAACAAGTTTAATATATTTCTATATCAAAACCCTATATTAATATTCATAAATGTATAAAAAGAGGTGTGAGGCATGAAAAAACCAATAAAATTAATTCTATTTATATTATTAACAATCTTTACTGTTGCATTTGTTTCAGCTGCGAAATGCTGGGATTATGAAGGAAACGAGGCAGCATGTGAAAATTCTTCAGACTCATTAAGCTGCATTTGGTATGATGCAGGACAAGCATGGTGCCCTTATGATTCATCCGGCTGCTGTGAAAAATTAGGCTGCTGGTATTATGATGGAAACAAAACAGGCTGCCAGGCAGCGCCTTCTTCAATGGGCTGTGCATGGGATTCAAATGAAAACAATCAAAATTCATGGTGTCCTGTCAGTCCTTCTGACCCGTACGATAATAAAGGAGATCAGGTTTCTGGAACAGATATCGGCTGCTGCGGAGAACCCGGATGTTGGGATATGGACGGCCAGGGTCAGGCAGCATGTGAAAATGCCTCTTTTATGAACGGAAAATGCCTCTGGAAAACTCAAGAAGAAGATCCTTACTGCCCTAATTCAGCAGGATGCTGTATGATGCCTTTTTGTGAAGATGTTTCAACACAGGAAGACTGTGATTTCTTGGCTGATCAGGGTCAGCCATGTAACTGGGATGGTTCTTCATGCTCTGATTCTGGATTTGGAGGTTATAGTGGAGCAGATTCCTGCGTAGATGCAGGGGGATTTTGGAATGGGACGAACTGTGAAATGCCTACATGGGACCAGGAAGTTCACTGCTGGTTTGCTGATTTCAAGGAAAATATTTGTAAAAATATATCTGGCTGTGTTTATTGCAATTCTTCAAATATTTTAGATGATATGAGTGCCTGCTATAATAATGAAATAGGGTGGTGTCAGGGACATGAAAAAGCATGGGCAAACGAAGGAGCAGCAGGCACTGTAAATGATATCGCTACAGATGCTATGGAATGTTCTGATATAAAACTTAAAAAAATATGTGACTGCGGCCCTTTGCCAGGATGCCACTGGACTAATAGCTCAGCTATTACAGGAAATTATTGCCAATCTGGAGTTTCACAATGTGATATAGATTATGAAAGCAAAACATATGATAAATGCAAGGATGCCCCTAATCAATCTGAATGTAATGTTTTAATTAATAATTATTTTATGCCCTGTATCTTTAATCTTTCAGGAACAGAAAAATGCGAGTTTGACTGGCAGTCTGGAGGAGGATTTGGAGATGAAAAATCAAATTCAGAATTTAATTTCGAAGAAATAAAATCCCAAACCTCTTGCGAAGCAGCAGGCGGAATCTGGAAAATAGTTGAAATTGATGCTTATGGAAATACAGATTCTTGGTGTGAATTTGGATTTGGCCAGAATACAGAAAAATGCGATGAATCCTGCTGGGCATGTGAATACCAGGATGATGGAAGCCAATGGACAAGCAGCGAAGCTGCACAGGCAGCATGTGAATCATCTGCTGCAGGCGGAGGAAACTGTCAGTTTACTTCTTTCAGTTCTCAAGTAGAAGATGGAAAGTGGGGCTGGTGCGATTTTCCACAAGAAATGCAGTTCTTTGGAGGAGGAAACTGCGATGATTCCTGTTATGATTGCTTTAACTCAGATATGTGTACAAACAGTGAAGCAAACTGCACATGGGTAAATGATCCAATGGGCTTTGGCCCTGGATGGTGTGATCCAGCAGATGTTGCAGCATTTATGACCTGCTCCAATAACCCACTAGCTTGTATTGGACAGCAAGAATGTGAAAACAATGGATATAATTGGACAAATCAATATGTAAATGATCCATTCGATAATGAACCAATTTGGGTATGCATTGAAAATGGAACTTCTCCAGAGGTCTGCTTTGTTCCAGGAGATGAAGACAATGATAATCAATCAGACTGTGCAGATTCAGATTGTGCAAATGATCCAATGTGTGGATTTGGGATGGGTGATACAGGATCAGAAGGAGGAATGATGCTTCCTCCAGAAATGGAAGAAATACTGTGTTTTGATTTTGACGATACTAACCAATCAGCATGTGAAGCAAAAATACTTAATTATAATTTTACATTCAATGGAACACATAGAGGAGTAATAGGGCTTCCAGAACATATGAACAATACTCAGGTCTGCTATTATCATGAAGCCCACTCAAATGATATAGAAGATTATTTATGCGATCCTATTTATGAGCAGCAGATGTCTGGTGGAATGCAAATGGGCAAACCGCCCACACCAATAGGGAACGATCCTTCAGGAGACTCTGGCGGCTTAGATTATCTAGACATAGTTCATATAGGAATTATGGACGAACCTCAGACTATGGCTCTTGGAATTCCTATATTGGATATATCAGCTTTTGCAGTATGTAATAACAAATTACAAGGAACAGCAAACGGAACAATTTATAGATATATAGACTCTGATATAAATGAATCCACAGGCTGTACAGCAACAAATGGAACATATGATGGCTTTGATTATAAATTAGTGGTCAAATCCACTTATAATGGCTCTGATATCAATACAATTACATCTGCATTTAGATGTATAGACTCAACTAATAATATTTGGACAGCAAAAAGCGCAACATTAACTTTAATAGATGATGCCTGCTTTGAATCCACACCTCCAATTACCCCTCCAGGTATGACATCATTTAATGGAGTAAATGTATTGACACTCAAAAAAAGTAATTTTGGAATATCAACATCTGATTTAAGGATATTAGCAGCAACAGCAGGCCCGAATAACAACGAAACAAACCCATCAGATCAGGCAGGGCCATTTTACTATACTCCGGGATCTATTGATTTTAAGATGGAAGACTGTTTTGGATTTACAGATAAAGATGGAGATGGTTTGATTCCAGATAATGATCCAGATTGCAAGTTCATAAAATCATTAGGTTACATCCCAATGGAGGATTGTGGAAACAGCATAGATGACGACCAGAACGGCCTGACAGACTGCAATGACCCTTCCTGCTCATTTACACCAAAATGTTCAGGAGGTTCGTTTAATTTTGCAGCAGATGAATCAGATACAACTGCTCCTAAAGTGACATTTCAAAAAATAGATAAATTCCATGATGGAGCATTCCTGATGATAGATACAAATGAGCCTTCAAATGCTTCACTTCTATTCTATTATAACAGTTCAGGATGTTCAATATTGAACAAGACCATAAATGATTTGGGAGACCCTTCATGGACCTATGACGATTACAAGCCATGGCATGACATCCCTATAGATAACTTTGCAGGAAATCCAAATAAGCTTGGTTATGATTTGACAAATGGAACAACATACTTCTATAAATATAAAGTGTGTGATCCAAGCAGCAATTGCGGAACAAGTGCTTGTATGAATTTTACAACAAAAAAAGCTGAAAAGAATTTTTATTTTAAAACAAAATCGCCTTCAGGATTTGAAATTCCAAACCCATGGGGAGATGGAGATTTAAGTTATGGAAAACAAATTAATTCTAGTGCAGGAAAGAATAAAAATCTAACCATCAACTGCCCAACAGCAGGTTATTCTTTAAAACTTATAGGAATAGATGCAAAAGCAGCAAAAGAAATAGATTTGCAGGATATTGTATGCGACGCTTCAAACAATATAATTGGAATGGGAAGCACTACATGGAATAAGATATTATCAGATTTAAGCGTTGATTCAGTAATGATAACCTGGAAGACAGGAGGAAGCTCTGCTGCAATCCAGCACTGCACAGAAGCAAACGGAACAGGAACATGTATAGATGTAACAGACTATCTTGACTGTACTGTAACAGCTTCAACAGTAACTTGTAAGATTCCATTAACATTGGGTTTTTCATCTTATAAACTTTCTACATCTGATGGAACTAATAATAACGGAGGAGGTGGAGGAGGAAGCTCTTCTACTACAACCCAATCAGAATGCAATGATTTGATTGATAATGATGGAGACGGAAAAATAGATTATCCTGCAGATCCCGGTTGTGATAATATATCTGATCTTACTGAAGCAGACTGTGTAGAAGACTGGTTCTGCACTTCATGGCAGCCAGATTTATGCCCTGCTGATGGAAAACAGACAAGAACATGTGAAGATTGGAATGCCTGCGGAACAGAATCATTAAAACCCTCATTAACAAAAAATTGTGTTCCTCCGACTCCAGAATCCAAAAAAGAGCTGGAAAAAGTAGATGTAAATCAAGATCTGCAAGAAGAAATAACTGGCGCAGCGACATGGAATAAAAGAAAAATTCTAAAAAATTCAATATTAGTCGCAATAATAATAGTAGCGACAGCTTTAGTTGGATTAATAATATATCATAAAGTTCAACACAATAAACACCGCAAACAATCAAAAAAAACCAAAAAAAAGATGCTTAATAAACTTAAAGAAAAACATAAATAATAATATTTACGAGGGTCATCAAACTGAATTTAACACATTATAATCAATTTATCTTTTTAAAGATAATGTTTTTATCTTAAAATCAAATATAAAAAAACAATATTAATTTTTTTTCTTAATTTTATAGTATGAGTTTCAAACCAATCTCAAAACAAGCAGCAACAAACCAATCTCAAACATCTTTATCTTCTAATCTGGCTTTCTTTAAAACTTTGAACAGCAATAAAAACAAGAAAATATTACCTATCCTTCTTATTATTACATTATTGATAATACTCGCACTTTATTTTACATTCCGGACATTATTTACCTTATTCCTGTAAATACAGTTTCCTGGGGATAAACTACAACCCCTTTATCAGTTATCTCATAATATCTTATTTCCTTGTCATGAGCTGTTCCTCTCATCTTCCTCACTACAATTCCTGGAACAAATTTATTTCTCTGCCTTACCAAATACAAAACAATAACTCCATCTACAACAAACTCTTCAATTCCATACCTGCTTAAATCCATGCTTCCTTCCTCTGTTTCTGAAAGAAGCAGCGAAGTGCACCCCAATGCAGACAGTTCATTTGATATCATAGCTAACGCTTTTCTTCTATTGTCATCTGAATCAGAAAGCATAGTCAATAGATTTATACTGTCAATTACAACCCTCTTTATATTCTTTTCTTTAACCACTTCTCTTATTTCTTCTACCATATTTTCAACTCTTCCATCAACCTTGTCCATATAGCTTCTTATATTTGCAATTGGCCCCCCAATAAACACGAACCTTCCAGTCTTTTCAGCTTTATGCAGATTCATTCCTAATTTAGCCATATCCTCATAAAATTTCTTTTTTGTTTCTTCTAATGTAATATATAAACTAGGCTCGTGATATCTTACTGCTCCATTATACAAAAACTGCATAGCAAGAGTGCTTTTTCCGCTTCCGCATGGTCCAGAAAGAAGTATATTTCTTCCTTCAATCAATCCGCCTTTCAGCATCTTATCCAGCCCTTCAATTCCTGTTGGTATCTTCTCCATTATCCGCTCCTCCTTAAAATCTGTCTTTTTCTTTTAGTTAGTATTGGTTTAGCCCATTTTATAAAATAAAAAAATCCAATCCCAAAAACTAACCCTGAAAAATGAGCAATCCCCTGTTTAAATGCAAATGAAAATTCTTCGCTTCCTGCACCATATGAAAGAAAGTTCGTTGCAGGCTTAAAAAAAATAAGCCCTGTTAATAACAATATGATCAGCCACCCGTTTATCTTGTATTTTTTTGTCTCCTGGCTTATCAGGCCAAATCCTCCGAATATAGCATTAGATGCCCCTAATGCAGTAAAAGGAGATATTAACCATACAGGCAGCACAGACAACAATCCAGAAGATAAATAAGTTGAAGAAAACTCAGAAAAAAAAGTTTTCAATTCAAATGCAATAATTGCCAGTAAACTAAACCCAATTAAATTTTCAACCAGATGTTTGAAATTAAGATGCGCAAATTGATATGTTCCAAATCTCCAAAATTCATCTGTTTTCTGAGGATTTAAAGACAGTTTTTCAGTACTCTCAGGAACAAAAAAGAATACAGTAATATATACAACCAATAAAATAACAGCAAAAATTAAATTTTTATACTTTTTTATCTTCTTCATTCTGATTGTGCCTTAAGATAAGTTTTTTTAATTTGTCTTTTGTTTTTATTATATAGATTAAAACAAAAATACCAATTATAATAATGCCTATTCTTGTACTGAACTCTACAACCCGCTCCTCAACCATATTAAAACAAACAATAAATATTTTAATATAGGTTTTTTATTCTCTAAGAGATAATAATTATTCTTCTACAAAAATCATATTTTTTATTTTTTCTTTTAAATTTATTTTTTGATTGTTCTTTTCTTTCTTAACTTTCCTTTTCTTCTTAATTAAAGATATATTAAAATTAAATTTAATTAATATCGCTGCAGCAACTATTACAATCCACAATATCATTAATAACAACTCTTTCCACACAAACAACAAACCTAATTCATATATTATTGATTTTCTTAAAGCAGTTTCAGCTAAAACAAAAGGATTAAATTTAGCTATTTTTTGAATTATTATATTCATATTCTCTAAAGGAAGAATAGTATTTGAAAAAAACAGCATTATACTTGTAATAATTAATGAAAACAAAACCCCCCCTTCCTCACTATTGAATATACTTCCAGTTAAAATTCCTGTTAACACAAAAAAAGAAATCACGACCAATAATATAAATGGCAGACTGAAATTCGTAAATAATTTAGCTTCTAAAAATATCAAGGATATTCCAAAAAAGATAAAAAGTTGAAATAAAACAATAATAAAATCAGTAAAATATCTTGCACCTAAAAAAACAAGATTATTTGTAGGAGAAATAAAATTTCTAAAAAAAGCCCTGTCATTTTTTTCAACAATACTTGCAATGCTTGATAACAATACACCACCAAACATGATAACCATAACCAATAAAGATGGGAAAATATAGCCCAGGTATGATCTTTCAGAAGCAATTGGCTTTATCTCTGTGGAGATAGGGTTAACAATCTTTGAAGCCTCTTTTATTTCAATATTCTTTACACTGGTGTTGATATAATCTAGATTTGAATGCACTTTCTCTAAATCTTCAGCTATTTTTGCAGAATATCTTTTAGCTAAAATAAGATTATTAGGTATTTCATTTAATTCACTTTCAGTTATTTCTATAATATTAGTTAAATTAATTAGAATTATGTCCATCTCATCCCAAAAGACCTTATTAAGTACATCAGTTTTGCTAATTTTATGTTCTATATTTGTTAACAAATTATATAAATCAGAATTTTCTCCTCCTATAGATTTAGCTAAAGATTTGCTTTCACTAATTAAACTTAAGATATCTTCAATATCTTTTTTAGAATCTACAACTTGTTGATCTTTTGCTCTTAATTCATCTATCTTAGAAACGCTTTTATTTATATTGGACTTTATTACATTAAAATATTCATTTATTTTATCTAAAGTTTTATTCAAATCAGAATTTTCTTCCTCTAGTTCAGAAATAAGAATTATATTTTCTGAATTCAAAGACTCTGCTTGATTTATTTTTTCCAATAAAATTTCAGTTAAATCCATGCCCAATTCAAAAGATTCCCCTTTTATATTATGTGAAAATAAATTTATAATATTCTCAGCAAGATTAACTTTTGATTTATCTAAGTAAACAATTAATTTATTATTCTTATTTACATCAAAATCAGCAGGAAAAAGCATACATATATGGTTTTTTCCTTGTTTGATATTTTCAATACATTCTTCTCTGCTTTCTGTCTTTAAAACAGCAAAACCATTGTCTTTTAGTCTTTCCATCAAGGAATTGCTTAAATTACCGTATTCTTCTGAATAAGAAGCAATAGAAATACCTTTCATTCCGCTGTTATTAAATCCAAGCCCCAATAAAAAAATTAATATCAAAGGACCCAAAAAAACAGTCAACACTGTTTTCTTTGATCTCCATAACAATAAAAAATTCTTCTTTGATATTTCTTTAAATTTATTTAATTTATTCATATCTATCCACTTTTTTGATTTTACTGTCTTCCAAAAGAAATACTTTATTACACACAGAAAACAATTCTTTAGGAATATGAGAAGAAACAATAAGTGTTTTTTCACTTTTTCTGTTTAAAGATTTTATCAAAGACCATATTTGTTTTCTTAGTCCAGGATCAAGATCAGCAGTCGGCTCATCTACAATCAAAACAGATGGGTTGTGTATAATAGCACATGCAATATCTAACCTTTTTTGCATTCCTTGTGATAGGTTCTTAGCTATAGTATTATCTTCTCCACTAAGCTGGACTTTCTCCAAAACTTTTTTAATCTTTTTTTCTAAATTTTCTTTAGGTAAATTATGAAGAGAAGCAAAATAAATTAAATTTTCTTTGACAGTTAATCTGGAATAAAAACTTTTTTCCTGTGTTGAAAAACCAAAATGTCTATAATGGCTTTTATTCTGATTTTTATTTAATTCAAATAAAACATCTCCTTTATCAGGCTCTAAAAAACCAACAATAGTTTTTAACAAAGTAGTTTTTCCTGCCCCGCTTTTTCCTATAATCCCTATTATCTCTCCATTATGAATATTTAAATTAATATTATGAAGAATTCTTTTATCTCCAAAACTTTTTTTAATATCTTTTAATCTAATTAAAACTTCATCCATTGATCTTATTAATCTTAAATCCATCTTAAATTTATTTTTAGTCATGAGGGGGAATAATTTATTTCTCTCCAAATAAAGATAATAATAGATTTCTATTAGCATACATAAAAAAGGAATTTATACAAACCATTAGTTAGCATTATTGTTGAGTATTGTTGGGGAGATTAAATGACTAATAAATGGAAAGATAAAATCATTAAAATCCTAAAGAATAATCCTAAAGGCCTTACTATAACTGAAATTAAGGATTTAGCAAACACAACAAGGCATACTGCTTCTATAGTATTAGCTGAATTAAAAGGAGAAGGCAGACTAAATATCAGAGAAGTAGGAAGAGCTAAATTGCATTATTGGAGAAAAATAAAATGAATAGATTCAT
Source organism: uncultured Methanosarcinales archaeon (assembly GCA_964521755.1). Lineage (GTDB taxonomy): Archaea > Nanobdellota > Nanobdellia > Woesearchaeales > WJKL01 > WJKL01. The sequence continues at coordinate 17,277 of CAZFSZ010000001.1, read as the reverse complement.
AAATAAAATAAAAAACCACTTTAGAAAAGATTTTCTATTAAAGTCTGGAGGTATATTTTTCATAAGTATGTTTTTAACTTCTGGCTTAAACTATCTTTATCATCTTTTTATGGGAAGAATGCTTGGTCCTCATGACTATGGTATTTTAGGAAGCTTATTTGCTATAATCTATTTAGCAACATTTTTTACTCAAACATTTAATAAAGTTATTTCAAAATACACTGCTGAATTCAAAAGCAGAAATCAAAACGGATATCTTAAAAGATTAATCAAAAGCAGTTTTATAAAAATCTGCATCCTTGGAGGAATTTTATTGTTTTTTTATATTATAGCAAGCCCCTTTATTGCTGATTTTATGCATATAGATGATATCTTCTATGTTATTCTTGTTGGATTAATATCTTATCTTTTTTTAATCAATTCTATATTAGTAGGAGCCTTAAACGGTCTTCAAAGATTTATTCGTCAAAATATATCTAATTCTTCTTCTGTTTTTTTAAAGTTCTCCTTAGCTGTTTTTCTTGTTTATATCGGTTTTGGAATCAAAGGAGCTCTAATTGCAATCCTGGTTGGTCTTTTGGTAGGAATGATATTTTCTTTATATTTTCTTAAAGATATCTTTAAAAATTTTAAAAGTGAAAAATTTAATTCAGAAAGAATCTATAAATACATCATACCTGTATTTTTTTCTTCTTTATTTCCAACACTCATGATAACTTTTGACCATATCTTAGTCAAACATCTTTTCTCTTCTGCTCAAACAGGTTTTTATTCAGCAGCAGGGATGATCGCTAAGATAATTTGGTTTGGTTCTGGTTTTTTTGTGCTTGCCCTCTTCCCTAAAATCGTAGATTTGGTAGCAAAAGAAAAAAAAGCCACAGGACTTTTAGTTAAATGTCTAATTTATACATTCATCTTGGTTGTTGTTGGAGTAAGTGCTTATTTTATTATGCCTAATTTTATAATAAAAATACTTTATGGAAGCCAATATATTTCCATAAATAATCTAATAGGTATATTTGGGGCTGGAATGGGGTTGTTTTCTTTAGCGCAGGTGTTAATCACTTATAATCTTGCTGCTGAAAAATACAATTTTATCTGGATTGTGATTATTGCTTTTATTATTGAAATGGTTGGAATATCCCTTTTTCATCACAATTTAATGGAAGTTGTAAAGGTCTTTTTTGGATCTAATCTTTTCATGTTTCTTGGAATACTAATACTTAATAGAAAAGAACTGGGTGTTAAGATTGTATAATAAAAAATTATCTTTAATTGTTCCTGTTTACAAAGGAGAAAAATTCATTTCAAAAAATCTCAAGACTATAAAAAGAAGTGTTTCAAAATATTTTTCTAATTTTGAAATAATTGCAGTGATAGATGGAAAAATAGATCACAGTTTTCAGCAAGCTAAAAAAGTAAAAGGAGTAAAAGTTGTAGGATACAAGAAAAACAAAGGCAAAGGATTTGCTTTAAAATATGGATTTAAATATGCAGATGGGGATTTTATAACATTTATTGATTCTGATATGGATTTACATCCAAAGCAATTAAAAAATTTTATTCCTTATATGGCTACTGCAGATCTTATAATTGGAAGCAAAAGACACCCTTTTTCTAAATTAAGATATCCATTTTCGAGAAAGATTTTAAGCAAAGGATATCAATTATTTTCTAAGATTTTATTAGGAGTGAATTTAAGAGATACACAATCAGGACTTAAGCTCATTAAAAAAGAGGTATTAGATATTATCATGCCTTTAGCATTAGTTAAAAGGCATGCATTTGATGTTGAGCTTTGTTTTTTAGCTCAGAAACACGGTTTTAGAGCAGTAGAAGCCCCTATCAATTTAAATTATTCTTTTTCCGGAACAAGTATTGATAAAAAAACAATCTTCAAAATGTTTCTTGACACACTTGCTATAAGGTACAGATATTCAATTCTGCATCATTATCAAAAAGAATACCATAATAAGAGGTTTGACAAAAAAACATGAAATTTTCTATAATCATTCCTGTAAAAGAATTGAACACTTATCTTAAAGAGTCTATTCCAAAAATCCTTGATATGAATTACAATAATTTTGAAGTTATAATACTTCCAAACAAAAAACCAAAAAAAATACCTCATTATCTAAAAAACAAAAAAATAAAGATAATATCTACAGGAAAAGTAAGTCCTGCTGTTAAAAGAGATATTGGAGCTAAAAAAAGTAAAGGAGATTACCTTGCTTTTATTGATGATGACGCCTATCCTAAAAAGAACTGGCTTAAGATCGCTGAAAAAACATTCAAAAATAAAAATGTATCAGCAATAGGAGGCCCTGCAATAACGCCTAAAGATGATTCTATAACTCAAAAAGCCTCTGGATTATTTTTTGAAACATTTTTTGGAGGAGGAAATATAAATTACAGATACAAGCCTGCTAAAAATTCTTTTTATGTTGATGATTATCCTACTGTTAATTTTATTGTTTCAAAAAAATCTTTTTTTGATGTTGGAGGGTTTGATAATAATTTTTGGCCTGGAGAAGACACAAAATTCTGTTTAGATTTTACAGAAAAGGGCTACAAAATACGTTATTCTCCTAATTTAATTGTTTGGCACCATAGAAGAAAATTATTTTTACCCCATCTAAAGCAAATATCAAATTATGGAAAACACAGGGGTTATTTTGCAAAGAAATTTCCTAAAACATCATTTAAAACAACATATCTTATGCCTTCTTTTTTTCTTCTTGGCAATCTTTCTTTGTTGTCCTTATCATTTATAGATGTTATTTTTCTTAAAATTTGGCTGATTTTGATTGGAGCTTATTTTTCGTTTAATTTAATTGATGTATTTACAAAAACATCAAAATTTTATTTAGGAATGCTTACAATTATAGCTGTTTATCTAACTCATTTAACATACGGGTTTAGCTTCTTTATTGGCTTATTCTCAAAAAAATTCAAGAGCGTGTTAAGATGAAAGTATTCATAAGTTACCCTCCACTGGAATCTGAAAAAGGAACAGCACAAATAGGACAAAACAGGCAGTTTCAGTGGTTCAAGCAGCATTCTGTAATATATCCAATGATTCCTGCTTATGCTGCTACACTACTAAATAAAAATGGATATGAGGTATTCTGGGATGATGCAATTGCAAAAAAAGAATCTTATTCAGATTGGATCAATAGAATTCAAAAAGAACAGCCTGATTTAATTGCCCTGGAAACTAAAACCCCTGTTATAAAAAAACATTGGGAGGTTATAGATGATATTAAAGACAAATCTCCTCACACAAATGTTGTTTTGATGGGAGATCACGTTACTGAATTTCCAGAAGAAAGCATGAAAAACTCTAAAGTAGATTTCATTTTAACAGGAGGAGATTATGATTTTCTCTTATTGAATATATGCAACCACCTTTCTGAAACAGAGATTCTTGAGCCAGGTATATGGTATAGAGATGGAGATATAATCTGTAATACAGGAAATTTTCTTTTAAATCATGATATAAATGAACTTCCTATGATTGATAGAGACCTAACTATGTGGAAGCTTTATTCTGAAAATGGGAACTATAAACATCTTCCCGGAACATACACTATGGCTGGAAGAGATTGCTGGTGGGGAAAATGTAAATTTTGCTCTTGGCCTTCCTTATATCCAAAATACAGAGTAAGAAAACCTGAATTACTCTTCAAAGAAATTAAAACCTTAGTTGAAGATTATGGTGTAAGAGAAATAATGGATGATACAGGAACTTTTCCTGTTGGAAAATGGCTGAAAAAATTTTGTTTGTTAATGATTAGTTCAGGATTGAATAATAGGGTTAGAATATCTTGTAATATGAGATTTGGAGCTTTATCTAAAAGAGATTATAAGCTAATGAAAAATGCAGGATTTCGGTTCTTATTATTTGGATTAGAATCAGCTAATCAAGAAACACTAGATAGGATAAATAAAGGCATTAAAGTAAAAGACCAATATCTTGGAGCTAAACTGGCAAAACAGGCAGGACTCAACCCCCATCTTACAGTAATGATTGGATATCCTTGGGAAGATTACCATATGGCTAAAAACACTATAAATTTAGCTAAAAAGATATTTAATAAAGGATATGCAGATACACTTCAGGCCACTATTGTTATGCCTTATCCAAATACTCCTCTTTACAAAGAATGCAAAAAAAATAATCTTCTTGAAGTTAAACATGGAGATTGGGAAAAATTTGATATGCGCTCAAAAGTTCTCAAGTCTCCTTTAACAGAACAGCAAATAAAAGAATTAACTTCTTCTCTTTATAGACTCTTTTTCAGTCCAAAATATATTTTTAATCAATTTTGCAATATAAGGAATAAAGATGATGTCAAATATATCTTCAGAGGATTTTCCAAAGTCATCAAAAAACATTTGAGGGATTTTGCATGAAAGAAAAACCACTAGTTTCTGTGATAATCACGACAAAGAATGAAGAGAAACATATTGGTAACTGTATAAAAAGCATACAAAATCAGAATTATGACAATACAGAAATAATTGTAGTAGATAATGATTCAGAAGATAACACAAAAAAGATTGCTAAGAGCTTAGGTGTGAAACTTTATAATAAAGGGCCAGAAAGAAGCGCACAAAGAAATTTCGGAGTATCAAAAAGTAATGGAAAATATATTCTTTATCTTGATGCAGATATGATGCTTTCTCCTGATGTTGTAAAAGAGTGTGTGAGTAGAATCAAAAAAGACAGCAATGTAATAGGGCTATATATCCCTGAAAGGATAGTATCTCTTCCAGTAAATGATCTCTCAAAGCCTTTGTCTTATTACCAGGATAATTTCTGGGTAAAGGTAAGAGATTTTGAAAGAAGTTTTTATGATGGTACTGTAATTGATGCTGCAAGGTTTGTAAAAAAAGAGGCATATCTTAAATCAGAGGGATTTGATTCTGCTTTAACATCTTGTGAAGACTGGGACCTTAATAGAAGGCTTATGGGATATGGAAAGATAGGCAGGATAAAAAGTAAAATATTCCATAATGAGAGAAGTTTTGATATTACTAAATATCTGAAAAAAAAAGAATATTATTCTTCATGGTTTAAAAAATACAAAGATAAATGGGATAATGATGAAGTATGCAAAAAACAGTTCAGTGCTTTTTATAGGCTTTTAGGAGTTTTTATAGAAAAAGGCAAATTTACAAAACTAATAAAACACCCTATTCTGACTTTTGGAATGTACTATCTTAGATTCAATGTGGCTTTGAGGTATATCAAAAATGAAAAAGAGTAATTTGTTAAAAGGAGCAGTTCATGTGCATTCAGATTTTGAAGAAGGAGATCTTTCTTTGAAAAAGATAAAAGATATTCATGTAGAAAAAGAATATAATTTTGTATTTTTAACAGAACATAACAGAATTAGAAATCAAGATGAACACAAAAAGCTTCTAAAAAAGATATCAAAGTTAAATGATAATTCTTTTATCTTTATTCCTGGATTAGAGATTGAATGTAAGGAAGGTCATATTCTTCTTCTAAATCAACAAAGCCATATAAAAGGAAATAGCCACATTAAAAAAATTATTAAAAAAAAAGACAAAAAAGCACTAGCTATTTTGGCTCATCCTCAAAAAAGTCAATATAATCTATTAAATCAATATAATTTAGATGGGGTTGAAGTTTGGAATGCTAAAAATGATGGGTTTGTTCCTAATTTAAGTCTTTTAAATTATTTAAAGAGAGCAGCTAAAAAAAGAAAAGAATTGAAAAAACTCATACTTATTGGTGGTCCTGATGCACACCAAAAAACAAATTTCTTTAAAGTAGATATTGTTTTAAAAGGAGATATCAAAAAATCTGAAATAATAAAAAATATCAAAAAAAATAATTTTAAAATAAAAAGAAGGAAAATATGTTTTGACAACAACAATAATTTTTCTTTTGGAATTTCAAAATATCTCTGCTATTATTACATTGTTTTTTATAATAAATTGATAAATTCTGCAGGTTCATTATTCAGGTTTCTGAACATAGAGCCTAAAAAATATATACAGCATTTAGCTGAAAAATTTAAATGAGGTAAGATAAACATGACATCAAAAAAAGAAAATAATGAGAATAAAAAAAACAAAAATGAAAAAGTAGTGCTTGTTATTGTAGATAGTTTGGATTGGAGATGGATAAATAATACAACTATGCCTGATTTTAGTAATTTTCTGAAAAGAGGTCAAACAGCCAAACTAAATTCTTTATTGGGATTTTCTGCTTCTATATACGCTTGTTTGTGGCCTTCTGCTTATCCAAGAGATCATGATGTATGGTGTCATTTTTTTAAAAAGAAAAATCTGAAAAGAGTTGGATTTATAAAAAGAAATTTTTACAATTTAATACCTGAAATTATATCAATTCCTTTAAGATTTTATTACAATAAATTAACTCATAAAGAACCAGGTGTTGCAATATTTCCTCCTCTTGAAGATTTGCACTATTTTGATAGGATACATTATGATTTTAAAAAAAAGCCTCAACCGATAAATGGCCATTCTACTATCTTTCAGGTATTGGGCAAAAAAGCTAACTGGACTTTTCACAAAAGTGTAGATAAATTAAAGATTCCTAAGAAAGACAAAGGAAATCCATTTGATGTTCATTTTTTAGGAGAATTTGACTATATTGCCCACCATCATAGTCATGTGGATAATTTTATGAAGAATTCTATGTTAAAAATAGATAAATGGTTATCAAAGCTACACAATTTCTATAGGGAGAGATATGACAAATTACATTTTATAGTCATGTCAGATCACGGTCAGGAAGAAATAAAAAAATTTATTGATTTAGAGTCTTTAATCAAAAAAACAAAATTAAAATTATTTAGAGATTATTTAGTGTTTTATGAATCTGGTTTTGCAAGATTTTGGACAAAGAATTCTGATGTAAAGGAAAAAATTAAACAAGCACTTTCTAATGTTAAAGAGGGTAGATTTCTGACAGAAAAAGAAGTAAAAAAGTACAATATTGATACAGAGAACAACAATCATGGAAATCTATTTTTTGTTCTTGAACCAGGAAACCTAATATTTCCAAACTATCATCAAAGGCTAACATCTTTGAAACACAGATATAAAGGTATGCATGGTTATGCTCCAGACCATATTAGTATGAAAGGTGTTTTTTGTTATCTTGGACCAAAAAAATTAAGGAAAAATCAGAAAGAAATTCAAATTGTAGATATTATTCCAAGCATTCTAAAAGTCCTTGATACAGATAAGCCAAAAACTATGAAAGGGAAATCAGTATGGAAAAATTAAATTTTCTTAAATCAAAAGAGAAAGAAAAAATATTAAAAATAGTGGAAAAAATATTGAATGAATTCCATATAAATCCAAAAGCTATTGTTTTAGGAGGAAGTACAAGTAGAGCAGAAACTACAAAAATAGATAATCTATTTTTAAGTGATATTGAGATTATTATTTATACTTATAGAAAATTATGGATACAAAAAAATCTAAACAAAATAGCGTCTTCGTTTAAAGGTGATATAGATCTGACTGCGTCTTTTCCTATTTTTTTAAGAACAAGAAAAACTATGCTTAACTATGATCTTAAATCAAGCGGGATAGTGCTTTTTGGAAATGATGATTTTATCAAAAAAAGAGTAAAATATTCAGATAAAGACATTCCTGTTTGGGAAGGTATAAGAGAGATATTTTTTAGATATCTGCTAATACAGAAAGACAAGGATTCTGAAGCTGAGGATTATTACAATTGCTGCAAAGCCTATATAGCCATAGCAAACGCAGTTCTGCTGCTTAAGAAAAAATATTCTGATTATTACAGCAGGAAGCTTGACTATTTTAAAAATAAAGATATTGGTATAATTAGTGGTGAAACTGCAGACAAGATATTCTTGAGTTTAAGATTTAAATTAAACAAGATCAGCTTAGAAGAATATTCATCTAAGGTAGACAAAAAAAAAGTCAAAAAAGATATAGTTGATTCTTTGAAAAATATCCTAAATACTTACTTTAAAAATGAAAAAAGTCTAGAGGAAAATCTTCTTCTGCTTGACAAAAGGTTTCCAAAGAATCTTATTTTCAATCTTTATTATTTTTTAAGTTTCTTTACAGGCTCTTTTAAAATAATCCACAATAAAAATATAGGAAATATCAGGCCAAAGATAATAAATCTGATATACAATTTTAAGCCTACAAAGTTTTTCTATGCAGTATTTATGAACAAAGATTCCAGCAAAGAAAAAATAAAGATCTTTTTGAGTGATTTTTTTCATAATCCTAAGTTATGTTTTGATTCAATTTATGATATTGCATGGACATATCCTTATCTTGAGATAAAAAAAGACAGTGAGATATTGGACAGATAAAAAACAAAATGGCTAATAAAAAGAATCGCAAAAATAAAATTAAATTGTATATTTCAATCCAGGCTCCTATATTCAAAGGCTTAAGCGGAGCCACTAATCGCATAAGAAATTATGTCAAACATTGGAAGGGGTTTGATATAAATATATTTACTCCTTCTTTTTTTTCTAAATTTTACAAAGGATATCTTCCTAAAAATATTATCATAGAAACAAAAAGCAAAGAAAAAGAAAATAATTTAATCAATATAATCTTTGAATATATAAAAAGGTCTTTTATTTTTCCTAACAAAATAAAAAAAATATTCAATAATAAAAATAATAATCCTTTTATATATTATTCTTCTTCAGAATTTTTGCCTGATATACTCCTCCCTTTTTATTATAAGTTAAGAGGAAAGAAATTTGTGTGGTTTATAGGCTTTCATCTTATATCACCTTATCTATTTAAAGGCTATAAAAAGATGTATTCAAAAGGTTTCACATTTCCTAATCTAAGAGAGTTTTTTATGAATCTTTATCATAACCTCATTATTAATACCATCCTTAAATCAAAACATCTTAATTTTATTATGGTATCTAATCCATTAGATAAAAAAAGATTATTAAAAAGAGGGTACCTTGATAACAAAGTTGTTGTCGTTCCAGGAGGCATAGACCTGACTAAAATACCCAAAGATAATAAAAAAACCAACAAAAAAAAGAAAAAATATGAAGCTTGTTTTCTTGGAAGGTTTCACCAACAGAAAGGGATAGAAGATTTGCCTTATATCTGGTCTAAAGTTGTTAAAAAAAATAAAGATTCAAAACTCATTGTAATAGGAGACGGCAACCAAAAGATTAGAAAAAATTTAATCAAAAAAATAAAAAAATATAATTTAGATAAAAACATAATATTAACAGGAAATAAACAGGGAAAGGAAAAATATAATCTTATCAGACAAAGCAAAGTCTTTATTTGTCCAAGCTATTATGAAAGTTTTGGAATGGTTATATTAGAAGCTATGGCTTGTGGAATCCCTGTTTTAGCTTATGATCTGCCTTTTTATGATTTTTTCTTTTCTCCAGCAATACAAACTGTAAAAGTAGGAGATAAAGACAAATTCAGTTTCAAATTCCTCGAGTTAATCAATAATTCAAATCTCAGAAAAAAACTTTCTAAAGAAGGAAAAAAAATTGCAACTAATTTTACATGGGATAAAACTGCAGCATTGATTGAAAACAAAATAAAAAAAGAAACGAGGAAATTGTAATATGTGTGGCATAGCTGGATATTATGGAGAGGGCAATAAAAAGATACTTATATCTATGCTTAAAAAAATAAAACACAGGGGCCCAGATGGAGATGGTATTTATGTTGATAATAACATTGGACTTGGAAATGTAAGGCTAAGTATCGTCGATTTAAAAGGGGGCAAGCAACCAATCTTTAATGAAGATAGAAATATTGTTGTTGTTTTTAATGGAGAAATTTATAATCATAAATCTTTAAAAAAAGATTTAATTCAAAAAGGGCATAAATTTAGAACTAGATGTGATACTGAAGTTCTTGTTCATTTATATGAAGAATATGGAGATTCATTTCTAAATATGCTTAATGGAATGTTTGCTTTTGCAATTTGGGATATCAACAATAAAAAAATTATGTTGGCGAGAGATCGTATTGGTATAAAACCTTTATATTTTTATTATTCAAAAAAAGAAAACAGGCTTATTTTTGGATCTGAAATAAAATCAATCATACAATATCCTGGATTAAAATTAAGACCTGACACACAAAATTTACATTATTATCTCTATCATGGTTTTTCTATGTTAAGAAATACTCCGATACAATCTATTAAAAAATTATTGCCTGGAGAGTTGCTTATTTTAAATAAAGACAGCATAAAATTAAAAAAATATTGGGAGATTCCTTCTAAAATTAAAAAAGAAGATTATTATACTTTTAAAGAAAGCACATCATCAATTCTTGAAGACTCAGTAAATAAAAGAAAAATGGGAGATGTCCCAGTAAGTGTTTTTCTATCAGGAGGATTGGATTCAAGTACAATTACTTCATTTATTTCTAAGAATAATAAATCAGTAAATACTTTCAGCATAGGATTTGGAGAGTCAACAGATGAATTAAAATATGCAAAAACAGTAGCAGAATATTTTAATACAAACCACAATGAAATTTTCCTTGACAGTTCAGAGATAAGAAAAGCATTACCCAAAATAATATATCATTTAGAAGAACCTGTGGCAGATTTTGCAGTACTTCCTTTTTATTTCCTTTCTCGAGAAGCAGGTAAAAAATTTAAAGTAGGATTATTAGGTGAGGGCTCTGATGAAATATTTGGAGGGTATAGCCATTATCCTATCTTTTCAAGAAAAATGTTTTTTTTACCTTGTAACATAAGACAAAAAATATACAATAAATATAGAAGATTCTTTAATCCTAAAAAATTGAAAAAATTCAATCTTTCCTCAAGACAAAAACAAAGTTTCATAAAAAAAATAAGAAATCCATTTTATGATGCCCAACATTTTGACTTAAAACATACCTTGCCAGGATTCCAGTTATTAAGGGTAGATAAATTATCAATGGCTCACTCATTAGAATGCAGAGTGCCTTTTTTAGATCACAGGTTAGTTTCAAAAGCAATCCCTTCTCCTGAAAAATATAAATTAAATTTTCTAAAAGGCAAAAAGGTTTTATATGATATAATGAAAAAAAAACTTCCTTCTGCTATAACTCAGAGAAGGAAAAAGCCTTTTGCTGTTCCTATAAATAAAATATTCAAAAAAGAAATCAAAGAAAATTATATTTCTCTATTAGAAGAGAAAGATATTTTTAATTTTATTAGTAATAATAATATTCTTAAGTATATCAATGAAAATAAACTAAGTCCAAGACAAACAACTTTATTATTTTTTTACAGCTTATGGGGGGAGATTTTTTTAGAAAATAAAAACATCAATAAAATATTGGCCTAATCTTTTAATAGAAATAAATAAAACCAACTAAACTAAAATGAAAATAAAAAAAATAAAATTCAATAAAAGTTTTAAAAAAGACCTGCTTATATTTTTAATCTATTTTTTAATTGCTCTTGCTTCTATAAGAGGAATAATATTCTTTGATGGGATTTTAGGAGGACATGACTGGCCCTCAACTTATTTTACCTCAGAAATGCAGGAATACGCCTTGAATTCTTATTCATGGGATGACGCATTTATTGGACATCCTACAGGAAAAACCATAATAACACCTTATCTCCTTTTTTATGCGCCGTTATCTTTTATTTTTAGCCCGCCTACAATATTCAAGATCCTAATATTGTTTTCTCTTTGTTTAAGTGGGTTTGGGATGTATAAATTGCTCAATAGTTATTTTTCATTAAATAGATATGCTTCATTTTTAGGGGGCTTATTTTATTTGGGTTCTCCTTTCATGTTCAATAACATAAGCGCAGGTTTTCTTTTTTTTATATGGGGAATGGCTATAGCCCCCTTCGCTCTTCTTGTATTTTTAAAAGGGATATCTTCTAAAGGGATAAGATGGAGCTTGATTGCCTTAGGTGTTCTGCTCTTGAGCCTGACAACCCAGATGCAGGTTTCAGCTCCTCTTTTATTTATTTTTTTAGTCTTTGTTTTATTTAAAGTTATAGTTAAGAGGATAAAACTATTGAATGCAACTAAGATAGCGATATTTATCTTAATCTTGTTTCTTTTATTGAACTGCTTCTGGATATACAGCATCTTTTATGTAGATACAGGCCTTTCCAAAGCACAGGACGAATCTACATTTGAATCATTTCAAAATAAGTATGAGCATTCTTTTTGGAAAGAAAGTTTTAGCAAAAAAGTCAATCTTTTAAGTACAATAAGAGGAATAAAAAGCAACAATGACCTTTATTTTGAGGGAACTGTTTCAGATAAAGTTGAACCTTATTGGGTAAGATCCTTATGGACTGGACCTAAAGAAGAATCTCCATTAAAAAAAGAAATTATTCCTTATGAAATATGGCTCATAGTTTCATTTATAATATTAATATTATCTTTAGCTTCTATATTATTATATAACCTAAAAAGAAATAACAAAGAATCAATTAATAATAAAGCAAATAAAGAACTTTTTATTATATATTTCTTATTTTTATTGGGTGTATTTCTTTCAAAAGGAGTAGCAAAACCTCTTGCATTTATATCTAATTTTTTATACACTAGCCCAATATTAAGTACTCTTTACAGAGATCCCTCTCATTCTGCTTTTTTAGCATCATTAACCTTGCCCATATTATTCTCTTTTACAATAAATAAGATTCCTTTGATAAAACCCTCAAATCTATTTAATAAAAATTTTAATAAAAAGACAAAATTAAAAAAACTGTTTATAATTTTTATTCCTTTTTTGTTATTATTGATTTTTATATATCCTTTATTTACTGGAAACTTTGCAGGAAACATTCATACTTATCAAATCCCTGAAGAATCACAGCAAATATATCATACATATGAAAATGAAGAAAATAGGGTATGGTGGATTCCTTTTGCGGGAGACATATTTGTTCAGGAAGGCTCTTATCGTTATATAAGGGATCCATTACTTCCTCATGTAACAGGATATAAAACTTTTCCTGCAAGATTCTTGATGAAATCATTTACACAGCCAGAATATGACCATAAGGGAAGTTTTCTTAAGTTTTACAATGTAGACCATGTTATATTAAGAGAGGATTATCTAAGCAAGAATAAAGATTATATAGGACATTCTCATATTTGGAATAGAAGCTTATCTGAAGATTCTGAGTTACAGGAGATAAAAAAAGAAAAAAACATTAGAATATATGAAAACCCTAAAAATCTTCCTAAAATTTATTCTCCTGAGTCTGTCTTTTTGACTGACGGGGATTTAAGAGATATTATAAATTCTTATTGGATACCTATAGACGAAGGCAATGTTTCTTTTATATTCAGTAAAGATGTAAATAAAATAGATATTTTTGATAATCTTTTACTACATTATCCTCTTACTAATATTGTTTTAGATACAATAAATCACTCATATCTAATTGAACCTGAAAAAAAGACTGCAAGCGTATATGCCTTCAATTCTTGGGTTTCTATAAGAAGTAAATGGTGGGGGGTTTACGAATTTAATCCTGCTTGTAGCCCTTCTGATGGAATATTTACAATAGCAAAAGTAAATCTTACTATACCTCTTTATATAGATAAAGAAGGAAATTACAGTTTATGGGCAAATGTTTTGGACTGGGACAATGGAGGAAATTTAAGATTAACATTTTCTGATACCCATTATAATATTGACACTAAAACAGATAGCAGAATTATACAATGGAAAAAGATAAGTGAATTAAATTTGGAAAAAGGAACTCATGAAATCAATATCAAGAACATTGAAGGTCAAAATGCAATATATAGTCTTGCATTGTTTCCTGAAAGCATACTCAATAAAAAGATTGATTCTTTTAAAAAAGAGATTGAAGATAAAAATCTTTTGATATACAAAAGTGTAGAAGAGCTGAAAGGAACTGAAAAACTAAAAGTTCATAATTTTGTAAATTTTGAGAACCCTAATGATAAAATAACATGGTATTATCAAGGAGGTACAACCAAGGTAGGGGAAGAACTTCAGCTTGAGGAAACTGACAAAGGCTCGTCAGCTGTGTTTGTTAAGGATAATGATAATGCTCCTTGGATAAGATTAAGATCAGAATTTGAACCTCAAAATTGGAAAAATTATCATTCTATAGATATTGTTTTCTATATTGAGAATCCAGAAAAAGTAAAAAATTTCAAAGTTAAAGTAAATGGAGATGAAGGCTTGGTATATACTGAAGGCAAGAAATTCAAACAAGGATGGAATACTCTTTCTCTGAAACTTGATCATTCATATCCTTTAGACTGGAGCAGCATAAATAAGCTTTATTTAGAGCTCGAGTTCAATGATGCAGAATTTATTACTACAAATTATTCACTGCAGAAAGTAGATTTAGTAAAATCTGTAATAGAAAAATTAGATTTTAGTAAAAGCAAAATACATGACTTGTTTCAGAAAAATATAGGTGATTGGTATTATTCTGGAGATACAACATCTTCAGGAGATAAAGCAAGATTAGAAAAGATTAAAGACAAAACAGTTATTGCATTTAATAAAGATATTGGAAGAAAGAAATGGATAAGAGTCTTTACTGAATTTCCAAAAGAAGACTGGTCTTATTATGGTAGTATTAGTCTTAATGTCTCTCTTGATGAGCCTGAAAAGATAAAATGGATACAGATAAAGATAAATGGAGATGAAGGAGCATGGTATAAGTCAGAAAAAGATTTCAAAGAAGGATGGAATCACATTAATTTTAAACTAGACAATCCTCATTATGGAACCCCAATAGATATGACTGATGTCAATTCTTTTTTTATCGAGATTGAAACTTTTGATGAAGCTGATAAATTTGAGAATGTATATATCAAAGATGTAATGCTTTTCAGTAAGCTTGATCTTGTAAATATAATTGATAGGATAAAAAACACCTATGATCTAACATCAAAGAATAATAAATTTTTGACCAGAAATGAAAATGGAACTATATTAGAAATAGATCTGGAGGATAATGTGAAAAATATAGGTAATATAAGGAGCATTATGCTGTACAATGATCATAAAAAAATAAACACGCCTCAAATATCTTTTGAAAAAGAAAGCCCTTCAAAATATAAAGTAAATATTAAAAACGCAACAGAGCCTTTCTTCATTACTTTCTCTGAAGAATATAATAAAGGATGGGGGATTTATAAGGGCAATATAGGTATTATCAGCCATATTTTCAAAAAAGATATTGGAAAACAAAGCCTTTTCCCTTCTAATGGATTTACAAACACATGGTATATAGATGAATTAGGAGATTATAATTTAACAATTTATTATAAACCAGAATCAGCCTATAGATCTTTAATGCTTTTTTCACTGTTCACAGCAATAGCAATAATTATATGGAATATTAAAAAATCAAATTATCATAATGAAAAAGAAAAAGATAATATCTTTGATTGAATATGGTTTATTATCAATCTTGGTTTGTTTTATATTTCCTATATTCCCATTGAATAAAAAACTGATATTCTTAGATTATGTTTCTCCTACATATTTCAATCTTTCTAAACTTATCCAAACTTTAAACAGTGGATGGAAAAACCCTTTATTTGAATTCTTAAAATTTTTAATATTTAAAATTAATATGGGTTTTGTCTGGGAGAAATTAATCATTTTAGTATTATTTTTAATTTCTTTTTATTATATAAAAAAATTAACAAAAAAAAGATATCTTTTTGCCTTAATTTACTTTTTTAATCCTTTTGTTTATTCAAGGATAATGGTGGGCCAGTTAAGTATATTAATCTCTTATTTATTAATTCCTGTATATCTATATTATTTATTTAATTTTTTTAATGAAAACTTCAATAAAAAAGATTTAATCAAGACTATTTTCGCATTCACAATAGCAAGTTCTTTTTCTCCACAGTTTTTTATTATAAATATTGTTTTTTTTGTTTTGTTATCTTTTTTTCATTATCTTTCCAATAGAACTAATCAAACCAGCCCTAAAAAATACATAAAACCGATTCTTGTTTTTTTATTTTTTGTATTGCTTCTAAATACTTATTGGCTTCATACTATTATTTCAAATCCTATATTCAATAAAATCAACGAGAAACATATAGATTTTTTTGCTCCTAAATTATCTCAAAACATCCCTGCTGTTGCAAAAATAATGGGGATATGGGGTTTTTGGAGAGAATCAGGATATAAAACAACCTATAGTATAATTCCTATTTGGCTTTGGTATTTTATATTAGCTGTATTTGTTGTTTTAATGCTCCTAGGATATTTCCAAACAAATAAATATCCAATCTCTAAATTTTTTTATTCACTATGGTGGATTGGAGTGATTTTTGCAGTTGGTGCTTCTCACCCATATACCAAACCTCTTTTTAATTTCTTTTTTAACACTATTCCTTTTTTTAGTGGATTTAGAGATTCACATAAATTTGCTTCACTTATAGCTCTATCATATGCTTATCTTTGTCCTATTGGTATAGAAGTTATATCAAAAAAAATAAGAAAAAAATTTTCCAACACCAATATCAGGAGTTTAGTACATTTTACTATATATCTATCTTTTATAGTCTTAATTATATTCTACACTTTCCCTTTGATAAATCTATCTGGACAGATAAAACCTGTAATTTATCCTTTATCATATGAAAAATCAAATAATTTTTTGTTAAGTGAAAATATAAAGGGATATATAATCTATCTTCCATGGGAAGGATATCTAACTTATAACTGGACTCTTAATTCAACTCCTGATGGAAGGATTACGGTGCCAATTAATGAATTGATTAAAATAGAGATATTAAGAAGCAAAGGAGCTTGGGGTACTTCTGATTTTTTAATCAACAACATTGAAAACTGTTTAGATAATACAAATGAAACGTGTCTTGAGAATTTAGGTATCCAATATATTCTAAAAGACAAATGTGCAGAATACCCTCTGAGTTATACATGGATCAATGAGACAAAAGTTTTTGAAGAAGGATGTTTAGAAATTTATAAAATTAACAATAAAACAAAGATAAGTAAAAAGATAACTGCATCTTTAAGAAGTATTATAGGATTTATAATTTCTTTCCTGACTGGAATAACTCTCTTGTTTGTTGTTCTTCAAAAAAGAATTAAATAAAAGATGTATTTTATTTATATAGTATTATTCATTAAATAATTAACTTCTAATAGGAGAAAAGGAATTTATTATTAAAAGAGTTAAAAAAAACTTTTAAATAATTATCTATACAATCAGTATCTCCGAATAGATTTTCTAAATGAGATAACACCAACTAATTCTAAATC